>JAUYSD010000104.1 GCA_030696505.1 Sulfuritalea sp. | reverse complement strand
TGGCACAAAGCAACGGCCACCTTCGGGTGGCCGTTTTCTTACCAGTTCGGCGCCGCGGCAGGCGCCGCAGTGGATGGGGGCGACGCAATCCAGGCGCCGCTGGCGCCATAGGCGGCGCCCAGGGCAATCGCCAGCGCGAAGCAGAAAGCCAGCGCTCCGCCGCCCTGCGCCGTCTCGCCAGCACCAACTTTCCAGCCCGTGATCATGGGCATGATCAGGGTTTCCTTCTTGAATCGCACGTAATAGGCGATGGCGCCCAGGTGTGCCAGCACCAAGAGTATGGTCAGCGGCTCGATCAGGCGATGGATGCCGGCCACCCGATCCGAAAACTCCTTGCCGACCAGGGCGTAGAGCGGTCCCTCGAAGGCGATGTCATCGTTGGCGAACAATCCGGTCGCCACCAGCAGCAGCAGCGTACCCAGCGTGGCCAGCACCGACAGCGCACCGAGCGGATTGTGTCCTTCGCCCTGCCACTGCCCACGGATATAGTCCTTGATGACGCGCGGCCCGCGTACGAACTGGCTGAAGCGCGCATAGGTCGAGCCGACGAAACCCCAGACCAGGCGAAACGCCAGCAGGCCGACCACGGTCACGCCGATGCGGCCATGCCAGACCATGGCATTGCCGCCTATCTTTACCGTGACGAAGGATCCGACCACACAGAGCGCCAATGCCCAGTGAAACACCCGGGTCGGCAGATCCCAGATGCGGATGCGTTGCATCAGACCACGGCTTCCTGCTTTTCTACCTTGGGCTTGACGAACTGCTCGCGCGAAACGCCGAGCCACATGACCAGGGGGCTCGCCACCAGAACGGACGAATAGATGCCGAACAGGATGCCGATGGTCAGCGCCAGGGCGAAGTAGTGCAGCGCCGCGCCACCGAAAATCAGCATCGAGGTGACCATCATCTGGGTCGAGCCATGGGTGATGATGGTGCGCGAGATGGTGCTGGTGATGGCGTGGTCGAGTACCTGCGGCGTGGTCATGCCGCGCTTTTTCTTGAAGGTTTCGCGCACCCGGTCGAACACCACCACCGACTCGTTGACCGAATAGCCCAGCACCGCCAGCACGGCCGCCAGCACCGGCAGCGAGAACTCCCACTGGAAGAAGGCGAAGAAGCCGAGGATGATCACCACGTCATGCATGTTGGCGATGATGGCGGAGAGGGCGAAGCGCCATTCGAAGCGGAAGGCCAGATACAGCATGATGCCGACCACCACCAGCAGCAGCGCCAGCGCGCCGTCTTCGGCAAGTTCCTTGCCGACCTGCGGCCCGACGAACTCGACCCGCTTGAGCTCAGGCTTCACAACTGGCGCCGTGGCGCCAGCGCCAACTTTTACCAGCGAGGCCATCACCTGCTCGCCGACCTTGGAGCTTTCGGCGCCCTTCGTCAGCGGGACGCGAATCAGCACGTCGCGCGAGGAACCGAAGTTCTGCACCTGCGGATCGACAAACCCGTCGGACTCCAGTTGCTGGCGGATCTGTCGCAAGTCGGGCGCCTGGGCGTAGCTGACTTCCAGCAGCGTGCCGCCGGTGAACTCGACGGAAAAATGCAGCCCCTTGGTGCTGAGGAAGAACACCGCCAGCAAAAAGGTGATCAACGAGATGATGTTGAACACCAGGGCATGGCGCATGAAGGGAATATCTTTGCGTATGCGGAAAAATTCCATGTCAGACTCCCGGCTTCCAGACTTGCCCGATGCTCACCGCTTCCAGCTTGCGCCGGCGACCGTAGATCCAGTTGATCAGCGCACGCGAGACCACGACCGAACTGAAGATCGAAGTCAGGATGCCCAGGCAATGCACCACGGCAAAGCCGCGCACCGGGCCGGAGCCAAAAATCAGCAATGCGATGCCGGCGATCAGCGTCGTGATGTTCGAGTCGAGAATGGTCGCCCAGGCGCGCTCGTAGCCGGCGGTAATCGCTGCCTGCGGTGAATTTCCGCCGCGCAGCTCCTCGCGCACGCGCTCGTTGATCAGCACGTTGGCGTCGATCGCCATGCCCAGAGTCAGGGCGATGGCTGCAATGCCGGGCAGGGTCAGCGTCGCCTGCAGCGGCGACAACAGCGCCACCAGGAACAGCAGGTTGGCCGAAAGGGCGAACACCGACACGGCGCCGAACAGCAGGTAGTAGGACATCATGAACACGGCGATGGCAATGAAGCCCCACATGGTCGAATTGAAGCCCTTGGCGATATTCTCGGCACCCAGGCTGGGGCCGACGGTGCGCTCCTCGATGATCTCCATCGGCGCCGCCAGCGAGCCGGCCCGCAGCAGCAGGGCGACATCGTGTGCCTCGACGGTGCTCATGCGGCCCGAGATCTGCACGCGGCCGCCGCCGATCTCGGTGCGGATCACCGGCGCCGTGACCACCTCGCCCTTGCCCTTTTCGATCAGCAGGATGGCCATGCGCTTGCCCACGCTCTCGCGCGTCACATCCTTGAAGATGCGTGCGCCCGCCGAATCGAGCGACAGGTGCACCGCCGGTTCCTGGGTCTGGTTGTCGAATCCGGGCTGGGCATCGGTCAGGCGCTCGCCGGTCAACACCACCTGCTTCTTCACCAGCAGGCCGCGGCCGCCGCGCTCGACGTAGTATTCGGTGCCGGGAGGCAGCTGGCCGCGGGCGGCCTGATCCATGACGCTGGGATTGGCGCTGGCTTCGTCATCGACCATGCGCACTTCCAGTGTTGCCGTGCGGCCGAGTATATCCTTGGCCTTGGCCGTATCCTGCACCCCCGGCAATTGCACCACGATGCGGTCTATGCCCTGCTGCTGGATCACCGGTTCGGCAACGCCGAGTTCGTTGATGCGGTTGTGCAGGGTGGTGATGTTCTGCTTGACGGCGAATTCCTGTATGCGCTTTTGCGCCACCGGCTTGAGCGTCGCCACCAGCTTGAGATCCGCGCCTTCCTGGGCGTCGACCAGTTCCAGGTCGGGCTGGCTGTCGGTCAGCACGCCGCGCGCCTTGTCGCGGGTTTCCGCCTCGCGGAAACGAATCGCCACGGTCTGTCCCTCGCGGCTGATGCCGCCATGACGGATGTTCTTGTCGCGCATCAGGCTGCGCAAATCGGCGCCGATCGAATCGAGGCGCTTGGTCAGCGCCCCCTTCATATCGACCTGCAACAGGAAATGCACGCCGCCACGCAGATCGAGACCGAGATACATCGGCAGGGCGTTGATGCTGTTCAGCCAGTTGGGGGAGTCCGAGACCAGATTCAGCGCCACGCTGTAGGTCGCATCCGCCGCCACCGGGTTCAGGGCCCTCTCGATGGCGTCCCGCGCCTTGAGCTGGGTATCGGTGTCGGCCAGCCGCACGCGGATGCTGTTGAGATCGAGCACCATCCCTTGCGGGGCGATCGATGCCGTCTTGAGCGCCGCTTCCACCTGGGCCAGGAGTTTGGCGTCGACCTTGTGCGTCGATTTGACGCTGGCCACCTGGACGGCCGGTGCCTCGCCGAAGAAGTTGGGCAGCGTGTAGAGCAGGCCAAGCACCAGGGCGATCAGCACCGTGGCGTTTTTCCAGAGGGGGTAGCGGTTCATGGCGTGATACCCGGCCCGCGCTTTGACGCGGCCGGCCCGAAAAATTACAGGTTCTTCAGCGTACCCTTGGGCAGCAGCGCGCCCACGGCGTTCTTCTGCACGGTGATCACCACCGGGCCGTCCTTGCCTTCGGCCACTTCGAGGCTCAGGTAGTTTTCACCCACCTTGGCGATGCGGCCGGTGATGCCGCCCTGGGTAACCACTTCGTCGCCCTTGGCCAGTTCGCTGACCATTTTCTGCTGTTCCTTGGCCTTCTTCATTTGCGGCCGGATCATGACGAACCAGAGCACGATGAACATCAAAAGAATGGGCAACATGCCCATCAGGCCGCCCATTGGATCGGCGGCGGCGCCACCGGCCGCCTGTGCGTAAGCATTTGAAATCAGCACTATGAATCTCCAGGAATGTCCAAAACGCTGCGAAGCAGCGTTTCAATGAAGGCTCGCCCGCAATGCAGGCGTTACGCCGAAACTAAAATTAAGCGGCGGATTATACCTGCTCGCCAGCCCGCCCCCGGTTAAAGCGGAGACGGAAGCCGGCGAAGTCGCCCTGCTCGATGGCGAGGCGCATTTCCGCCATCAGGGTCTGGTAATAGTAAAGATTGTGGATGGTATTGAGCCGCGCCCCGAGGATCTCGCCGACGCGATGCAGATGATGCAGATAGGCGCGCGTGAAATTGCGGCAGGTGTAGCAGCCGCAGGTCTCGTCCAGCGCACGGGTATCGTTCTTGTGGCTGGCGTTCTTGATCTTGACGTCGCCCCAGCGCGTGAATAGCCAGCCGTTGCGCGCATTGCGCGTCGGCATCACGCAATCGAACATGTCGATGCCCTGCCCCACGGCATACACCAGGTCTTCCGGGGTGCCGACGCCCATCAGGTAGCGCGGCTTGTCGACCGGCAGGCGCGGCGCGGTGTGGGCCAGGATGCGCGCCATTTCCTCCTTGGGCTCGCCGACCGAGAGGCCGCCGATGGCAAAGCCGTCGAAACCGATGTCGACCAGCGCCGCCAGCGATTCGTCGCGCAGGCTTTCGTGCATGCCGCCCTGGACGATGCCGAACAGGGCATTGCTGTTCTGTAGCCGGTCGTGTTCGTCGCGCGAGCGCCGCGCCCAGCGCAGCGAGAGCCGCATCGATGCGGCTGCAGTGGACAGATCCGCCGGATAGGGCGTGCATTCGTCGAAGATCATCACCACGTCGGAGTTCAGCACATGCTGGATGCGCATCGATTCTTCCGGCGTCAGGAACAGCCGGTCGCCGTTGATCGGCGAAGCGAACCTGACGCCTTCCTCGCTGATCTTGCGCAACTCGCCCAGCGAGAACACCTGAAAGCCGCCCGAGTCGGTCAGGATAGGACCGTTCCAGCCCATGAAGCGGTGCAGGCCGCCGTGCGCCGCAACCACCTCCAGTCCTGGCCGCAGCCAGAGATGGAAGGTGTTGCCGAGCACGATGGAGGCGCCGATATCGACCAGCTCGTCCGGCGACATCGCCTTGACCGTGCCATAGGTGCCGACCGGCATGAAAGTCGGGGTCGGCGCCACGCCGTGCGCCAGCGTCAGCGTTCCGCGTCGCGCCGCACCGTCGCTGGCAAGCAGTTCAAAGTTCATTATTCCCGCCTTCGATGCAGCAACATGGCGTCGCCGTAGCTGAAAAAGCGATAGCGCGCCGCAATCGCATGCTGATAGGCGGAGCGGATTTCCTCCATGCCGGCAAAGGCCGCAACCAGCATCAGCAGGGTGGACTTGGGCAAGTGAAAATTGGTGACCAGCATGTCCGCCACCTTGAATTCAAAGCCGGGAGTGACGAACAGCGCCGTCTCGCCAGCGCCAACTTTCAAGCCTCCGTCCAACGCCGCGGATTCCAGGGTACGCAAGGACGTGGTGCCGACCGCGACGACGCGGCCGCCGCCGGCGCGGGTCGCCGCAATCGCCGCCGCGGTGGCGGGCGGCAAGTCGTAGCGCTCGGTATGCATGCGGTGTTCCGTCAGCTTGCTGGCGCGTACCGGCTGAAAGGTTCCGGCGCCCACATGCAAGGTGACGTAGGCGATGCCGACTCCCATTTCGCGCAGCCGCGCCAGCATGTCCTGGTCGAAGTGCAGGCCGGCGGTAGGCGCCGCCACCGAACCCTTCTCGCGCGCATACACGGTCTGGTAGCGCAACTCGTCGGGGGCTTCGGCCTGGCGTTCTATATAGGGCGGCAAGGGCAGCCGGCCATGGCGCTCGATCAGTTCGGCGGCATCTTCGGCAAAACGCAGGAGATAGAACTCGCCCTCGCGCCCCAGCACCTCGACATCGAGTTCAGCTTCGAGCCGCAGCCGGCTGCCGGCTTGCGGCGATTTGCTCGCCCGCACTTGCGCCAACACGGTGTTGTGATCGAGCAGACGTTCGACCAGGACTTCGACCTGCCCCCCGCTGTCTTTTCGTCCCAGCAGGCGGGCATGCAAGACCCGGCTGTCGTTCATCACCAGCAGGTCGCCGGCGCGCAGCCATTGCAGCAGATCGACAAAGCGGCTGTCGCTGCGACGGTCGCCATCGACCACCAGCAGACGGCTTGCCGAACGCTGCGCCAGGGGAGCCTGGGCAATCAGTTCCGGCGGCAGCGCGTAATCGAAATCGGCAAGTGTGAAAGGCATCGGGAAGCGGGGAAGGACTTGCGGCGTTGGCCGACCTTGCGTCGGCCGGCGCGCATGGTAACAGAGCGGCCGCTCTTCAGACCCCGGGCGCCGCAGTGTATGCAGTGTCGACGATCAATTCGCCACGTCCAGGTCGCCATGGCGCCTGAACGCCGCCAGGTCTACCAGGACCAACTGTCCGCCGCGTTCCAGGATCAGTCCCTGAGCCATGAGATCGCGCATCACCCGACTGACCATTTCGCGCGAAGCGCCGATCATTTTGGCGATGTCCTGCTTGCTCAACTTGTGCGTCACCACCTTGCGCCCGTCGATGGTCTCTGCCGCCTCGAGCAGCAGGCGTGCGACGCGTCCATAGACATCCAGCAGCGCCAGGCTCTCGATGTTGCGGTCGGCCAGACGCAGGCGCTTGGTCAGGTTGCGCATGATGAACAGGGAAACATCGGGATTTTCCACCAGGCATTGCTTGAAATCCGCCTTGCCCATCACCACGACTTCACTTTGTTCGACGGCCAGCACCGTGGCCGAACGCGGATGGTCGTCGAGCACGCCCATTTCGCCGAACAACTCGCCCGGACCGAGCATCGACAGAATGACTTCGCGGCCTTCCTCGTCGCTGACCTGCACCTTCAGGGATCCTGAAAGCACGAAGTAGATGTTGTCGGTACTGTCGCCGGCATGCAGGGCGACGGTATTTCGCGGAATCTGGCGCAGCATCGCGACACGGGTCAGCGGCTTCAGGCATTCGTCATCGAGCATCTCGAAGATCGGCAACGCCCGCAGGACGGTCATTGAAACTCCAGCATTCCGCGCAATCACTACATCCCCTCCGTGAAAACCACTACATCGCACCGGGAGCCAAGTGTAATCGGAATATCGCCGATTTTTCTGCCGGCGTCCGTCTTGCCGGCCCGACTCGGTTTGCCAGACAAGTTGTTGGTGCCGGGGGGGGAAGTCGAATCCCCATGCCTTGCGGCGGCGGTGTTTGAGACCGCTACGTCTACCGATTCCGTCACCCCGGCCCGGGATGTCGCGGTACTGGATATGCAGCACGCGAGGCGCGCATTATCCGACAAACCCGGGCGTCCCACAATCCACCTCAAGACGAAAAGTGGTGCATCGAAGCGTCGCACCGCTTGTGCCCTTGGTGATCGGGATGCCCGCCGCGGCGCGGCAACTCATGATTTGCAATGCGCCTATAATTATTTGATGGTGCAGAGCAACAATAATAATCCGCCGGGCAGCATGAAGCCTCGCCTCGCCGCCGTTTCCGTCGCGGCCATGGGCGTGGTCTACGGCGACATCGGCACCAGCCCGCTGTACACCATGAAGGAAGTATTCAACGGCCCCCATGCCGTCGCGGTATCGCCGGACAACCTGCTGGGTATTCTGTCGCTGATTTTCTGGGCACTGACCATCACGGTGTCGCTCAAGTACGTGATGTTCATCACCCGCGCCGACAACCGCGGCGAAGGCGGCATCATGGCGCTGACCTCGCTCGCCCTGCGCACCCGCGGCGCCGGACCGCGCATGATGTGGCTGCTGTCGGGGCTGGGCATCTTCGGCGCCGGTCTGTTCTACGGCGACGCCGTGATCACGCCGGCGATGTCGGTGCTGTCCGCCGTCGAAGGCCTGGAAGTCGCCACCCCGATGTTCAAACCTTATATCGTCCCGATCACCATACTGGTGCTCTGCGGCCTGTTCCTGTTTCAACCGCGCGGCACGGCCAGCGTCGGCGCCCTGTTCGGACCCGTGATGCTGTTCTGGTTCGGCACGCTCGGCGTGCTGGGCATCTGGAACATCCTCAAGCACCCCGCCGTCATCGCTGCCATCAACCCCTGGTATGCCCTGCACTTCTTCCTCGAAAATCGCTCTCACGCCTATCTCGCCCTGGGCGCGGTGGTGCTGGCTATCACCGGAGGCGAAGCGCTGTATGCCGACATGGGACATTTCGGCCGACGCTCGATCAAGTGGGCGTGGCTGGGATACGTATTTCCCTGCCTTTACCTGAACTATCTCGGCCAGGGCGCGCTGATCCTCGACAACCCCGCGGCCGTGAAGAATCCCTTCTTCATGCTGGTACCCGACGAACTGCTGTATCCGATGGTCGGCCTGGCGACCGCCGCCACCGTCATCGCATCGCAAGCCGTAATCTCCGGGGCGTTTTCGCTGACCAGCCAGGCCATGCAGCTCGGCTATTGTCCGCGGCTGCAGGTGAAGTTCACCTCGGAGCGCGAAAAGGGCCAGATCTACATCCCCAACATCAACTGGCTGCTGCTGCTCGCTGTGGTCATTTTGGTGCTCGGCTTCAAGTCCTCGTCGAACCTGGCATCGGCCTACGGTATCGCGGTGACCCTGACCATGATGATCGACACACTGCTGGCGTTTGTCGTGGTACGTGCCCTGTGGAACTGGAACTGGCTGCAGGCCGGCTTGTTCCTGATCCTGTTCATCGTGGTCGACTTCGCGTTTTTCTCGGCCAACCTGATCAAGGTGTTCGACGGCGGCTGGTTCCCCCTGGTGCTCGGTCTCGGCATATTCACGCTGTTCGCCACCTGGAAGCGCGGCCGCACCCTGCTCTACGAAAGGCTCCAGCTGGACTCGATTCCGCTCG
>JAUYSD010000030.1 GCA_030696505.1 Sulfuritalea sp. | reverse complement strand
ATGCGGGTCGGATCGTTCTTGTCGTTGATCAGATGAACGATGAACACGCGCTCCTCGATGCGATCCAGCCCCAAGGCCTTCTTGGCGGCTTCAGCGACGATCCACTTGTAGGATTCGCCGTTGATCATGATCTGCCACTTGCCCGAACGCACCGGCTGGCCGCCATCCTTCAGGGCCGGCAGGCCTTCCTTCTGTGCCTCGGCACCGTCGTGACGGACGCCTTCGGCGTCGGTCTTCCAGATCGGCAGGCCCCACTCTTCGAACAAATGCACGGAGTCGTCGACGTTGCGGCCCACGTCGTAGGCCAGGTCGTCGCGGGTGATGCCCATCAGGTCGTTGGAGACCATGCGCGCGTAGTCGGCGGGATCCTGCTTGTCGCCGATGTAGGTGTTGATCGCGGACAGACCCTGCGCCACGGCGCCGGAGCGATCCATGGCGGCCTTGTCGACCAGCTTGATCTTGAGTTCCTTGCCGGTCTCGGCCTTGAGGGCTTCGGCCCAGCGCATGATTTCATATGCCGTGCCGCAGCAGGCCATGCCGCCGCCGACAAGCAGAACGTCCAGCTCTTCGTAGACGACTTCCGGTGCTTCAAATGTTCCAGCCATTTTTGGTTCCTCGATTTGTCAATTACTTGCGGATCAGTTCAGCAGGGTTGCCGGCGCGGAAACCACCCATGACGGCGCGGGTAAACACGCCATCGACGGTGAGTTCGGACATCTTCGGCATCGGCTTGTTGCCGTAAGGATCGATCGAGCCTTCGGCCGTCGTCCGGATCGGGAACTTGAAACGCTTCAGCGTGCCGTTGCGGAACTTGATGGTCCACATGATGGAATCCGAGCCACGCAGCGGCTGCACGGAACCGCCCAGCGGCACGATGTCGGCGTAGTGACGGCATTCGATCGCGCCTTGCGGGCAGATCTTGACGCAGGAGTAGCACTCCCAGCACTGCTCCGGCTCCTGGTTGAATGCCTTCATGGCATGGCCGGTTTCGGAACCGTCCTTGTCCAGCTTCATCAGGTTGTGCGGGCAGATGTACATACAGGCAGTCTTGTCCTGCCCCTTGCAGCCGTCGCACTTCTCGGTACGAACAAAGGTTGGCATTTGGTCTTACTCCTAGGTTACGGTGTTGATGATCAAAAAATGCACGTGGAAAAGCTGGGGTTCTGATTCTTCAGCGGGCCGAGTGTCCGGACAACTTGACCTCGACCTTCTCATGCTCGGCCAGGCTGGCGTAGTAGGCGCGCAGCACCTCCAGCACCTCGGGCCGCGAAAATTCGGCGGGCACGTCGCCGCCTTCGGACAACATCTTGCGCAACTTGGTGCCGGACAGCAGCAGCCGATCGGCCTCGCCATGCGGACAGGTGCGCGCCGAAGCCATGCCGCCGCACTTGTAGCACCAGAAGGTCCAGTCGATCTTCAGCGGCTGGGTTTCCAGCGCGTCCTTGGGAATTTCTTCAAAGATGTGATGAGCGTAGAAAGGCCCGTAATAGCTGCCGACTCCGGCTTGGTCGCGACCGACGATCAGGTGCGAACAGCCGTAGTTCTGGCGGAACAGCGCATGCAACAGCGCCTCGCGCGGACCGGCGTAGCGCATGTCGAGCGGATAGCCGGCCTGCAGCACGGTGTTCTTGACAAAGTAGTGCTCAGCCAGCGTGGCGATCGCCTCGGAACGCACGTCGGCGGGAATGTCGCCGGGCTTCAGGTTACCGAGCAGGGAATGGATCAGCACACCGTCGCAGGTCTCGATGGCGATCTTGGCCAGGTACTCGTGCGAGCGGTGCATCGGGTTGCGCGTCTGGAAAGCCGCGACCTTGCTCCAGCCCATGGCCTCGAATTGCGCCCGAGTTTGCTTCGGCGAGAGGAACAGGTCGCCGTACTTCTCGGGGAAATCGCCCTGCGAGAGAACCTTGATCGGGCCGGCCAAGTTGACCTCGCCCTGCTCCATGACCATCTTGACGCCGGGATGCTCGATGTCGGTGGTCTTGTACACCGTGGCACATTCGTGCGCCTTGTTGATCGAGTACTTCTCGGTCACTTTCATGGTGGCGAGAATGGAATCGTCGTCCGGATCGATCAGGGCGATATCGCCACCGGTGTGGAAGCCTGCAGCGGTTGCCGTGTCGGTCGACAGCGTGATCGGAATCGGCCAGAACAGCCCGTTGGCCATTTTCATGCCGTCGCAGACGCCCTGCCAATCGGTATGGGTCATGAAGCCTTCGAGCGGCGTGAAGCCGCCGATGCCCAACATGATGATGTCGCCCTTTTCGCGCGAGCTGACCTTGACCTTCGGCAGCGATGAAGCGCGTGCCAGTTCGGCGATCAGCGCCTCGCCTTCCAACAACAAAGGTCGCAGACTACCGCCGCCGTGCGGATTGACCAACGCCATGCCAAGCCTCCTCGAATAATGGTTATCGTTTGATAGCCGGCAGGTTAACAATTTCCCCTCTGCGCGCCAATGCGATTATTTCTATTTGGCGATAAGGGGATTGTTTATGGGCCCTGCAGGCGACGCAATCGGCTGCTCTGGTAACATTCGCGGGGTTCAACACGGCCCAATCAATTTCACCAAAAATGAAAGCAGTGATACTCGCCGGCGGACTGGGTACGCGTCTGGCTGAAGAGACAGTGCTCCGGCCAAAACCAATGGTCGAGATCGGTGGCAAGCCGATTCTCTGGCACATCATGAAGGGCTATGCGCATTTCGGCGTTACCGACTTCGTGATTTGCCTCGGCTACAAGGGTTATATGGTCAAGGAGTACTTCGCCAACCTGGCATTGCACAACTCGGACGTGACCATCGACCTGGCGCAAAACCGCGTCGACTTGCATCAGAATCAGTCCGAGCCTTGGAACATCACGCTGGTCGATACCGGCGACTGGACACAGACCGGTGGCCGCCTGCGTCAGATACGCCGCTTTGTCGATAACCAGGATTTCTGCGTGACCTACGGCGATGGCGTGGCCGACGTCGACATCGGTGCCTTGCTTGCCTTTCACCGCGATGAAGCCTGTCTGGCCACGGTCACCGCCGTACGTCCGCCGGCGCGTTTCGGCCGCCTCGACCTGGAGGGTCGGCGTGCCCGCGGATTTCAGGAAAAGCCGCGCGGCGACGGCGACTGGATCAACGGCGGCTTTTTCGTCCTGTCGCCGGCGGCGCTCGACCCTATCGGCGGCAACGACACCCTGTGGGAGAAAGAGCCGATGCAACAACTCGCCGCCACTGGACAGTTGGCCGCCTTCCGCCATGACGGCTTCTGGCAACCCATGGATACCCTGCGCGACAAGAACTACCTGGAGGAGCTCTGGGCCAGCGGCAACGCCCCCTGGAAACTTTGGCCATGAACCCGGGCTTCTGGAAGGGCCGGCGGGTCCTTCTGACCGGGCACACCGGCTTCAAGGGCGCCTGGCTGGCGCTGTGGCTGCAGAAAGTTGGCGCTGACGTGACGGCGTTCTCGCTGGCACCACCGACCCAGCCCAATCTGTTCGAGTCCGCGCGGGTAGCGCAGGGCCTCAGGTCCATCATCGGCGACATCCGCGACTACGAAGCGCTGGCCACGGCGTTGCGCGAAAGCCAGGCCAGCATCGTTTTCCACCTTGCTGCCCAGGCCATCGTGGCCGAAGGCTATCGGACCGCCCGCGACACTTTCGCCACCAATCTGACCGGCACGGTCAATCTGCTCGATGCGATCCGCGGCTGCCCGACCGTCGAGGCCGCGGTGATCGTAACCAGCGACAAGTGCTACATGCCCTCACCGGAAGGTAAACCGCTGCATGAAACCGACCCACTGGGAGGCAAGGACCCGTATAGCGCCAGCAAGAGCTGTGCGGAAATCGCCACCGCCTCATGGCGCGAGTCCTTCTTCAACACTGAAAGATCGCCGAGAATCGCCACCGCGCGCGCCGGCAATGTCATCGGCGGCGGCGACTGGGCGACGCACCGCCTGTTGCCCGACCTGGTGCGCGCCTTTGCCGCCGACGAGGCCCTGGTGCTGCGCATGCCCGGCGCAATTCGGCCTTGGCAGCATGTACTCGAAGCGCTCGCCGGCTATCTGCTGCTGGCGCAGCATTTGTGCGCGAGCGACGGACCGCGCTTTGCCCGGAGCTGGAACTTCGGTCCGATGGAAGCGGATCATCTTGCCGTAGGCGAGGTGGCCAAGCGCTGTGCCGAAATATGGGGCGGCAGCGCGCGCATCGAAGTCGCCGATGCCAACTTCCAGAAGGAAACCTGGACCCTGCGCCTGGACGCCACTCAGGCAAGTGAGGCACTGGGCTGGCACCCGCGCTGGTCGGTTGTCGAGGCGCTGCAACGCACGCTGGAATGGTATCGCGCCTGGTATGCACAACCGGACGACACTACCCGCATGCACGCCCTGACGCTGGCGCAGATCGACGATTACACTTCCATCCCATGACTCCCGACCAACAACGGCAACGGATTCTCGCCCAGGTGCGCGACTATGCCGCCCAAAAGGAACAGCGCGCGCCCTTCGTCCCCGGCCAGACCGCGGTGCCGCCTGCCGGCCGCGTGCTCGACGCGGAAGCCTACGTCGCCATGGTCGATGCCGTACTCGATGGCTGGCTCACCACCGGCCGCTTCAACGATGAATTCGAACGCCTGATTGCGCAACGCGTCGGCGTGCGGCGGGCGCTGACCACCAATTCGGGCTCGTCGGCCAATCTGCTCGCACTTTCGGCCCTCACCTCGCCCTTGCTGGGCGAGCGGAGACTGAAGCCGGGCGACGAGGTCATCACTGCGGCGGCGGGCTTCCCCACCACCATCAACCCGATCCTGCAAAATGGCCTGGTGCCGGTCTTCGTCGATTCCGCGCTGCCGACCTACAACCCGACGCCGCACGCCATCGAGTCCGCCATCGGGCCGCGCACCCGCGCCGTCATGCTGGCCCACGCCCTGGGCAACCCATTCGAAGCCGCCGCGTTGCGCCGCCTGGCCGACCGGCACGGCCTCTGGCTGGTCGAGGACTGCTGCGACGCCTTTGGCTCACAGCTCCACGGTCAAAGTGTCGGGCGTTTCGGCCACTTGGGCACCCTGAGTTTTTATCCGGCGCACCACATCACCACCGGCGAAGGCGGCGCGGTGTTCACCGACGATCCCACCATTGCCCGCGCCATCGAATCCTTCCGTGACTGGGGCCGTGACTGCTACTGCGCGCCGGGCAAGGACAACACCTGCGGCAAGCGTTTCGACTGGCAGCTCGGCGACCTGCCCTGCGGCTACGACCACAAGTACACCTATTCCCATGCCGGATACAACCTCAAGATGACCGACATGCAGGCTGCGCTCGGCGTCGCGCAGATGGCCCGGCTCGACGCATTCATCGCCGCACGCCGGGCCAATTTCGCCCACTTGAGCGAACGGCTGCGCAGTTGCGAGGAGTTCCTGATCCTGCCGCAAGCGACCCCGGACAGCGCGCCATCCTGGTTCGGCTTTCTGCTCACCCTGCACGAGAACGCCCCCTGTAACCGGGTCGATCTGCTGCGCTACCTCGATCAGCACAAGATAGGCACGCGCTTGCTGTTCGCCGGCAACGTCACGCGCCAGCCTTACATGAAGGGCCGGGAGTTCCGCGTCAGCGGCGATCTCGCAGTGGCCAACGCAATCACCGAGCGCAGTTTCTGGATCGGACTCTACCCGGGCCTGAGCACGCAAATGCTCGATCACGCTGCCGACCGGATCAGCGACTTTCTTGGAGTCGGACTCTGAGCCAGGTGCCGCCCGTGCCGGCAGAGGACCTGGAGCACATCCTCGCCCATACGGCGGATCTCTGGCCGGAGCTTCGCGGTGCGCGCCTGTTCATCACTGGCGCGACCGGCTTTTTCGGCAAATGGCTGCTCGAAAGCGTCATTGCAGCGAATGATGTCCTTGGAGCCGGAATTGGCGCCACATTGCTCAGCCGCAACCCCGCCGACTTTGCCGCGCAAATGCCGCGCTTGGCGCTGCGCCGGGAATTCGAATGGCTGCAGGGCAAGCCGGAAAGCTTCGACTTCCCTGCCGGCCCGTTCGACTACGTCATCCATCTCGCCACGCCATCGGCAGCAGAAGTCGGCGCTGGCGACACGGCGCTGCTTGTCTCAGCGCTGCAGGGAATGCAGCAAGTGCTGCAGTTCGCCCGACAATCCGGTGCCAAACGACTGCTGCTGGCCAGTTCCGGGGCCGTGTATGGCCCGCAACCCGCCCATCTGGGCCATATCCCGGAAGACTACGACGGCGCCCCCGATTTGCGCCAGCCGATGTCGGCCTACGGCGAGTTGAAGCGAATGTCGGAACTGATGTGCGCCATGACACCCGAGGTCGAATGCGTCATCGCCCGCGGCTTCGCCTTCATCGGTCCGTACCTGCCCCTGAGCGACAAGTTCGCCGTCGGCAGTTTCATCCGCGACGCGCTCGCTGGCGGCCCGGTCAAGATTCATGGCAACGGCACTCCATTGCGCAGCTACCTCTACGGAGCCGATCTCGCCATCTGGATGTTCACCCTCCTGCTCAAAGGCAAGCCCGCCCACCCTTATAACGTCGGGTCGGATCAAGCGATCAGCCTCGCGGAACTGGCCAAGGCAGTTGCTGCTGCCACCGATGGACTACAGGTAGAAATAGGCGATGGGCCGGTCCCAGGGAGCACCGAACGCTACGTCCCTGCGATTCAAAAGGCGCGCAACGAACTCGGCCTGGATGTCCGGATTCCGCAGTCACTGGGCCTGAGTCGAACCCTGGACTGGGCAAAACGGCAGACCACCCGGTCTTCCCGTTGAGATTTCAGAGAGCAAATGGTGACTATCATTCGGGAAGCGGAAACGCACCACTACTGATGTCCAAGAATCCCGCTCCCGAGTTGATCATCGACGGATCGCCTGCGACGTGGCAAGGCTACTGGCGCGAACTGCATGCGTTCCGCGAAGTTGCGCGCATGCTGATCCGACGTGACCTCATCGTGCGCTTCCGGCAAACCTACTTTGGGCTGGCTTGGCTTCTGTTCAAGCCGCTGATGCTCATGGCGGTCATGAGTTTTGCTTTCGGCTTCCTCGCCGGCTTCGAGAAGAATCACGCCGCGCCCTATCCGCTTATCATTTTCTGCGGCGTCATCCCGTGGTATTTCTTTTCCAACGCCGTTCCCGACAGCATGAACTCTCTGGTCGGCCATCTGCACATCATCCAGAAAACCTACTTCCCTCGCGCCATCATTCCCATGGCCGCCGTCGCCGTCGACGCAATCGAGTTTGCCATCGCATGGCTGCTGTTCGGACTTGGCTGCCTCTGGTTCGGCTACCTGCCGGGCTGGCAGATCGTCTTTTTCCCGCTGTTCTGCCTGCAACTGCTGGTACTTTGTACCGCCATCGGACTGTGGCTTTCCGTGGTCAATGTGCGGTTCCGCGACATCAGCAACCTGGTTCCCTTCCTGCTGACCATAGGCTTCTTCGTGACACCGGCTGGCTACACGTCGATGCGCATTCCGGAACAATGGCAGATGCTGTATGCCCTCAACCCCCTGGTCGGCATCATCGAAGGTCTGCGCTGGAGTTTGCTCAACGGCATGGATGGCTTCCCCCAGGTTCCGGTAGTCCTTTCTCTGGCAACCACTCTGGCCATCGGACTGATTGCGGTGCGTCATTTCCTCGCCGCCGAAGTCGACCTGGTCGATCTGGCATGAATAGCGTCCCGCCATGAGCGACATCGTCATCGACATCTGCAAGCTGGGCAAGCGCTATTCGCTATCGCACCATCATCGCCCCGATTCGCTCAAGGCCTGGCTGCGCAGCCTGGTGCACCTCGGTGCGACCACGCCCGCCGACCATTCCACCGAGGAAGAATTCTGGGCGCTGCAGGACGTTTCCCTGCAAGTCCGCCAGGGAGAGTGCCTCGCACTGATCGGCAAAAACGGCTCCGGTAAATCGACCCTGCTCAAGATACTCTCCCGCATCATTCCGCCCACCAGCGGCCAGGTTCGCGTCCGCGGCCGCGTTGCGTCGCTGCTCGAAGTCGGTACAGGCTTTCACCCGGAACTCACCGGACGCGAGAATATCTTCCTGAATGGCGCGATGCTGGGCTGTCCGGAACACGAGATCCGGCGGCGCTTCGACGCCATTGTCGATTTTTCAGGCGTTGAGCGCTTCCTTGATACGCCGGTCAAACACTACTCGAGCGGGATGTATGTACGCCTGGCCTATTCGGTGGCTGCGCATGTCGACGCCGACATGCTGATAATCGATGAGGTGTTGGCGGTTGGCGACGCGGAGTTCCAGAAAAAGTGCATAAGCCACCTCGCTCTGGCGCTGGCGTCGGGGAAATCGGCAATCGTGGTATCCCACAGTATGCCGATCATCAAAGCCTTGTCGAACCATGTTGCCTGGCTCCGGGAAGGCCGTCTGTTCGAGGTAGGTTCCATCGACTCGGATATATTGCAGCGCTATGCCGCCTGAGCCCCAACCCCATGGACATTCTCTGACCAGGACCAGCCTACCTTGAATCCGTTGCGCAACGCCATTTCCCGAATACTCAACCTGGTTCTTGAACCTCTGCTATGCCGCATGGTGGACCGCCTCCGCCCTATCCATGCCGGCTTGCACGACCGGCTGGTCACAAGAATCGATGCATTGGAGCGGG
>JAUYSD010000022.1 GCA_030696505.1 Sulfuritalea sp. | reverse complement strand
TGACATGAGCGAAGCAGAATGCCCCGCCCTCCCGATCCCCCGCCAACCGCAATTCCATGAGAGGTTTCATCCTAGCTTTCCACAAACCGGCCCTTGAGGGCGAACAGCCCCTGCGGACGCTTCTGGATGAACATGATGATGAACACCAGCACCACGATCTTGGCGATCACGGCGCCGGCCCAGCTTTCGATGAACTTGGTGACGATGCCCAGACCCAGCGCGGCCCACACCGCACCGGCCAGCTGGCCGACGCCGCCCAGCACCACCACCATGAAGGAATCGACGATGTAGCCCTGGCCCATGTCGGGACCGACGTTGGCGATCTGCGACAGGGCCACGCCGCCCAGGCCCGCGATGCCGGCGCCGAGCGCGAAGGCCACCGTGTCGATGCGCCCCGTCGGCACGCCGACGCAGCCGGCCATGGCGCGGTTCTGCGTCACGGCGCGGACGAACATGCCCAGCCGCGTCTTGTTCATCAGCACCCAGACCAGCATCAGCACGAACAGCGCGAAGCCGACGATGACGATGCGATTGAGCGGCAACACGATGGAGGGCAGGATTTCGAGGCCGCCCGACATCCAGGAGGGATTGGCGACTTCGACGTTCTGCGCGCCGAAGATCACGCGCGCGGCCTGGATCAGCATCAGCGACAGGCCCCAGGTGGCGAGCAGGGTTTCCAGCGCGCGGCCGTAAAGCCAGCGGATCACCGTGCGTTCGAGCAGCACGCCGACCGCGGCGGCGGCGAAGAAGGCGACCGGCACGGCGGCCAGCAGATACCAGTCGAGCTGCGCCGGAAAATGCGTACGGAAGACCCCCTGCATCGCGTAAGTGGCGTAGGCGCCGATCATCAGCAGCTCGCCGTGGGCCATGTTGATCACGCCCATCACGCCATAGGTGATGGCCAGGCCCAGCGCCGCGAGCAGCAGGATGCTGCCCAGACTCAGGCCCGAGAAGATGCGGCCGAGGGTCTCAGCCAGGGTCAGGCGGTCCTTGACCGCCAGGTAGGACTGGAAGGCGGCGCGGCGCACTTCGGTTTCCGGTTCGTTGGCAGGCTCGCTCTGGGCCTTGAGCCGGGCCTGGGTGTTCGGGTCGGCGCTGCCTGCCAGCGCCCTGGCGGCCGCGATGCGCAACTGCGGGTCGGCATCCTTGAGCGTCGCGAGCGCGTGCGCCTCAACCAACAGGGCGCGGATCTTCGGTTCGGTTTCGCGGTCGCGCGCCTTGGCCAGCATCGGCGCCATCGCGGCATCGACATTGCTGGCGATTTCCTTGACGGCGGCGAAGCGCACGGTCACGTCGGGATCGATGAGTTTCAGCACCGCCAGCGCGCCTTCCAACTCGCGCCGCACGCGGTTGTTGATGGTGATCTCCTCGCCCTTGTCGTCCTTCAGACTGCCGTCGGCGAGTTGCTGCAGCAGCGCCAGCGCCTCGGGTTCGGCAGTCAGCGCGAGCTTGTGGATCGCGGCGATCTTGTCGTCGGATTCCTCTGCGGCAAGCTGGCGCATTGCGGCCGGGTCCGGCGCCGCGTAGGCGGCGAGACTCAGGCAGCACAGCAGGGAGCAGAGGAGATTGCGCATTTTTCGGAAAAGTCGGCGCTGGCGACACGGCGACCAAGTCGCCGTGTCGGTTCAGGTCATCAGAAGTGGAACGACGAGTCGGCTTACTTGCCCTTGCTGACCTCGGGTTCGTCCTTCTTCTTGTCGTTGCCGGCGATGTAGGGCGACCACGGTGCGGCCTTGACCGGACCCTTGGTCTTCCACACCACGTTGAACTGGCCGTCGGCCTTCACTTCGCCGATGAACACGGCGCGGTGCAGGTGGTGGTTCTTCTCGTCCATCTTGATGGTGAAGCCCGACGGTGCCTTGAAGGTCTGCCCGCCCATGGCTGCGATGACCTTGTCGACATCGGTGCTCTTGGCCTTCTCGACCGCCTGCTTCCACATGTGGAGGCCGATGTAGGTGGCTTCCATCGGGTCGTTGGTGACCACCGACTCGGCCTTGGGCAGCTTCTGCTTCTTCGCCCAGTCGCGGTACATCTTGATGAAGGCGTCATTCTGCGGATTCTTGATCGACTGGAAGTAATTCCAGGCCGCGAGGTGTCCGACGAGCGGCTTGGTATCGACGCCGCGCAACTCTTCTTCACCGACCGAGAAGGCCACCACCGGCACGTCCGTGGCCTTGAGGCCGGCGTTGCCGAGTTCCTTGTAGAAGGGCACGTTGGAGTCGCCGTTGATGGTCGACACCACGGCCGTCTTCTTGCCTTCACCGGCGAACTTCTTGATCTTGGCGATGATGGTCTGGTAGTCGCTGTGACCGAAGGGGGTGTACTCCTCCATGATGTCGGCATCGGCGACGCCCTTCGACTTGAGGAAGGCGCGCAGGATCTTGTTGGTGGTGCGCGGATAGACGTAGTCGGTGCCGAGCAGCACCCAGCGCTTGGCCGAACCGCCGTCCTTGCTCATCAAATATTCGACGGCCGGGATCGCCTGCTGGTTGGGCGCGGCGCCGGTGTAGAAGACGTTCTTTTCGAGTTCCTCGCCCTCGTACTGGACGGGGTAGAACAGCAGGCCGTTGAGCTCCTTGAACACGGGGTTCACCGACTTGCGCGAGACCGAGGTCCAGCAGCCGAAGACCACCGCGACCTTGTCCTGGGTCAGCAACTGGCGCGCCTTCTCGGCGAACAGCGGCCAGTTCGAGGCCGGATCGACCACCACGGCTTCGAGCTGCTTGCCCATCACGCCGCCCTTGGCGTTGATCTCGGCGATGGTCATCAGCGCGGTTTCCTTCAGCGCCGTTTCCGAAATGGCCATGGTGCCGGACAGGGAATGCAGGATGCCTACCTTGATGGTGTCGGCGGCGATGGCGGGCTGGGTGACGAAACCGGCAGCGGCGAGGGCGAGGGTAAGGGCCGTGGCCTTGACGAAATTGCGACGTTGCATGGTGTTCCCCTTTCAATGGATTTGAGCGGACCGACCGTCTGGATTGAAACGGTGCAGTCCTTCCATAGCGAAGGGCGTGCCATGCCATTGGCAGAATGGCGGGAACGGCCGCAATCGGCCGCTGCGGCTGGTTTAAGCCTGAATAGTCAGTTCACAACGGAAACGCCGGTGACGCACCAGAATGGCGTTGCAACGAAATTCCGCTGCTCCCTATTGGTGCGCCGGCTGGCCTCCTGGCAAGAAACCACTATGCATACAGGGTGGCTACTTCTTCTTGCGCGCCGCGGCCTTGCGTGGTTTCGACCGGGCCTCGGCGGGCGCTTCCGGCTTCGGCGGCTGGTCGCCGATCACGCCCTTGAGCGGGCAAATCTTGAAGGCCGGGCATTTCTGGCAGCCGGCGACGATGGCGATCGGACAAAGCGTCATGGGAATTCCTTCTGCGGATGACTGAAGCCGGACAGTATGCGCGTGCCGACGCCGGAAGGTAGTCTGTTTCGCCTAAAGCGGATACGCCCGATCGCGATGCCGGACGGCACGCGTGCGGGCTTGCACCATCAGTTGCGTGGCGCGACGCCAAAGCTTGAGCCACATGTCGTCCGGCGCATCGCCGAACAGGGCATCGGTGTCGACCGGCAACAGAAACCAGTCGCCGCGATCGATTTCATGCTCCAACTGATCCGGCGCCCAACTGGCGAAACCGCTGAACACGCGCAGGCGCTGCACCGGCGTCGGCGCCGCCAGCAGCCGCCGCAGGCTGCCGCCGTCACTGCTGAGGAACAACTGCTCCGCCATGGCGATCGCCGCCGCCGGTTCATCCGCGCTGCGCACCAGGAACACGATCTGCCCCTCCGCCACCGGTCCGCCGTAATGCAGGTGGTGTTCTGCCGCCTGCTTCAGTTCGGGAAACACACGGTCGAGGGGCACGCCGAGGCTGCGATTGACTATCACGCCGACGGTCGCGCTGCTGCTGCCATGCCGCGTCACCAGCACCACGCTTTGCCGGAAGCGCGGATCGGCCATTCCTTCGGCCGCGATCAGCAGCACGGAACTGGCGCGCTCGGCGTCGGCGGCGCGCAAGGGCGCGCTGCAGAGCCACAGCGCGGCCATCAATGCCACCCAGGAGATGAAACGGCGACGCATGTGCAGGCGCCTCCGGAGTGCGGCAGACCGGGATCAGGCCACCGCCGCCGACGGCGGCATCGGCATCGCGCGCCGGTCGAGCAGGGCCATCCAGCCGCGGATCACGCGGTAGAGCACCCACAGCCCGGTACCGACGATGACCATGAAGGCCGCCGGAATGCCGATCAGGGTGAAGGCCAGAAAGCCCGCCACCAGCAGCCACAAGGCGGCGAACCAGAAGCTGCGCAACTGCCAGCGCCAGTGGCTGGCCAGCCAGGTGCCGCGCACCTTGTCGCGGGTGACGTAATTGATGATCACGGCGATGATCGACGGCCAGCCGAAGACGAAGGCGCCGATGATGGTGGCCGAACTCAGGATGCCGGACGCCGCCGAAACCGCATGCAGGCCGTACATCACATGGCACCAGGCGCGGGGTCCATCCAATTGCCCTTCCATCGGATCGTCCGCGTCACTATCCACAGGAATCACTTCGGGTTCGGTCATCGCGCCTCCTAGAGTCCCAGTTCTTGCCACAGCGCATCGACGCGCTGCTTCACGGCGGCGTCCATGGCGATCGGACGGCCCCATTCGCGAGTGGTCTCGCCGGGCCATTTGTTGGTCGCATCGATGCCCATTTTGCTCCCGAGGCTCGCCACCGGTGAAGCGAAGTCGAGGTAATCAATGGGCGTATTCTCGGCAATCAGGGTATCGCGTGCCGCATCGACCCGTGTGGTCAGGGCCCAGATCACTTCCGGCCAGGAGCGCACGTCGACATCGTCGTCGGTGACGATGATGAACTTGGTGTACATGAACTGGCGCAGGAAGGACCAGATGCCGAACATCACGCGCTTGGCGTGGCCGGGATACTGCTTCCGGATGCTGACCACGGCCATGCGGTAGGAACAGCCCTCGGGCGGCAGGTAGAAATCGACGATCTCGGGAAACTGCTTCTGCAGCAGCGGGACGAAGACTTCGTTCAAGGCCAGGCCGAGCATGGCCGGCTCGTCGGGCGGCTTGCCGGTGTAGGTGGAGTGATAGATCGCATCGCGACGCTGCGTGATGCGCTCGATGGTGAACACGGGAAACTCGGACACCTCGTTGTAGTAGCCGGTGTGGTCGCCGAATGGCCCCTCGGCCGCCGTCTCATACTCGCCGGGGTGCTCAGTTGGGTAAATCGCGCCTTCGAGCACGATCTCGGCGCTGGCCGGCACCTGCAGCTCCGAGCCCAGGCACTTGACCAGTTCCGTCTTGGCGCCGCGCAGCAGGCCGGCGAACTGGTATTCGGAGAGCGTGTCGGGCACCGGCGTCACGGCCGCGAGTATCGTCGCCGGATCGGCGCCGATCACCACCGCGACTGCGAAGGGCTCGCCGGGGTGGGCCGCGCAATGCTCGCGATAGTCCAGCGCGCCGCCGCGATGGGCCAGCCAGCGCATGATGACTTTATTCGGCGCGATGACCTGCTGGCGGTAGATGCCGAGGTTCTGCCGGGTCTTGGCCGGTCCGCGCGTGACGACCAGGCCCCAGGTGATCAGCGGCGCGGCGTCGCCCGGCCAACAGGTCTGCACCGGCAGGCGGCCGAGATCGACCTGCGCACCTTCCCATACGATGTCCTGGCAAGGCGCCGAGTTCAGCACTTTGGGCGCCATGTTGAGCACCTGCTTCAGCACCGGCAACTTGTCCCAGGCATCCTTGAGGCCCTTCGGCGGTTCGGGTTCCTTGAGGTAGGCCAACAGGGTGCCGACTTCGCGCAGGCGGACTTTCCAGTCGAGTGCCACGCTCTCGTCGCCTTCGGCGGCGGCGATGCCCAGAGCCACCCGGCGCGGCGTGCCGAACAAATTGGCCAGCACCGGCATCACGTGCCCCTTGGGCTTCTCGAACAGCAACGCCGGCCCGCCGGCACGCAACACGCGATCGGCGATTTCGGTCATCTCCAGGTGCGGATCGACTTCGACCGCGATCCGCTTGAGCTCACCGAGCGTTTCGAGTTGGGCAATGAAATCGCGCAGGTCGGTATATCTCATGGGAGCGATTCTAACCGTCGGCGTCATGCCCTGCTTCGGCAAGCCGATTCGCTGCGCCGGAAGTTGACGCTTGCCGGCCCCGCAGGGGCGTCCCCGGCAGTCGAAGCCCATCGCGCCGCCAAGAGAACTTTGCGCGCTGCACAAATGCAGTCTTGATACTATTCGCCTCCCAGACAATTCATGACGCACGATGTCCATAGCGTTCCATTCGGCAGAAGAGCGGGCGGTGGTCAAGGCCGAGCAGATCAGGGTCTTTTTCAGCGAAACCAACGACCAAAACCTCGCCGGTGCGCTGGTGCTGAGCCTGCTGGTGTATGTGGTGCATGACGGCATTCCGGCCTGGACCTGGCAGCCGGCCCTGTTTGCCCTCTATGCGGTCACCCTGGTGCGCGCCTGGCTGATCTGGCAATACCACCGCGCCCCGGCCCGCCGCAGCAGCCTGGAATGGGGGCGCAGCCAGGCCATCAGCGGCGGCCTGTCCGGCGTTTGCTGGGGCTTCGCCAACACGGCCATGCTGGCGCACCTGCCGACGGAGTTGCAGCTGCTGATCCTGACGGTGATCACGGTAGCTGCCTCCACCAACGCTTCCGAAGGTTTTTCCTACGTCCCGCCCTCGCGCGCCTACATCCTCGCCTCGATCGGTCCGCCTGCGCTATGGCTGCTGACCGTCGGCGACCGCCTGCACACCATCCTCGGGGCGATGCTGCTGGTCTTCGTGCCGATGACCATCTGGCAGGCACGCAAGCGCAACCGGGTGTTCATCGAGGCGCAGCAGCTGCGCTTCCGCAACGAAATGCTGGCCAGGGAACTCACCGTGCAGCGCGATGCGGCGGAGCAGGCCTATCTGGCCAAGGCGCGTTTCCTGGCCGCCGCCAGCCACGACCTGCGCCAGCCGATGCAGGCCTTGTCGATATTTCATGAACTGCTGGGCCAGGAGATACGCAGCGCCGACCCAGCCGGCAAGATCCTCGCCAACGCCCAGAAAGCCGCCGAGGGCATGAAGACCCTGCTCGACGCCCTGCTCGACGTCTCCCGCCTCGACGCCAATGTCATCACCCCGGATTGCCGCAGCTTCCCGGTGCAGGCCCTGCTGCACCAGATGGAAAGCGAATTCGCGCCGATCGCCGGGCAGGCCGGAATCCGGCTCCGCGTCGCACCCTGTTCGGCCGTCATCGCCAGCGATCCGGCGCTGCTCGGCCAGGTCTTGCGCAACCTGCTTTCCAATGCGCTGCGCTATACGCCGTCCGGCCGCGTATTGCTCGGCTGCCGACGTCGCAAAGGACAACTCGTCATTGAGGTGTACGACACCGGCATCGGCATAGCGCCCGACCAGCATTCGGCGATCTTCGCCGAGTTCTACCAGATCGGCAACAAGGCCCGCGACCGCAGCCAGGGACTCGGACTCGGCCTGGCCATCGTCGAGCGCGTGGTGCGCCTGCTCGGCCATGCGCTGGCCATGCGCTCGGAGCCGGGGCGGGGCTCCTGCTTCAGCGTCGCCGTACCCCTGGCGGCCGGGACCGACGGCCGGTCCGATGCGCAATTGCCCGACGCGGAGCATGGACATATCAACGGCACGCTCGGCGGCAACCTCGCCGGCCGCCGCATACTGATGGTCGACGACGAGGAGGCGATCCGCATCGGCATGTGCGAGCTGCTGCAAGGCTGGGGCTGAGAGGTGACGACGGCCGGCTAGGTCGACGAGGCGCTCTACCGGGCCGCGGCCGGCCCCGCGGCGATCGACGCGGTGATCTCCGACATGGGATTGCCCGGCCAGGGCAATGGCATAGATGCGATCGCCGCGCTGCGCGCCCGTTACGGCAGCCAGCTGCCGGCGCTGCTGATCACCGGGGATACGAGCCAGGCCGCCTTGCAGGCGGCCCGCGAAGCCCGGCTCATCATGCTG
>JAUYSD010000387.1 GCA_030696505.1 Sulfuritalea sp. | reverse complement strand
GGCGCCGCGGAAATCCGATTCCAGTTCCTGGATGATCTTGCCGTTGCCGCGCACCGGACCGTCGAGGCGCTGCCGGTTGCAGTTGATGACGAAAATCAGATTGTCGAGGCGCTCGCGCCCGGCCATGCCGATGGCGCCCATCGACTCGGGTTCGTCCATTTCGCCGTCGCCCATGAAGGCCCACACCTTGCGGTTGTCGGTGGGGATCATCTCGCGGTGCTGCATGTATTTCATGAAGCGCGCCTGGTAGATCGCCTGCAGGGGGCCGAGGCCCATCGACACCGTGGGGAACTGCCAGAAATCCGGCATCAGCCAGGGATGGGGGTAGGAGGACAGGCCCTTGCCGTCGACCTCGCGACGGAAGTTGTCCATCTGTTCCTCGGTCAGGCGGCCGAGCATGAAGGCGCGCGCATAGGTACCCGGCGCCGAATGGCCCTGCGACAGCACCAGATCGCCGCCGTGCGTGTCGGAGGGCGCATGCCAGAAGTGGTTGAAACCGATGTCATAGAGCGTGGCCGCCGAGGCGTAGCTGGCGATGTGACCGCCGAGACCCGAGTCGTCCTTGTTGGCGCGCAGCACCATGACCAGCGCGTTCCAGCGCGCGTAATTGCGGATGGTCTGTTCCAGCTCGTAGTCGCCCGGCGTGACCGGCTGCTGGTCGGGAGGGATGGTGTTGGTGTATTCGGTATTTGCGCTGTAGGGCATGTTGATGCCCGTCTGGTGACCCAGCGCAATCAGTTGTTCGAGCAGGAAATGCGCGCGCTCGGGGCCTTCCTGGGCGATCACCGCCTCCAGCGCGTCAAGCCATTCACGGGTTTCCTGCGGATCGGCGTCGGAGGACGCGATTTGGGGGGCAGCCATGACAACTCCTCGTACTATGTTATTGGAGTCCGCGGCACCTTATCGCAACGGACTGTCTTGGTCGCGGCCGCTTCGCCTGGCGCCGGTCACGCCAGCGTTAGTCTGCACTGAAGCTCCGCTTTGTTGCTCAAAGCATAGACCTAGTTTATGAAACGACATACTGCAGTGATTGCGCATTGTAAAACACCACTTCACAATACGCAATATGTGGAAATCCACGATACAAAGCCGAAGGCCGGCGACAGGGGAAACGCTCCCTGCCGCCGGCCTTCGAAACTTGGCACATGCTCGCGACTACGAAGCGGCAACGCCGCCTGCTGCCGGGCGCGGCCGGCGCGCTTCAGCGCGAATGGAACTTGACCACCGCGCGGCCGTCGGCAAGCTGCCGCGGCTCGGGTTTCCAGGCGTGGCCATAGACGATCTCAAAAGTGGCGGGCAGGCGCCGCTCGGCATCCTGCGACCAGGCGTCCAGCAGCCGGCGCCAGTCGCGCCAGCCCTGACGGCCCAGCAGCGCATCGCGCACTCCAAGGTGGCGCTGGTCGGCGAGGAAGGCGCGTGGCGTCGGATAGCTCAGGGTGATGATTTCCATGTCCATCACCGGATCGCCGAAGCCGGCCGCGATCAGCATGTCGCCCAGATCGTGCATGTCGAGGAAGCGCCGCACCGTTGCCGGCGCGCGAAGCGCCATCCCCGGCAGGCAAGGCCCGCCAGCGCAAACTCTTGCCCCGGCTTCGCGCAACTCCTTGAGGGTGTCGGGGCCGAGCGTGGCGAAGCAGAGCAGGCCGCCGACTTCGAGCACGCGATGTAATTCCTTCAGTGCCGGCAACGGATCGTCGAGCCAGTGCAGCATCAGATTGGACCAGGCCAGCCCCAGGGAGTTGGCCGCCAGCGGCAAGGCGCGCACGTCGGCATTGACCAGGCGCGGACCGCGTCCCGTCAGCCTCTGCAGGCGCGGCGTGCGGGACCGCAAGGCTCGCAGCATGGGCAGGGCGTAGTCCAGCGCGAGCGGCTGGGCCTTGGGGTAGCGATGCTGAAGTTCGCGGATGCCGTCGCCGGTGGCACAGCCTATGTCGGCAATGCGCTGTGGAACGATCTTTACCAGGTCCAGCCGCGCCGCCATGCGAGCGCCCACTTCGCGGGCGAGGACCGCGGCCGAATCGTAAGTCCCGGCCGCGCCGGCAAAATCGCCGCGCACGACGGACAGTCTTAGGCGGCCCTGAGTCCCAGCCGCGCGAACAGCGCCTCGTCGCGATTGGCCTCGGGGTTGCCGGCCGTCAGCAGCTTGTCGCCGTAGAAAATCGAATTGGCGCCGGCGAGGAAGCACAGCGCCTGCAGCTCGTCGCTCATTTCCTGGCGGCCGGCCGAGAGCCTGACCATCGAGCCGGGCATCGTGATGCGCGCCACGGCGATGGTGCGCACGAACTCGAAGGGATCGAGCGGCGGCGCGTTTTCCAGCGGCGTGCCGGGCATCGGCACCAGTTCGTTGATCGGCACCGACTCGGGCGGCGGGTTCATGTTGGCCAGCTCGACCAGCAGGGAGGCGCGCTGGCGGCGCGTCTCGCCCATGCCGACGATGCCGCCGCAGCAGACCTTGATCCCGGCCTCACGCACCTTGTCGATGGTATCGAAGCGTTCGCTCTGGGCATGGGTCTTGATCACCTCGCCATAGAACTCGGGCGCGGTATCGAGGTTGTGGTTGTAGTAGTCGAGCCCGGCGGATTTCAGGCGCTCGGCCTGGCCGTCCTTGAGCATACCGAGCGTGACGCAGGTTTCCAGCCCGAGCGCCTTGACCGCGCCGATCATGTCGGTGACGCGATCGAGATCCTTGTCCTTCGGTCCGCGCCAGGCGGCGCCCATGCAGAAGCGCGTGGCGCCCTTGTCCTTGGCGGCCTGCGCGGCGGCGACGACTTCTTGAGTCTCCAGCAGGGCCTCGCGCTGCGCCTCGCCGTGATGCGCCGACTGCGAGCAGTAGCCGCAATCCTCGGAGCAGCCGCCGG
>JAUYSD010000357.1 GCA_030696505.1 Sulfuritalea sp. | reverse complement strand
GCATCATCATGGAAGCCCTGGCGGCGCGCGGCGTCGAGCTGACCGTGGTGGAAATGGGCGATCGCATGGTGCCGCGCATGATGACCGCCAAGGCCGGCGCGATGATCAAGGCCTGGGTCGAAAAGAAGGGCGTCGCGGTGCATGTCAACGCGGCGATCACCGCGATCGAGCAGAAGGATGGCGCGCTGGTCGTCAAGCTCAATACCGGCGGCGAACTGGCGGCCGATCTGGTGATCTGTGCCGCCGGCGTGCGGCCCAACATCGAGTTCCTGCAGGGCAGCGGCGTCGCCATGGAGCGTGGCATACGCGTCGATGCCGGGATGCGCACCAGCGTCGCCGACATCTATGCCGCGGGCGACGTGACCGAGGCGGCGGATTTTCATACCGGCACACCCGAACTCAATGCGATCCAGCCCAACGCGGTAGACCAGGCGCGCATTGCCGCGCACAACATGGCCGGTGGCGAAGCGGTGAGCGGCGGCAGCCTGGCGATCAACGTGCTGGATACCCTGGGTCTTATCTCGACATCTTTCGGCCAGTGGCAGGGCGCCGCGAAGGAGCAGGGTGGTGCAGGTGTGGAGCGGGTCGATGAAGCCAATTATCGCTACCTGTCGCTGCAGTTCAGGGACGACGTGCTGATCGGCGCCACCAGCATCGGCTGGACCGACCACGTCGGCGCGCTGCGCGGCCTGGTGCAGACCCAGGCGCCGCTGGGCGAATGGAAGGCGCGCCTGCTGGCCGATCCGACGCAGTTCATGGCCGCGTATCTGGCGACCGCGCAGCAGGCGGCATGAGGATTACCTTCAAACTCTTCGCCACCCTGCAGGACTATCTGCCGCCCGAGGGCAAAAAGACCAACGCGCTGACGCTCGAACTGCAGGAAGGCACCACGGTCGCGCAAGTGGTGGAGCGCTTCAGCCTGCCGCAGAAGCTGGTGCACCTGGTGTTGATCGACGGCAACTTCGTACCGCCGGCAGAGCGCGACGGGCGTGCGCTGCAGGAAGGCGAAACACTTGCGATTTGGCCGCCCGTCGCCGGCGGCTGAGCGCCGCTGCCCGGTCCGGGGAAAGTCGGCGCTGGCACAACGCCGGTTCCCTGCGGTGGCGTGGCGCTGATAGAATGCGAGCCGCGGCGGGTCTCCCCGCATTGCGGGGTGGTGAACCTGGTCAGGTCCGGAAGGAAGCAGCCACAGCCGTTTTCCGCAAGTGCCGGGGGTCAGGCTCGCCGCACCTCCGATCGATGGACACGGCCTTGTAATCTTCCCTTACAAACTGCGCGCCGCTGTCACATCGGGCTTACAGCCATCGGTTGAAATGCTTCCTGCCATCAGGCATTCAAGACAGGAGCAGACCATGAATCGCAGAAATACACTTATTGCAGGCTTTCTCGCCGCCAGCGCGGTCTTCTTTGGCGTTGCCTACGCGCAGGGTCCGGGTTGCGATCCTGACGGCAGGCCCGGCATCAAGCGCAGTGCGATGCAGCGCGGCATGATGGATCCCGGCGCCCGCGTCGAGCAGCGCCTGAGTCGGCTGAAAGCCGATCTGAAGATCACCGGCCAGCAGGAACCGCTCTGGCAGGCCTTTGCCGAGAAGTCGAAGAACGAGAGCGGAAAGGGCATGCAGGCCATGCGCGAGCGCATGCAGGGCGACAAGCCGCTCAGCGCGCCGGAGCGCTTGGCGCAGATGCAGGGCCTCATGAAAGAGCGTGTCACGGCGATGGAATCGGTCAATGAATCCTTCACCCGGCTCTATGCCGCATTGACGCCCGAGCAGCAGGCGGCCGCCGACAGGCATTTCAGCAAAGTCGGCCGCCATCGGCACGGCCGCGGTGCACCGGGCGCCGCGGAGCCGCGCAAGGGCTGATTTCAGTTCGCGGCAGGGCGGGGCAGTCAGCTTTGCTGGCTGCCCCGTTTGTGTTGACGGGCCTGATAAAATTGCGCCATGAGCTATCAGGTCCTTGCCCGCAAATGGCGCCCCAAGTCCTTCGCTACCCTGGTTGGGCAGGAGCATGTGGTGCGGGCGCTGACCCATGCGCTGGAGCAGAACCGCCTGCATCACGCCTACTTGTTTACCGGCACGCGCGGCGTCGGCAAGACCACACTGGCCCGCATCATGGCCAAGGCCCTGAACTGCGAAGCGGGCATCAGTTCCACGCCCTGCGGTGTGTGTTCGGCCTGCACCGCGATTGATAGCGGCCGTTTCGTCGATTACATCGAACTCGATGCCGCCTCGAATCGCGGGGTCGATGACATGACCCAACTGCTGGAGCGCGCCACCTACGCACCGACCATGGGCCGCTACAAGGTCTACGTGATCGACGAAGTTCACCAGTTGTCCGGGCACGCCTTCAATGCGATGCTGAAGACTTTGGAAGAACCACCGGAGCACGTCAAGTTCATCCTCGCCACGACCGATCCGCAAAAGATTCCCGTCACGGTGTTGTCGCGCTGCCTGCAGTTCAACCTCAAGCAGATGCCGCTGACACATATCGTCGATCACCTGTCGCGCGTGCTGGAGGCCGAGGGCGTCGCCTTCGAGCCGGCCGCCCTGCGCCATCTGGCCAAGGGCGCGGCGGGCAGCATGCGCGATGCGCTCTCCTTGCTCGACCAGGCCATCGCGCATGGCGCGGGCAAGGTCGAAGACGAGGCGGTGCGCGCCATGCTCGGAACGGTCGGCGACGAACACCTGTTCGCCTTGCTCGACGGCCTTGTTGCGCAGGACGTCCAGGCCATGCTCGAAGTGGCCAAATTGATGGATGCGCGCAGCCTGTCCTTTGACGGCGGCCTGCAGGAGCTGGCGACCTTGTTCCACCGCATCGCGCTGGCGCAGTTCGCCCCAGAAGCGCTGCTCGACGAGACCGAGTGCAGCCGCCTGGCACCCTACGCACAAGCGCTGGATGCCGAGTACCTGCAACTGGCCTACCAGATCGCGATCCATGGCCGCGACGAGCTGTCGCTGGCGCCCGACGACTATGCCGGCTTCGTCATGAGCCTGCTGCGGCTGCATGCATTCCGGCCGGAACGTGCCGGGGTGGCCGCGCTGAAGCCTGCCGCCGCAGCGGCGCCTGTGCGCAAGTCCGCACCGGTACCGGCATCGGTCGCCCCGGCGACTTCGGTCCGGCCGCCGGCCGCCGTTACCCGCCCGCAAAGCGGAATCCCGGGTACGCAGAGCGAGCCAGCGCCAACTCCTGAACCGTCTGCCGTGCCGCCTGCCGCAGCGGCTGTTGCTGCGCCTGCCGCTGACGACTGGCATGCTCTGGTGGCGCGCCTGCCGCTGACTGGCATGGCCAAGCAACTGGCGCAGCACTGTGAGTTGTCGGAACTCACCGAGTCGGTGATCCGTCTGCGCCTGGCACCCGTGCACAAGCATCTGCTCGGCAAGCCCCAGCAGGACAAGCTGCAGACCGAACTGCAGGCCTGGTACAGCCGTCCGCTGCGTCTCGAAATCGACGTCGCGGAGCCTGCCACGGAGACCCCGGCCGAGCGCAGCCGCAATCAGCAGCGCGAGCGCCAGGAACGCGCCATCGCCTCGATCGAACAGGATCCCTTCGTGCGCGATGTGGTGGACCTGTTCGATGCGAGCATCGACGAATCGACGATCAAACCCGTTTAAGGAGTGCAGGAAAAATGATGAAGGGTGGCATAGCCGGATTGATGAAGCAGGCCCAGCAGATGCAGGCCAATATGGAGAAGGCGCAGGAGCAGCTGGCGCAGCTCGAAGTCGAAGGCCAGTCGGGTGCCGGCGCGGTGAAGGTGGTGATGACCTGCAAGCACGACGTCAAGCGCGTCACCATCGATCCCTCGGTGATGGACGACAAGGAAATGCTGGAAGACCTGATCGCTGCGGCGCTGAACGACGCCAACCGGCGTGCGGAGGCTACCACCGCCGAAAAAATGGGCGGCTTCACGGCCGGCTTGAACCTGCCGCCCGGAATGAAGCTGCCGTTCTGACAGCCAGCGACCCGGCGGTGGCAGACGTGACCCGTGATTTCGAGCAAAGCGAGCAAATGAGCAACCCCCTCCCCGGGAGGGGGACAGGGGGAGGTTGTAGTCCGGATGAGTTCGTCGAGGCCGGACGTGTCGTCTAGCCTCGACGAACTCATCGAGGCGCTGCGCTGCCTGCCTGGCGTCGGCCCCAAGTCGGCGCAGCGCATGGCCTATCACCTCTTGCAGCGCGACCGGAATGGCGCCGACCGTCTGGCGCGCGGGCTCGACGCCGCGCTGCAGTCGCTGCATCACTGCGCGCGCTGCAACAGTTTTACCGAGGCCGAAATCTGCGAGCGCTGCCTCTCGCCGCGCCGCGATGCTTCGCAGCTGTGCATCGTCGAAATGCCCATCGATGCAAACAGCATGGAGCAGACGCATGCCTATAACGGTCTCTACTACGTGCTGATGGGCCGGCTGTCTCCGCTCGACGGCATCGGACCCAAAGAACTGGCCTTCGAACGCCTGTTTTCACGGGCCGCCGACGGCATCGTCAGGGAAGTGATTCTCGCCACCAATTTCACCAACGAGGGCGAGGCCACCGCGCATTACCTCTCCGAGCTGCTGCATGCGCGAGGACTCAAGGTCAGCCGCATCGCGCGCGGCCTGCCGGTCGGCGGCGAACTGGAATTTTCCGACGCGGCCACCGTGGCGCAGGCCCTGCGCGAGCGGCGCGACTTCGTGTGACCGAGAGCGTCAAACCACTGGCCGGCGTAACAGTCGTCGAGTTCGGCACCCTGATCGCCGGGCCGTTCTGCTCGCGCATCCTCGCCGAGTTCGGCGCCGAGGTGATCAAGATCGAAGCCCCGGGCGAGGGTGATCCGCTGCGCAAATGGCGCAAGCTGTATCCGACCGGGGACGGCGAAACCTCGCTGTGGTGGTTCGTCCAGGCTCGCAACAAGCAGTCGGTGACGCTGAACCTCAAGCATCCGCAAGGTATCGCTATTGCGCAGAAGCTGGTGGCGGAGGCCGATATCGTGGTCGAGAACTTCCGCCCCGGAGTCATGGAAAAGCTCGGCCTGGGCTGGGAGGCGCTCTCGGCGATCAATCCGGGCCTGGTCATGGTGCGTCTGTCCGGCTTCGGGCAGACCGGGCCGATGGCCGCCCAGCCCGGTTTCGGCGCCATCGGCGAATCGATGGGCGGCCTGCGCTACGTCACCGGCTTTGCCGACCGGCCGCCGGTGAAGACCGGAATTTCGATCGGCGACTCGATTGCTGCATTGTGGGGTGCGCTGGGTGCCCTGATGGCACTGCGCCATCGCGAGGTCCAGGGTGGCGCCGGACAGGTCGTCGATGTCGCGCTGTACGAAGCGGTATTTGCCATGATGGAAAGCCTGGTACCCGAGTTCGACGTCTTCGGCTTTGTCCGCGAGCGCAGCGGCAACGTGATGCCGGGCATCACGCCCTCCAACACGCACACCACCAAGGATGGCAAGCACCTGATCGTCGGCGCCAACGGCGACGCGATTTTCCGCCGCCTGATGCTGGCCATCGGCCGTGGCGACCTGGCCGACGATCCGCAACTGACCAGCAACGCCGGCCGTGATGCGCGGGCCGCAGAAATCTACGCCGTGATCGATGCCTGGGTTGCAGCCCATGATGCCGCAACCGTCCTGCGCATCGCCGCTGAGGCCCAGGTGCCGGCAAGCCGCATTTTTTCCGTCGAGGACATGTTTCGCGATCCGCAATTTCTCGCGCGGCAGATGCTCGAATCCGCACAACTCCCTGATGGAAAAGACTTTCATATTCCAGGCATCGTGCCCAAGCTGTCCCGCACGCCGGGGGAGACCCGTTGGCTCGGTCCGGCGCTCGGGGAGCATACGGAAGCGGTTCTTGGGCGGCTCGGTTATACCCATGAAGAGATAGTTGGCTTGCGCGGAGCAGGAGTTATCTAGCTGATTAATATGATGGTATTAGCATTGCAACAGTCAGCGCCGATAAGATGGCTCAGTTCAGGGCTTTAATCGCCGCGAGAGATTCGCTACAATTGCGGTCTTTCCGAATTCGCATTTCTGCATTCAGGGACTATCACCATGAGTTGTGACGATACAGTCGATTGCGGTCGACGGCGTCTGTTGGTTGCCACGGCAGCCGCAGGCGGGGTAGCGGGGGTGGCGGTGGCTGTGCCTTTCGTGGCCAGCATGCTGCCTTCCGAGCGGGCGAAGGCTGCCGGCGCGCCAGTGGAAGTTGACATCAGCAGGCTCGCCCCGGGCGAGATGATGACCGTCGAATGGCGCGGCAAGCCGGTCTGGATCATCAATCGCACCAAGGAGCAGCTTGCGTCCCTGGCCAAGATTGGCGAGAAGCTGGCCGATCCCAAGTCGGAAAAGAACATGCAACCGGCCTACGCGAAGAACGAGACACGCTCGATCAAACCGGAGATCCTGGTGGCGGTGGGCATCTGCACCCACCTCGGCTGTTCGCCCACCGAGAAGTTCAAGACCGGGGCCGAGTCGGGCATCGATGCCGACTGGCCTGGTGGTTTCTTCTGCCCCTGCCACGGTTCCACCTTCGACCTGGCCGGTCGCGTCTACAAGAGCAAGCCGGCGCCGGACAACCTCGAAATCCCCCCGCACATGTATCTTGGCGACGCCAAGCTTGTGATTGGCGAAGACAAGAAGGCCTGATGCGATGAGCAAAGTGAATGCCATATTGCAGGGGACGCTGAACTGGGTCGACGAGCGCTTTCCGCTGACGTCGAACTGGAAGGCCCATCTCTCCGAGTACTACGCGCCGAAGAACTTCAATTTCTGGTATTTCTTCGGTTCGCTGGCGATGCTGGTGCTGGTGATCCAGATCGTTACCGGTATTTTTCTGACCATGCACTTCAAGCCCGACGCCTCGCTGAATGCGTCGGGTGTGCCCGTCGCCTTCGCCAGCGTCGAGTACATCATGCGCGACGTGCCCTGGGGCTGGCTGATTCGTTACATGCACTCGACCGGCGCTTCGGCCTTCTTCATCGTCGTGTATATGCACATGTTCCGCGGCATGCTCTACGGTTCCTACCGCAAGCCGCGCGAACTGATCTGGATCTTCGGCATGGTCATCTTCCTGTGCCTGATGGCCGAGGCTTTCTTTGGGTATTTGCTGCCCTGGGGCCAGATGTCCTTCTGGGGCGCGCAGGTGATCGTCAACCTGTTCTCCGCGATTCCCCTGATCGGGCCGGATCTCTCGCTCTGGCTGCGCGGCGACTATGTCGTCGGCGATGCGACGCTGAACCGCTTCTTCGCCTTCCACGTCATCGCCGTGCCGCTGGTGCTGCTGGGCCTGGTTGCGGCGCATATTCTTGCCCTGCACGAAGTCGGCTCGAACAATCCGGACGGGGTCGAGATCAAGAAAAAGAAGGACGCGAACGGGATTCCGCTCGACGGCATTCCCTTCCATCCCTATTACTCGGTCAAGGACATCGTCGGCGTGGTGGTGTTCCTGATGGTGTTCTCGGTCATCGTCTTCTTCATGCCCGAGTTCGGCGGCTACTTCCTCGAGTACAACAACTTCTTCCCGGCCGACCCGCTGGTGACGCCGCCGCATATCGCGCCGGTGTGGTACTTCACGCCGTATTACTCGATTCTGCGTGCGGTGACCTATCCGCTGTTCGGCATCGATGCGAAGTTCTGGGGCGTCGTCGCGATGGGCGCATCGACTTTGATCATCGCCTTGCTGCCCTGGCTGGATCGCAGCCCGGTCAAGTCGATCCGCTATCGCGGCCCCCTGTACAAGGGCTTCCTTGCCGCCTTCATCGTTTCCTTCTTTATCCTCGGCTATCTTGGCATGCTGGGTCCGACACCGATGCGCACGCTCGTGGCGCAGATCTGCTCGGTGATCTACTTTGCCTTCTTCCTCCTGATGCCGATCTACAGCAGTCTGGACAAGTGCCAACCGGAGCCGGACAGGGTGACCTCGAAATGAAGAAATTCCTTAGCGCAATCCTGTTCGCGCCCTTGCTGGCCTTTGGCGCTGGCGCCGAACTGCATCTCGATCGTGCGCCGGACAAGGCGAACGACATGGCCGCCTTGCAAAACGGCGCCAAGATTTTTGTCAATTACTGCCTGAACTGCCATTCGGCGTCCTACATGCGCTACAACCGCCTGAAGGACATCGGTCTCAATGATGCGCAGATCAAGGACAACCTGCTGTTCACCGCCGAGAAAGTCGGCGAGCCGATGAAGATCGCGATGCAGCGCGCCGACGCCAAGGTCTGGTTCGGCGCGGCGCCGCCCGATCTGACCGTGATCGCGCGGGCGCGAGCCTCCGAGTTCGGCAGCGGCGCCGACTGGCTGTACACTTATCTGCGCGGTTTCTATCGCGACGACAAGCGTCCGACCGGCTGGAACAATGTGGTGTTCGAAAACGTCGGCATGCCGCACGTGCTCTGGGAACTGCAGGGTGAGCAGGTGATGGGCGCCGACCACAAGCTGAACCTGGTCAAGCCGGGCAAACTCAAGCCGCAGGAGTTCGATGCGGCGGTGGGCGACCTGGTGGGCTTCCTGAAGTACATGGGTGAGCCGATGGCCGAGTTTCGCAAGCAGTTGGGTGTGATCGTGCTGATTTTCCTGGCAGTCGTCTTCGTCTTTGCGTACGCGCTGAAACGCGAGTACTGGAAAGACGTTCATTAACTTTGATACGTGAATGCAAACTATGGGGCATCGAGAAATGAACGCACCACCTGTCCGCAAAGTGGTGCGTGATGCCGATTACTCCTGGGGCACCAGTGCCATGATGAACCTGTATTCGGGTACCACGTGCCCCTTCAGTCATCGCTGCCGCATCGTCTTGTACGAGAAGCAGATGGATTTTCAGGTGATCGACGTCGATCTGTTCAACAAGCCTGAAGACATCGCGATCATCAATCCCTACAACCGGGTTCCGGTTCTGGTGGATCGCGATCTGGTGCTCTACGAGTCGAACATCATCAACGAGTACATCGACGAGCGCTTCCCGCATCCGCAGTTGATGCCGCCCGATCCGCAAACGCGGGCCAAGGCGCGCCAGCTGTTGTTTACGATGGAGCAGGAGTTGTTCAGCCACATCGACGCGCTGGAGAAGAATCTCAAGTCGGCGGACAAGGCACGGCTGCATATGCGTGACCGGCTGATCGAACTGGCGCCGATGTTCAACAAGCAGAAGTTTCTGCTCGGCGACGATTTCTCCATGCTCGATGTGGCGATCGCACCGCTGCTGTGGCGTCTTGACCATTATGGTATCGAACTGCCGAAGACCGCGTCGCCGCTGATGAAGTTTGCCGAGCGCATTTTCTCGCGCCAGGGTTTCATCGACGCGCTGACGCCGACAGAAAAGATGATGCGCCGCTGAGGCGCATCATCCCTGTTCCCAGTTTGATTCATCTTGGCGCAACGCCAATGAAGTCCACCAAACCCTACCTGATCCGCGCCATTCACGAATGGTGTGCGGATCAGGGTTTCACGCCCTATCTGGCGGTCAAGGTGGATACGACGACGCGGGTGCCGCGCGAATTCGTCAAGGATGGCGAGATCGTGCTCAACGTCGGCATCGAAGCGACGCACCAGCTGCAGATGGGCAACGAGGAAATTAGCTTTCAGGCACGCTTCGGCGGCAAGGCCTTTCCGGTGGTGGTGCCGATCGAGCGGGTCGCGGCGATCTACGCCAGCGAAAACGGTGAAGGCATGGCCTTCGAGGTCACCGAAAAGATTGCGGCCGATGCCGCAGACACTGCGCCGCAGGAATCTCAGCCGCAGGACGCTCCTGGCGAGCGGCCCGCCGGCAAGCCGTTTCTTACCCGCGTCAAGTAAGCCGTTCGCCCGTCGGGCGACGGGGCCTGCGGGCTATTTCGACTCCATCACCCAGACGCCGTCCCAATCGTCGCCAGGCGGATTGGCGATGAAGTGATCGCAGCGCTC
>JAUYSD010000334.1 GCA_030696505.1 Sulfuritalea sp. | reverse complement strand
CACGCAACGGGCTGCGGCGATCAGGTCGAGCGCCTGTTCCAGGCTGCTGCGGCCGCACAGGTTGAGTGCCGCGCCGTGCGCCGCCGCGGCTATCTCGTCGCCCACGGCTTTGTCCTTTTCCGAACCGACCAGCCATACCGGCTGCTGCGGCGTCGCGATGAGGCGTGCCAGCGCCGCAAAGTGCTGCGCCGGCCAGCGCTTGGCCGGGCCAAATTCGGCGCCCGGGCAGAAGATCACCGGGTTCGCGTCGAGCGGCAGCTTCAGTGCCCGACGCGCGGCCTGCTGTTGTTCCATGGTCGAGTTCAGGCGCGGCGGCGGCAGGATCGCGGGCAGCGGCCCGGCCAGGGCTGCGTAACGCTGCACCAGTTGCGGGTGGCTCAGGGTGTCGAGCCGATGGCGCTCGTTCAACAGCAGGTAGCGGCTCTCGCCCCGATAACCGATGCGTCGGGGTATGCCGGCGAAGCAGGGCGCCAGCGCCGACTTCCACGAGTTCGGCAGGACATAGGCGGCTGAATAGTTGGCGCTGGCAAGGCGGCGACCCAGCGCGCGGCGCGCCCAGAAATTGAATTCGCCGTGACCGAAGGGGTTGGCGATGACCGCATCGACCTCGGCCATGCGCGCCAGCAGCGGCGCCGACCAGTCCGCGGCCAGCACCTCGATGCGGGTCGTCGGATCCTTGCGCTTGAGCAGCGTGAAGAGCGGCTGGGCGAGGATCGTGTCGCCGATCCAGGAGGGAGCGACGACCAGTATCTTCACGCCGGAGGAAAACTCGGATCGCGCGACGAGACTTAGTGGTGGCCCTTGGGCCGCTCGCCGGTAAAGCGGTACTGCGTGCCGCAATAGGGGCAGGCGGCTTCGCCCGCGGCGCTTTTCAGGACGTCGATGAAGACGCGCGGATGGCGGGCCCACAAGGGGGCGCCGGGTCGCGGGCAGGCCAGCGGCAGGTCGTGGGCGGTGACGGCGACCTTGCGCAGGGATTCGTCGAGTGTGGACATGTTCAACCTCGTGCGTTCTATTAGATGTAGGAGAGCCACTCGGCGTGTGCCGGCACCTTGCCATTGACCACGTCGAAGAACAGGCTCTGGATCCTGGCCGTGATCGGGCCGCGGCTGCCGGCGCCGATGGTGCGGTTGTCGAGTTCGCGGATCGGCGTCACTTCCGCCGCCGTGCCGGTGAAGAAGGCTTCGTCGGCGATGTAGATGTCGTCGCGCGTGAGGCGCTTGGCGACGACTTGGTAGCCGAGTTCCGCGGCCAGCGTGATCACCGTGTTGCGCGTGATGCCCATCAGCGCCGAGGCGATTTCCGGTTCGTAGATCACGCCATCCTTGATCACGAACAGGTTCTCGCCGGCGCCTTCGGCGACAAAGCCATCGACGTCGAGCAGCAGGGCCTCGTCGTAGCCGTCTTCGGTGGCTTCCATGTTGGCCAGGATCGAGTTGGCATAAGTGCCGGCGAACTTGGCGCGCGCCATGTTGACGTTCACGTGGTGCCGCGAATAGCTCGAAGTCTTGACGCGGATGCCTTTCTCCATGCCTTCCTCGCCGAGGTAGGCGCCCCAGGGCCAGGCCGCGATCGAGACATGGGTCGCCGCGCCGCGCGGGCTGACACCCATTTTCTCGGAGCCGTAGAAGGCGATCGGGCGCAGGTAGCAGGATTCGAGCTTGTTGCTGCGCACCACTTCCTTGTGCGCCTCGATCAGCGTCGCCTTGTCGTAAGGCATCGGCATGCGGTAGATGTGCGCCGAGTTGAACAGCCGGTCGGTATGTTCCTTGAGGCGGAAAATCGCGGTGCCGGAAACAGTCTTGTAGGCGCGGACGCCTTCGAACACGGCGAGGCCATAGTGCAGCGAGTGGGTCAGCACATGGGTGGTGGCTTCGCGCCAGGGTACGAGCTTGCCGTCGTACCAGATGAAGCCGTCACGGTCGGCCATGGACATGGGGGGTCTCCAGCGTTGATTTGGGTGAAGGCGTGATTTTAGCAGGGGCGCTAAAATGCGCGGATGAATCGTATCTGGAAACCCAATGTCACCGTCGCCGCGCTGATCGAGCGCGAAGGCCGCTTCCTGCTGGTCGAGGAGGAAACCGACGACGGCCTGCGCTTCAACCAGCCCGCCGGACATCTCGACGAAGGCGAATCGCTGGCGACCGCCTGCGCCCGCGAGGCACTCGAAGAAACCGCCTGGGGCTTCACGCCGACTTCCCTGGTCGGCATCTACCAGTGGCCGCGGCCGCAAGGCGACGTCACTTATCTGCGTTTTGCCTTTGCCGGCGAACTGGGCGCGCACGAGGCAGGCCGGACGCTCGATACCGGCATCCTGCGCGCGGTATGGATGAAGCCGGATGAGATTCGCGCCACCACGGATCGCCATCGCAGCCCGCTGGTGGCGCAGTGTGTCGATGACTATCTGGCCGGCCGGCGCTTTCCGCTCGATCTCCTCAGGCACTACGACTGAACACCATGTCCAAGGGAAAAATCATCGTCGGCCTGTCCGGCGGCGTCGATTCGTCGGTCGCGGCGCTGCTGCTCAAGCGCGAGGGCTACGAGGTGATCGGCCTGTTCATGAAGAACTGGGAGGACGACGACAGCGATGAATACTGCTCCTCGCGCCAGGACCTGATCGACGCGGCCGCAGCGGCCGACGTGATCGGCATCGAGTTCGAGGCGGTGAATTTCTCCGCCGAATACCGGGAACGCGTGTTCGCCGACTTCCTGCGCGAATACCAGGCCGGGCGCACGCCGAACCCGGACGTGCTGTGCAATTCGGAAATCAAGTTCAAGGCCTTTCTCGACCACGCGCTGGCGCTCGGCGCCGACAAGATCGCCACCGGCCACTATGCGCAGGTGCGCGAGTTTCTCGGTGAATGGCAGTTGCTCAAGGCCGAGGACGGCACCAAGGACCAGAGCTATTTCCTGCATCGCTTGAACCAGGCGCAACTGGCGAAGACCCTGTTTCCCATCGGCCATCTTTACAAGCGCGACGTGCGCAAGATCGCCGAAGGGGCCGGCCTGCCGAATCATGCGCGCAAGGACTCGACCGGCATCTGCTTCATCGGCGAACGGCCCTTCCGCGAATTTCTCGCGCGCTACCTGCCGAAACAGCCAGGCGAGATCCGTGTGCTGGGCACCGATCGCGTGGTCGGTCGCCACGAGGGCCTGATGTATTACACCCTCGGTCAGCGCGAGGGGCTCGGCATCGGCGGCGTCAGAGGCGCGCCGGAGGAGCCCTGGTTCGTCGCCGACAAGGACATGGCGGCCAACGTGCTCTGGGTGGTGCAGGGCCACGAGCATCCCGCCCTGCTGTCCGGCGGCCTGGTGGCACAGGACTTGTCCTGGGTCGCGGGTCGGGCGCCGCACACGCACTGGGTCTATGCGGCGAAGACGCGCTACCGCCAGCCGGATGCGGCTTGTGAGGTCGAGCGGGTTTCCGATGCGGAGTGCGAGGTATTGTTTGCTGCGCCGCAATGGGCGGTGACTCCCGGACAGTCGCTCGTGCTCTACGAATCGAAGGTGTGTCTGGGCGGCGGCGTCATCGCAACACGGCAGGCCCAGTGTGCATAAATTCCTTGTACAAGCCCTCTGGATCGGGTTTAGAATATTTTTTGGGCGGGCTGCCCAAAAATTTCCGGAGGAATTTTAAGTATGAATAAAGCTGAACTGATTGAAATTGCCGCCAAGGAAGCCGACATAAGCAAGGCTGCCGCCGGCAAGGCTCTCGACGGAATCATGGCTGCCGTAGTAAAGGCGGTATCGAAGGGTGATACCGTAACGCTGGTTGGTTTTGGCACCTTCAAGTCGGCCAAGCGCGCGGCGCGTACCGGCAAGAACCCGAAGACCGGCGCCAGCATCAAGATCCCCGCGACCACCGTGCCGAAGTTCAGCGCGGGCGCCGGTTTCAAGCTGGCCGTGTCGGGCAAGAAAGCCAAGAAGTAAACGCGCAACAGCTTTCGCTTGAGGGGGCCCGCTTGCGGGCCCTTTGCATTTCGGCCACCGGCAGCAAATTCCCTTTGGCTTTCCATTGTCTTTTCCGCCCGCGCTGATTATTCTCCCTGCCAAGGAGATTCAAAATGATCACGACACAAAACAAGGAGCATCTCGTCGAGTTCGCCGTGTTCGGCGAATTCACGCTGGCCGACTTCAAGGAATTCGAGGAACTGGTCCTTCACGAGATCAAGTTTTCCGGACCGGTGAATCTGCTGGTCGACCTGCGCGACATGGCGGACTTCACGGTGGACGTGGCTTGGGAGGAAATCCGCTTTTCGCGGCAGCATGCCGGCGACTTCAAGCGCATCGCGGTCGTCACCGACAGCCAGTGGGTAGCCTGGAGTGCGTGGCTGGAACAACTCTTCGTCAATGCCGACCTGACGGTCTTCGCCGATGAAGCCGAGGCCCGTCGCTGGCTGGCCGAAGGCGAGGCATGAGCGAAGCGCTGACGCATACGCCGGCAAGCCTGCTGGTGAGTGTCGAGCAACTTGCTGCCCATCCCGAGTGGCGTGTCTTCGATTGCCGGCATGACCTGAGAAATACCGAATACGGCCGCCAGGCCTACGCCCGCGGCCACATCCCGGGCGCGCTGTTCCTGCATCTCGACGAGGATCTTTCGGGCACGGCAAATGGCCGCAACGGCCGCCATCCGTTGCCCGATATCGATGTGTTCTCGCGGCGCATGGCGGACTGCGGCGTCGATGTGTCGACCCAGGTGGTGGCCTACGACAATGAAGGCGGCATTTTTGCGTCGCGCCTCTGGTGGTTGCTGCGCTGGCTCGGTCACGACCAGGTGGCGGTGCTCGACGGCGGCCTGGCGGGATGGAAGCGCAGCAAGCGCGCGCTGGAAGAATCTGTGCCGACGGTCGCGCCAGCCCGATTCACACCGCATGCACAGGGCATGATCGTCGATACCGCACAGGTGCTGGACGATCTCCAGTCGCCGCGCATGCTGATCCTCGACGCCCGCAGCCCGGAACGCTTCCGCGGCGAGAATGAGACGCTCGATCCGGTCGGCGGCCACATTCCCGGCGCCGTGAATCGCTTCTATTTCGACAACCTCGACGACGACGGCTGCTTCTTCAAGCCGGGCGCGGAACTGCGCAGCGAATTCATGGCGCTGCTCGGCGCCATGCCGGCGGCACAGGTGGTGCAGCAGTGCGGCTCGGGCGTCACCGCCTGCCACAATCTGCTGGCGATGGAACTGGCCGGCCTGTCCGGCTCGAAGCTGTATCCGGGCTCCTGGAGCGAGTGGTGCGCCGATCCCGCGCGCCCCGTTGCACGCGGCTAGGTTGAGGTTTCCGCGCCATGGCGCCGGAGCGCCCAGGCCACATGTTCGCGCACCGGCGCCGACGCATGGTCGGCGCGTGAGCGCAGGGCATTGAGCACTTCATCGCCGGTCGGCGCATTGCCCAGCGCCACGGCGATATTGCGCAGCCAGCGCTCGTAGCCGATGCGGCGGATCGGCGAACCGGCCAGGCGTTCGTTGAAATCGCTTTCCTCCCAAGCGAACAGCTCGACCAGCGTGGCGCGGTCGAGGCCGTGGCGCGGCGCGAAATCGCCCTCGCGCGTCAATGGCGCGAAACGGTTCCAGGGACAGGCCAGCTGGCAATCGTCGCAGCCGTAGATGCGGTTGCCCAGCAGCGGCCGCAAGGCCTCCGGGATGCTGCTTTTGTGCTCGATCGTGAGGTAGGAGATGCACAGTCGCGCGTCGACCCGGTAGGGCGCGACGATGGCCTGGGTCGGGCAGGCGGCGATGCAGGCCGTGCAGCTGCCGCAGTGATCGGTGACCGGCGCATCCGGCGGCAGCGCCAGTTCGGTGAATAACTCGCCGAGGAAGAAATACGAACCGGCATCGCGCTCCAGCAGCAGCGTGTGCTTGCCGCGCCAGCCCAGGCCGCCGTTCTGCGCCAGTCCGATTTCCATGACCGGCGCCGAATCGGTGAAGGCGCGATAGGCGAATTCGCCGATCTCCTGCGTGATGCGGTCGGCGAGTTGCTGCAGGCGGCTGCGCAACAGCTTGTGGTAGTCGCGGCCCAGGGCATAGCGCGAAATGAAGGCGCGCTCGCCGTCGGCCAGCGCGGCGCAAGAGTTGGCGCTGGCGCTGCGGTAATTCAGGCGCGCGGTGATGATGCTCTGCGTTCCCGGCACCAGTTCGGCCGGCAGCGCGCGCTTGTTTCCCGTGGCGGTGACATGCGCCGCCATATAATCCATTTCGCCATGGCAGCCGGCCGCCAGCCAGGCTTCCAGATTCTCGGCGGCATGGCTGAGCTCGACGCTGGAAAAACCGATTGCGTCGAAGCCGAGGTCCTTGCCCCAGCGCCGTATCTTGTCCTTCAGTTCCGCCGGATTCTTAGCGTACTCATGCATGCCGAACATCTTACTTTAGCCCTGCCCGACGAAGCCGCCACCCTGGCGCTGGGCGCCGCGCTGGCCGCGAACCTGGCGCCGGGCATGGTGGTCTGGCTCGAAGGCGACCTCGGTGCGGGCAAGACCACACTGGTGCGCGGCCTGCTGCGCGCGGCCGGCGAAAGCGGTCCCGTGAAAAGCCCCACCTACACACTGGTTGAAGTTCACGTGGTTTCTGGATTACACTTCTATCACTTTGATTTCTATAGATTCAATCAGGCGGAAGAATATCTCGATGCGGGCCTTGACGAATATTTTTCAGGAAGCGGGATTTGTCTGGTCGAATGGCCCGACAAGGCCGCGCCTTACCTGCCTGCCGCTGATATGCGGATCGAATTGCGCGTGGCACCGGGCGCAGGCAGCGATGGGCGCACGGCCCGCATCGCCGCCGTCGGCGCAAGGGGACGGACATGCCTCGCCGGCGTGATGTCCTCAAGTTCGCTGCGGCCAGCCTGACGCTGCTGGTTTCAAGAGTTGGCGCTGGCGCCACGGCGGCCAGCAGCATCCTCGCCGTGCGCGTCTGGCCGGCCCGCGACTACACGCGGGTGACGCTGGAACACGATCAGGCGATACGCTATTCCCACCTGCTGGTGAAAGACCCCGAGCGCCTGGTGCTCGACCTCGAAGGCGTCGAGTTCAATTCGGTGTTGCAGATGCTGCCGTCGAAAATCATCGAAGCCGATCCCTACATCAGGCTGATCCGCGCCGGGCGCAACAAGCCGGGCGTGGTGCGCCTGGTGATCGAGCTCAAGGGCGAGGTCAAGCCGCAGGTGTTCGCGCTGAAGCCGGTCGGCGAATACGGCCACCGCCTAGTGCTCGATCTGTATCCGGCGGAACCCGTCGACCCCTTGATGGCGCTGCTGGAAAAATCCGCCGAGCCGCCGCTGACCGAGCCCAGGCTCGGCCAGCGGCCGGCGCAGCCCGCACCGGGAAACGAAAAGCCGGAGCCCGGACCCGAGATCGCGCGCCTCATCACCATCGTGCTCGATCCCGGTCACGGCGGCGAAGACCCCGGCGCGGTCGGGCGCGGCGGCAGTTATGAAAAGCATGTCACCTTGTCCGTGGCGCGGCGGCTCAAGCAAAAGATCGATGCGACGCCCAACATGCGCTCGGTGCTGACGCGCGACGGCGATTATTTCATTCCTCTGAATCAGCGCGTGCAGAAGGCGCGCCGGGTGCAGGCCGATCTCTTCCTTTCGGTCCATGCTGACGCCTTCATCAAGAGCACGGCGCGCGGTTCCAGCGTGTTCGTGCTGTCGGAAAACGGCGCCTCGAGTTCGGCCGCGCGCTGGCTGGCGAACAAGGAAAACTCGGCCGACCTGGTCGGCGGCGTGAATATCGGCGTCAAGGACCCCTACCTTGCGCGCACCCTGCTCGACCTCTCGCAGACCGCCACGATCAACGACAGCCTCAAGCTGGGCAGGGACGTGCTGGGCGAACTGGGCCGCATCAACACCCTGCACAAGGCCCATGTCGAGCAGGCCGGTTTTGCCGTGCTGAAGGCGCCGGACATTCCGTCGATCCTGATCGAGACGGCCTTCATCTCCAATCCCGAGGAAGAGGCGCGGCTCAACGACGAGGCCTACCAGGACCGCATGGCCGAGGCGATCCTCAAGGGCATCCGCCGCTACTTCGCCAAGAATCCGCCGCTGGCGAAGTCCAAGCTGGCGCGGCTCGACTGATTCCGGCCCGAATCCCGCGCCGCGTCGCCTTTCGCGCTTCCGGAAGTGCCCGCCGAGCTTGATATAATCGGCCGCTTTCCCTGCCGTCTCAACCCCATGCTGGTTTTTCGCGGTGTTCCCGAGCGGGCGACGACGTCTACGGTGCTGACCATCGGCAATTTCGATGGCGTGCATCGCGGCCATCGCGCGCTGCTTGCAGAATTGACGGCCAAGGCGCGCGAACTTGCCTTGCCGGCGACGGTGCTCACCTTCGAGCCGCATCCGCGCGAACTGTTCGCCCCGGAGCAGGCGCCGGCGCGCCTGGCCAGCCTGCGCGACAAGATCGAACTGCTGGCCGAAGCCGGCGTCGACCGCGTGCATGTCTGCCGCTTCACGCGCAAGCTGGCCGCGCTGACCGCCGAGCAGTTCATCGAGCGCATCCTGGTGCAGGGACTGTCGGTGCGGCATCTGATCATCGGCGACGATTTCCGTTTCGGCCAGGGCCGCAGCGGCGATTTCGCCCTGCTGCAGCGGGCCGGCCACGAGCATCGCTTTGTCGTCGAGGCGATGCACACGGTGGATTTCGGCGGCGTCCGCGTCTCCAGTTCGGCGGTGCGCGCGGCGCTCGCCAGCGGCAACATCGAGCAGGCCGAAGAACTGCTGGGACGCTCCTTCGTTATCGCCGGCCGGGTCATGGACGGCAAGAAACTCGGCCGCACCATCGGTTTTCCCACCGCCAACATCCAGGTGCGGCGCAAGCGCCTGCCGCTGTCCGGGGTGTACGCCGTGACGGTCTCGGGTGTCGCGCCACAGCCCCTGCCCGGCGCGGCCAACATCGGCGTGCGGCCGACCGTGGATGCGGGCCTGCAACCGGTGCTGGAAGTCCATCTGCTGGATTTCGACCGCGACATCTACGGCCTGCACGTCGATGTGAACTTCCTGCACAAGCTGCGCGACGAGGCGAAGTTCGATTCCCTGGATGCACTCAAGGCGCAGATTGCCCGCGATGTCGCGGCGGTGCGCGCATTTTTCAACACCCGTTCAACTGATGGCACGACCCATGGCTGATTACCGCAAGACCCTCAACATGCCCGACACGCCCTTCCCGATGCGCGGCGACCTCGCCAAGCGCGAACCGGGCTGGATTGCGCAATGGCAAGCGCAGAAGCTTTACCAAAAGATACGCGCCGCCGCCAAAGGCCGCCCACGCTTCGTGCTGCACGACGGCCCGCCCTATGCCAACGGCGATATGCACCTTGGCCACGCGGTCAACAAGATCCTCAAGGACATCATCGTCCGCTCCAAGACCCTGGCCGGCTTCGATGCACCCTACGTGCCGGGCTGGGACTGCCATGGCCTGCCGATCGAGCACCAGATCGAGAAAACCCACGGCAAGCACCTTCCCGCCGACCAGGCGCGCGAGTTGTGTCGTACTTTCGCTGCCGAACAGGTCGAACGACAGAAGAAGGGCTTCATTCGTATGGGCGTGCTCGGCGACTGGGAGAATCCCTATCTGACCATGGCGTTTCGCAACGAGGCGGACGAGATTCGTGCGGTCGGCGAGCTATACAGCCGCGGTTACCTGTTCAAGGGCTTGAAGCCGGTCAACTGGTGCTTCGATTGCGGCTCGGCGCTGGCCGAGGCGGAGGTCGAATACCAGGACAAGAAATCGCCGGCGATCGATGTCGGCTTTCGTCTCGATTCCGCCGAATGCGGCCGCGTCGCCCATGCGTTCGGCATCGAGGCGCTGCCCGCGGGCGATTGCTGGACGGTGATCTGGACCACCACGCCGTGGACGATTCCGTCCAACCAGGCGCTCAACATGCATCCGGATTTCACCTACGAACTGGTGAAGACCGAGCGCGGCTGCCTGATCCTCGCCGCCGAACTGCGCGCCGCGGCGCTGGAACGCTACAAGCTGCAGGGCGAAGTGCTCGGCGCCTGTGCGGGTACGGCGCTGTCGCTGGTGAACTTCCTGCATCCGTTCTACGAGCGCAAGTCGCCCGTGTATCTGGGCGACTACGTCATGCTCGATACCGGCACCGGCATCGTCCATAGCGCGCCGGCCTATGGCCTGGAAGACTTCGAGTCCTGCCGCAAGCACGGCATGCACAACGACGAAATCCTCACTCCGGTGCTGGGCGACGGCCGCTTCGGCGAAAGCCTGCCTTTCTTCGGCGGCATGAACGTCTGGAAGGCCAATCCGGCCATCATCGAGAAGCTGGACGAAGTCGGCGCGCTGTTCGCCAGCAGCGAAATCGTGCACAGCTATATGCATTGCTGGCGCCACAGGACGCCGATAATTTACCGCGCGACCACCCAGTGGTTTGTCGGCATGGATCGGGTGGTCGACGCGGGTGGCGGCACGCTGCGCGACAAGGCGCTGGCCGCCGTCGAGGCGACCAGGTTCTATCCCGACTGGGGCAAGGCGCGGCTGCACGCGATGATCGCCAACCGGCCCGACTGGTGCGTCTCGCGCCAGCGCAATTGGGGCGTGCCGATTCCCTTCTTCCTGCACAAGGAAAGCGGCGAGCCGCATCCGCGCACGCTGGAGCTGCTGGAAGCCGTGGCCAAGCGCATCGAGAAAGAAGGCATCGACGCCTGGTTCAAGCTCGACGCCGCCGAACTGCTGGGTGAGGAAGCCGGCCAGTACGACAAGATGCGCGACACGCTCGACGTCTGGTTCGATTCCGGCACCACGCATCGCACGGTATTGCGCGGCTCCCACGCCGCCGATCTCGACTATCCGGCCGATCTCTACCTCGAAGGATCGGACCAGCATCGCGGCTGGTTCCACTCGTCATTGCTGACGGGTGCCGCGATTGATGGTCGCGCGCCCTACAAAGCCCTGCTGACCCACGGATTCACGGTGGATGAGAAGGGCTACAAGATGAGCAAGTCACGGGGTAATGGCATCGAACCGCAGGAGATTGCAGGGACCATGGGAGCGGAAATCCTGCGTCTCTGGGTAGCTTCCGCGGACTACTCCGGCGAGCTCTCTCTTTCCAAAGAAATTCTGGCTCGCGTGGTCGAGGTTTATCGGCGTCAGCGCAACACCCTGCGCTTCCTGCTGGCCAATACGGCCGATTTTGACGCGACGAGCCAGATGCTGCCGCCGGCCGAATGGCTCGAAGTGGACCGCTACGCCCTGGCGCTGACCCGCCGCCTGCAGACGCAATGCACCGCCGACTACGAGCGCTTCGAGTTCCATAAGGTGGTACAGGCGCTGATGAACTTCTGCTCGGAAGACCTCGGCGGCTTCTACCTCGACATTCTCAAGGACAGGCTCTACACCGCGGGTGCAAACTCCCGCGCCCGGCGCTCGGCGCAGAGCGCCCTGTGGCACATCCTGCAATGCGTGACGCGGCTGATGGCGCCCATCCTGTCCTTCACCGCCGAGGAAATCTGGGCCACGCTGAAACAGGGCGACAGCGTGATGCTCGCCACCTGGCACGAACTGCCGCCGCAGGCCGAAGAGTTGGCGCTGGCGACACGGTGGCAGGCGATACGCGCGGTGCGCGCCGAAGTCGCCAAGGTGCTCGAAGACCTGCGCGCGGCCGGCAAGATCGGATCTTCGCTGCAGGCCGAGGTGAGCCTGCGCGCCGACGCCGCGACCTACGATCTACTGACCTCGCTGGGCGAGGACCTCAAGTTCGTTTTCATCTGCTCCAGAGTGAGCCTCGAAAAAGCCGACGCGGCGAGCGGCGTCAGCATCGAGGCCAGCGCAAGCGCCCACGTCAAGTGCGCGCGCTGCTGGCACTGGCGCGAGGACGTCGGGCAGGATGCAGAGCACCCCGAACTCTGCGGACGCTGCACGTCCAACCTGTTCGGCGCCGGTGAGGCGCGCGAGATTGCCTAAGGTGGCGCGCTGGCTGGCGCTGGCGGCCCTGGTGCTGGCGCTCGACCAGGCCAGCAAGGCCTGGGTGCTGGCGAACTTTCGCCTGATGGAGAGCCAGGTCGTGAGCTCCTTCTTCAACCTCGTGCTGGTCTACAACTCGGGGGCGGCCTTCAGCTTCCTGGCCGGGGCCGGCGGCTGGCAGAAGTGGTTCTTCGTCGTCCTCGCGCTGGCGATTTCGGTCTGGCTGGTGAGCCTGCTGCGCCATCACGCAGCGGAGCGCCTGCTGCCGACATCGCTGGCGCTGATCCTCGGCGGCGCCATCGGCAATGTGGTCGACCGGCTGCGTTTCGATGCCGTGGTCGACTTCCTCGATTTTCACCTGGCGGGCTATCATTGGCCGGCCTTCAACGTGGCCGATTCGGCCATCACCGTCGGCGTGGCGCTGATGCTCTGGCATCAGTTCCGCTACGGCAAGGCAACTGAAAAGAGCTCCGAATGACCGAGACCGTACGCGCCGGCAACCTGATCACGCTGCATTACCGTGTCGCCACCGGCGACGACACCGAACTGGTGAGCACCTTCGACTCGACCCCGGCAACGCTGCAGCTGGGCAGCGGCGAACTCGCGCCGCCGCTGGAGCACTGCCTGATCGGCATCCCGGTCGGCGAGCGCCACGTGTTCCTGCTCGAACCCGACCAGGCCTTCGGTCCGCACAACCCGCAACTCACACAGCGCATGGCGCGCTCCGCCCTGCCGCCCAATGCCAGCCCGGAGCTGCACGGCCTGATCGAGTTTGCCGCGCCCAATGGCGACAAATTCACCGGCATCGTGCGCGAACTCGACGACGCAGCGGTGCTGGTGGATTTCAACCACCCGCTGGCCGGCAAGCCGGTGCGCTTCGAAGTGGAAATCATCGGCATACTATGACCTATCCCCCAGCCCCTTTCCCATGGAAAGGGGTGACCAAGGTTCCGCCGCTGCGCGGCATCCGTATCGAATTGCTGGGGCCTCCTTGGGGCGGCCCGGCGGAGGCCCACTAATGAACATCCTGCTCGCCAATCCCCGCGGTTTCTGCGCCGGCGTCGAACGCGCGATCGCCATCGTCGAACGCGCGCTGGAGAAATTCGGCGCACCTATCTATGTGCGTCACGAGGTGGTGCACAACCGCTACGTGGTGGACGGCCTCAAGGCCAAGGGCGCCATATTCGTCGAGGAACTGGACGAGGTGCCCGACGGCGCGACGGTGGTGTTCAGCGCCCACGGCGTGCCGCAGGCGGTGCGCCGCGAGGCGGAGGCGCGCGGCCTCAAGGTCTTCGACGCCACCTGTCCGTTGGTGACCAAGGTGCATCTCGAAGTGTCGCGCCTGCACAAGCAGGGCTACGAGATCGTCATGATCGGGCACAAGGGCCACCCCGAAGTCGAAGGCACCATGGGCCAGGCCACCGGCCAGATGTATCTGGTGGAAAACGTCGACGACGTCGCGCAATTGAAAGTTGGCGTTGGCGCCCCGGCGCCGCTGGCCTATGTGACGCAGACCACCCTCTCGGTGGACGATGCTCGCGTCATCGTGCACGCACTGATGGAGCGCTTTCCGAACATCGTCGGGCCGCGCAAGGACGACATCTGCTACGCCACGCAGAACCGCCAGGACGCGGTCAAGGCGATGGCCGGCAAGGTCGACCTGGTGATCGTGGTCGGCTCGAAGAACAGCTCCAACTCCAATCGCCTGCGCGAAGTCGCCGCGATCGGCGGCATCCCTGCCTACCTGGTCGATGGGGCGGAGCAGATCAATGAGCAATGGCTTGCAGGCAATGCGCGGGTCGGCGTCACGGCCGGCGCGTCGGCGCCCGAGGTGCTGGTCAGCGGCGTGGTGCAGCGCCTGCAGGAGCTCGGTGCCGGCAACATCGAGACCCTGGTCGGGGTGGAAGAAAACGTGAACTTCCCCCTGCCCAAGGAACTCCTCGCCGAATAGCCGGCGACGCCGACCCCC
>JAUYSD010000300.1 GCA_030696505.1 Sulfuritalea sp. | reverse complement strand
GCCAAGCGCCGATCTTAAGAATCTGCCCGTTACGCGGATCGACTTCGAGATCTAGGCTGAGGCAACACGGCGAGTGGGGTATCGCTTGATCCGTCAATGGCATCCCCCTGAAACGGAGATTATGCCCTACAGATGGCGCCGAAACCGGTGCTCAGTCGCGGAAGTTGCCGTACTGCAGGGGGAAGTCAGTGATCGACTTCTTCACCAATGCGATGGCTTCCTGCAGCAGATCGCGCTTGGCGCCGGTGACGCGCACGGCGTCGCCCTGGATGCTGGCCTGGACCTTGATCTTGCTGTCCTTGATCATTTTGACGATCTGCTTCGCCAGCTCCTGCTCGATGCCGACCTTGATGGTCAGCACCTGCTTCGACTTGTTGCCGCCGACCGATTGCACCGGGCCATGATCGAGCCGCTTGGTGCTCTCGCGTTCCTTCTTTTCCATTTCCGGAAAAAGGATGTCCTTGATCTGGCTGAGCTGGAATTCGGAATCGCCATGCAGCGTGATGGTCTTGTCCTTCTCGTTCAGTTCGGCACGCGCCGAGGTGCCCTTGAAGTCGTAGCGGTTGCCGATGTGGCGCCCCGCCACGTCCACGGCGTTCTTCAGCGCCACCAGGTCGGCTTCGGAAGTGATGTCGAATGAAGGCATGGCGCGCTCCCCGGATCAGGCGAAATGACAGACGTAGTGATAGGGCTCGCCGGCGACTTCGATCTCGAAGCTCGAATTGCCCGGCACCTCGAAGCTCTGGCCGGCGCCGCTGGTCTGCCAGTCTTCGCCCTTGATGCGATAGCGGCAGACGCCGGCGACGCATTCCATGATTTCCGGCACGCCGGTGTTGAAGGTCAGGGTCGACGGCATGATCACGCCGACGCTCTTCTTCGTGCCGTCGGGGAGTTGCACGGTGTGGCTGACGCACTTGCCGTCGAAGTACACATTGGCCTTCTTGAACACTGCGACATTATCAAATTGCGACATATCAGATCCCCCACATTTTTTGGATGATGAACTTGGCGACGAAGCCGAGCATGCCGAACGCCAGGACAAAGAACAGGATGAAGGTGCCGAGCTTGCCCGCCTTGGACTTCCAGGCCAGCTCGCCGATGATGAACAGCATGTAGAGCATGAAGGCGCCAAGGCCAAACGTCATGCCGAACTCTGTCAGTTGCTCCTCCGAAATGCCGAACATCGGCGCGTAATCCGTCTACCGTCGGTGCTTCGTCAGTCCTTCTTCTTGCCGGCCCGGCTCTCGGTCCTGTTTGCGCCGATGCGCAGGCGCAGCGCATTGAGGCGGATGAAGCCGTGGGCGTCCTTCTGGTTGTAGGCGCCGGCGTCGTCCTCGAAGGTGGCGATGGTCGGGTCGAACAGCGAATCGGTCTTCGAATCGCGACTGACCACGATCACGTTGCCCTTGTAGAGCTTGAGCCGCACCCAGCCATTGACGTGCTGCTGGGTGTGGTCGATCAGCGCCTGCAGGGCGCGGCGCTCCGGACTCCACCAGTAGCCGTTGTAGATCAGGCTGGCGTAGCGCGGCATCAGGTCATCCTTGAGGTGCGCTTCCTCGCGGTCGAGGCAGACCGACTCGATGGCGCGATGCGCACGCAGCAGGATGCTGCCGCCCGGGGTTTCGTAGCAGCCGCGCGACTTCATGCCGACGTAGCGGTTCTCGACCAGGTCGAGGCGGCCGATGCCATGCTTGCCGCCCAGCTGATTGAGTGTGCCCAGCAATTCGTGGGCCTTCATCTTCTTGCCGTTGATGGCAATCAGGTCGCCGCACTTGAATTGGAGATCCAGATACTCGGCCTTGTCCGGCGCCTTCTCCGGCGACACGGTCCAGCGCCACATCGACTCCTCGGCCTCGGCGCCGGGATTTTCAAGATGGCGTCCTTCGTAGGAAATGTGCAGCAGGTTGGCATCCATCGAATAGGGCGAGCCGCCCTTCTTGTGCTTCATCTCGACCGGGATGCCGTGCTTCTCGGCATAGGCCATCAGCTTCTCGCGCGAGAGCAGATCCCACTCGCGCCACGGCGCGATGACCTTGACATTGGGCATCAGCGCATAGGCGCCGAGTTCGAAACGCACTTGGTCGTTGCCCTTGCCGGTGGCGCCGTGCGAGATCGAGTCGGCGCCGGTCTTCTTCGCGATCTCGACCAGGCGCTTGGCGATCAGCGGCCGCGCAATCGAGGTGCCGAGCAGGTATTCGCCTTCATAGACGGTGTTGCAGCGGAACATCGGAAAGACGAAGTCGCGAACGAACTCCTCGCGCAAATCGTCGATGAAAATGTTCTTCGGCTTGATGCCCATCTGCAGCGCCTTGGCCCGCGCCGGTTCCAGTTCCTCGCCTTGGCCCAGGTCGGCGGTGAAGGTCACCACCTCGCAGTTGTAGGTGTCCTGCAACCACTTGAGGATCACCGAGGTATCCAGTCCGCCCGAATAGGCCAAGACGACCTTGTTGTTTTGCTTGCTGCTTGATTTCTTTGCCGCGCTCATCGATCTTTCCTTAGTCATTCACCCTGCCCAGGAGCAGGAATTCCATCAAAGCCTTTTGCGTATGCAGCCGGTTCTCGGCTTCGTCCCAGACCACGCTTTGCGGCCCGTCGATCACGTCGGCGGTGACTTCCTCGCCACGATGCGCGGGCAGGCAGTGCATGAACACCGCATCCGTCTTTGCGGCGCGCATCATTTCGGCATCGACCTGCCAGTCGGCGAAGTCGCGCAGGCGCTCTTCGTTCTCGGCCTCGAAGCCCATCGAGGTCCACACATCGGTGGTGACCAGATCGGCTCCGCGCGCGGCATCCATCGGATCGGCAAACTGCTCGAAATGATCCGTGCCATAGAGGCCGGCGCGCTCGCCCTCAACCTCATAGCCTGGCGGCGTCGACACATGGACATTGAAATCGAGGACTTCCGCGGCCTGCAGCCAAGTGTTGCAGACGTTGTTCGAATCGCCGATCCACGCCACGGTCTTGCCCCGGATCGGGCCGCGGTGCTCGATGAAGGTGAAGATGTCGGCCAGTATCTGACAGGGATGGTATTCGTTGGTCAGGCCGTTGATCACCGGCACTCGCGAATGCCTGGCAAAACGCTCGATGATGCCCTGCTCGAAGGTGCGGATCATGACAATGTCGCTCATGCGCGATATCACCTGGGCCGCATCCTCCACCGGCTCGCCGCGACCGAGTTGCGAGTCGCGCGTATTGAGGTAGATCGCCGAGCCGCCAAGTTGCTGCATGCCGGCCTCGAAGGACAGCCGGGTGCGGGTACTGGCCTTCTCGAAGATCATCACCAGAGTACGGTCCTGCAACGGCCAATGGCGCAGATAGGACTTGAAACGCGCCTTGACGATACGCGCGCGCTCGAACAGGTAATCGAGCTCGTCGCCGGAAAGATCCTTGAATTGCAGAAAATGCCGTGGCGCCGACATGATCAGGCTCCGAGAAACTCTTTGATCAGGGCGACCAGGGCGGCGACCAGTTCCGCCCCTTCGGCATCGCTCATGACCAGGGCCGGCAGCAGGCGAACGACCTTGTCTGCGGTGACATTGATCAGCGTTCCGGCCGCGAGGCCGCGCTGGACCAGATCGGCGCAGGGTCGATCGAGCTCGATACCTATCATCAAGCCGTCGCCGCGCACCTCAACCACACCCGCGATGCCGGATAAGCCTTCGCGCAGGCCACCGCGAATCGCTTCGCCCAGTGTTACCGCACGCGCCATGAGGCCGTCGGCCTCGATGACGTCCAGCGTGGTCAATGCGGCGACGCAAGCCAGCGGATTGCCGCCGAAGGTGGAACCATGATTGCCGGGCTTGAATACGCCGGCGGCGCGTCCCGTCGCCAGACAGGCGCCAATCGGCACACCCGAGCCCAGCCCCTTCGCCAGAGTCATGACGTCAGGAACGATGCCGGCATGCTGATGCGCGAACCAGACCCCGGTGCGACCGATGCCGCACTGCACCTCGTCCACCATGAACAGCCATTCCTTCTGATCGCAGATCTGCCGCAGCGAACGCATGAAGTCCTGGTGCGCAAGGTTGATGCCGCCTTCGCCCTGAATCGGCTCGAACAGCACCGCCACGATGTTCGGGTTGCGCTCGGCCAACTGCTCGATGGCAGCGAAGTCGTCGAACGGCACGCGTACAAAACCGGTCACCAACGGCTCGAAACCCGCCTGCACCTTGCGATTGCCGGTGGCCGAAAGCGTTGCCAGGGTGCGGCCGTGGAAAGCCTGCTCCATGACGATGATCGCTGGTTGGTCGATGCCGCGATGATGGCCATACAGCCGGGCCAGTTTGATCGCCGCCTCGTTGGCTTCGCAACCCGAATTGCAGAAAAACACTTCGTCCATGCCGGACAGTGCGGCAAGCCGATCGGAAGCCGCTTCGGCCTCGCTGATGCGATACAGGTTCGACGTGTGAATGAGACGGCCGACCTGCTCGCGCAGCACCTTCACCAGCCGAGGATGGTTGTGGCCCAGCGTATTGACGGCGATTCCAGCCAGGGCGTCGAGGTAGGTCTTGCCCTGCTCGTCGAACAGCCGGCAGCCCTCGCCGTGGGTAAAGGCAACCGGCAGCCGCCCATAGGTATTCATCAGATGCGGCATGAATGCACTCCGCGAAAAACGTAGTTTCAGTGAAGGGTAATGCCGGCCTTATCGGCGCTTATCGGTGTTTAGCACCGCGACCGCAACTAATAGCCAAACGCAAAAAACATACGGCGGCCGAAGAGCAACGCGGCCGCCGTGCTTGAGAACGCCTCTATACTAAGTGAAAAATTTGCCCCTGTACAGAGCAGCACAGCGGAGGATTCGGCAGTGCGGATGGCGATATTCAATCAGAAGGGCGGGGTCGGCAAGACGACTACTGCACTCAATCTCGCCGCTGCATTGGCAAGAGATTCCGTACCTGGCTTGCTGATCGACCTCGATCCTCAGGCACATCTGACATCGATACATGGCCAAGCACTGGGCGAGGCTCACAACAGCGTGTTCGCGCTGTATCAGGACAACCGGCCGCTCGATGAACTCGCCGTAATCTGGAACGGGGTAGGTCGCCTGATCCCGGCGCATGCCGAACTGATCAAGGTCGATTCCATCTTCGGCAAGGGGCCCGCCATCCTCAACCGGCTCAACAACGGCTTGCAGGCGCTGGAAGGGACTGGCGGCGAAAGCGTCGCCATGATCGACTGCTGTCCATTTCTTGGCGTGCTGTCGCTCAATGCGATTTTTGCCGCGGACAGGATATTGGTTCCCGTGTCCTCGGACTATCTGTCCCTGCGCGGCGCCCTGCAGATCGAGCACACACTGAAGGCGCTGGAGCCGGTAATCAAGCGGCGTATCGAACGCCGTTACCTGCTGACACGCTTCGACCGGCGGCGCAGGATGAGCTTCGATATCCAGGATCGTCTGCGCCAGCAGTTCGGCGCCGAGCTATGCGAAACAGTGATTTCGGAGAATGTCGCCATCGCGGAGGCGCCTGCCATGAGTCGCGACATATTCAGCCACAACGCATCCAGTCGGGGAGCGCTGGACTATCTGGCCTTGCTGGAAGAATTACGGACGGCGCGATTTCTCTGAAACTCCGGTAGCGCCAACCGGAGCGTGGCTGACGCCTGACGCAAGCTCAGCGAACGATGAGGTTTGCGACTTCCTCGAAGCTGGCCACCGGGACCCGAACGCTGCCGTGGTGGCAAACACATTCCAGAATCTGGCAGTCGTGATACACCTGCCGCAGCTTGCGCTGGGCTTCGTGCTCGTCGCGGCCATGGATCATCAAATTATCCACAACCACGCCCAGCCGGGTCTTGATACGAAATGCATATTTTATGAACTGATGGGATTGCATAAAACCCCTTTCACTTCAACGAAGTCAGGTGATTATATGCAGTGACTTCGGCAAACTCAACCTATTTATATAATTTAGCAAGGGATTTCACAAGTCAGTATGCCAAACGCGGTTATACCGAAATCCGCACAGTCTGCGGAAAATAAAAAAGGCTGCCTCGATAATCGAGGCAGCCTTTTTTTTCGGAACCCTTGATACTGGGCGTTCAGAGTGCCTTGATGGCAGCCGAGAGGCGGCTCTTCGAACGTGCGGCGAGGTTCTTGTGCACGATGTTCTTGTCGGCGATCGAATCGATGATCGGCTGCGACTCCTTGAACACTGCCTGCGCCGCGGTCTTGTCGCCGGCGTCGATCGCCTTGCGTACCTTCTTGATTGCGGTACGCAACGTCGAACGCAGGCTCATGTTGTGAGCGCGCTGCTCGGTCGCTTGACGGGCACGTTTGCGGGCTTGGACGGTATTGGCCATGTGTCGATATCCGGTAGATCTTGGGAAAGCGCGTGATTATAGGGGGGTCTTCCTCCCATTGCAAGCGGCTTCTGCCGGCGACATCCCGGATACCATACCGGCAATGAATCTGCTCCGTGCTCTGGCCACCGTCAGCGGGATGACCCTGCTGTCCCGAATTCTGGGATTTGTCCGCGACTTCGTGATCGCCCGCAGTTTCGGCGCCGGCATGATGACCGACGCCTTCTTCGTCGCCTTCCGCCTGCCCAACCTGTTGCGCCGCCTGTTTGCCGAGGGCGCCTTCTCTCAGGCCTTCGTCCCCGTGCTGGCGGAATACCGCGGTCGCCGCGGCGACGAGGAAACCAAGAGTCTGGTCGATCGTGTCGCCAGTGTGCTGTTCCTGATCCTGATCGCGGTCACCGCGCTCGGCATGGCCGCAGCCCCCGTATTGATCGCGGTGACCGCGCCCGGGTTCGCCGCCGATGCCGAAAAATTCCAGCTCACCGTGGAACTGACCCGGATCACATTCCCCTACATTCTGTTCATGTCGCTGGTGGCCCTGGCGGCCGGCATTCTCAACACCTGGAGCCGATTTGCGCTGCCGGCCTTCACGCCGGTCCTGCTGAACCTGTCCTTCATCGGCATGGCACTGTTCGCCGCGCCCTGGTTCGATCCGCCGGTGCTGGCGCTGGCCTGGGCGGTATTCCTGGGCGGTGCGCTACAACTGGCGATCCAGTTGCCTGCCTTGGCCAAGATCGGCATGTTGCCGCGCTTTGACCTGGCCTGGCGGGATGAGGGCGTGCAGCGCATTCTCAAGCTCATGGCACCGGCCGTGCTGGGTGTTTCGGTGGCGCAGATCAGCCTGCTGATCAACACCATCTTTGCGTCCTTCCTCGAAAACGGCAGCGTCTCATGGCTCTACTATGCCGATCGCCTGATGGAATTCCCGGCCGGACTGCTCGGTGCGGCGCTGGGGACCATACTGCTGCCGAGTCTGGCCAAGACCCATGCCAGCGGCAAGACGGAGGACTTCTCGGCATTGCTCGACTGGGGCCTGCGCCTGACCCTGATGCTGACCCTGCCGGCGTCGCTGGCGCTGGCCATGCTGGCGGTACCGCTGCTGGCAACCCTGTTTCAGTACGGTGCGTTTGCCGCTGCCGACGTGCTGCGCACCCGCGAGGCGCTGGTCGCCTATTCGATCGGCCTGACCGGGCTGATCCTGGTCAAGGTGCTGGCCCCGGGCTTCTATGCCCGCCAGGACATCCGTACGCCGGTGAAGATTGCCCTGCTTACGCTGGCGCTCACGCAACTGATGAACATTGCCTTTATCGGCTGGCTCAAGCATGCCGGGCTGGCCCTGTCGATCGGCCTCGCCTCCTGCGTCAATGCCGGACTGCTCTGGCGTGGCTTGCGCCGGCGCGACGTCTACCAGCCGCGACCGGGGTGGGGCCTGTTCACGCTGAAACTTGTCGCCGCGCTGATCGTGCTGGGTGGCGTGTTGTGGTTTGCCGGCGGCCAGGATGCGGCGTGGTTGGCCATGACCGGCAGTCAGCGCGTGCAGCGCCTGGCAGGCGTGGTTCCGGGCGGAATCGCAGCATATTTCGCCACCCTGTGGCTGCTCGGTTTTCGCCTGCGCGATTTTCGGCGCAAAGCCGCCTGATCAATCGCCGCGGGCGACACCTTCGCGGCGCGGATCGACTGCGCCTATCCATAACCCGCCTTTACGCACGATCAGGTGCAGGCCGCTGGTCATGTCGCTGCGCTGCACCGCATGGCCACGCCTTTCCAGTTCCTGCGCCACGGCGTCCGGGACACGGCCACGCTCGATTTCGGTAGCCCCGTTGCGGTTGCCGACATGCGGCAGGGCCAGCACCGCCGCAGGGTCAGCCTGTCCGTCGAGCAGCGCGACCAGGGTCCGCGCCACATAGTTGATGATGCGGCTGCCGCCGGGAGAACCCAGCACGGCATGGAGCCGCCCGCCGGCATCGAAGACCAGCGTAGGCGCCATCGAGGACAAAGGCCGCTTGCCCGGCTCCAGGCGGTTGGCGACGGGCTTGCCGTCACGCTCGGCAGCCAGGGAAAAATCGGTCAGCTGATTGTTGAGCAGAAATCCTCCAACCTGTATGCGGCTGCCGAAGGCGCTTTCGATCGAACTGGTCAGCGCCACAGCATTGCCGGCTCGATCGACAATCGAAACATGCGTCGTCGCCGGCAGTTCCGGCGCGTCATCGTCGGCCTGCGCGCGGCCGGCTGGAAGTTCTCCCGGCGCGGCGACACCCATGCTGCGCCCCAGTTCGATCAAGCGCGAGCGCCGATCGAGATACCGGGAATCGAGCAATGCCCGCTGAGGTACGGCGACGAAATCCGGATCGGCCAGATAGCGCGCCCGATCGGCGTAGGTCAGTCGCCCGGCTTCGGCGAACAGGTGCACCGCATCCGCGCCAGCCGGATCGACGGATGGCGGCGCGCTGCGTTCTAGCAGGCCCAGCAGTTGCAGGACGCCGATGCCGCCGGACGAAGGCGGCGGCATGCCGCAGATGCGCCACCGGCGATACTTGCCGCACAGCGCGGCGCGCTGCTGCGGCCGGTAGTCGGCCATGTCTGCCGCCGTCAGCGTTCCGCCGCGCTGCCCGATTGCGGCGGCAATGCGCCCGGCCAGTTCACCCTCATGCAAGGCATTCGCACCGCCCGCCGCAATAGCGCGCAGAACACTGGCGAACTCCGGGTTGCGCAGGATCTCGCCGACTGGCTTCGCCTCGCCGCTCGTCGTGTAATACAGCGCCCTCGCCGCCGCATCGCGGCGCAGCAATCGATCATCGCGCAAGAGTCGATGCAGGCGCGGCGAAATGGCAAAGCCGTTCTCGGCCAGGCGTAGCGCCGGTCGGATCAGACGTTCCCATCTCAGCTTGCCGTGACGTCGATGCGCCGCTTCAAGCATGGCCACCAGCCCTGGCACGCCGACGGCCTTGCCGCTTGCCAGTAGTTCGGCGAAACCTGCCGGACTTCCATCCGTGCGCCGGGCAAAGTTGGGGCTGGCGCCACGGGGAGCCGTTTCGCGGCCATCCCAGGCCGACACCCGCTGGTGCCTCACGTCCCAGTGCAGCAGGAAGCCGCCGCCACCGATGCCCGAGGACTGCGGCTCGACCAGATTCAACACCCATTGCGCGGCGACGGCAGCATCCAGTGCATTGCCGCCCAGTTGCAGGATTTCCAGGGCGGCATCGGTGGCATAGGGATTCGCCGTGACCGCCATGAAAGCACTGCCGGCCACCGCTGGCCGCGGGGTAAAACCACTGGCCGCCTCCGGCTGGTCGGCCTGTGCCGACGCTGCCGTAGCGCAAGCCAGGAACGCCAGCCCAAATAAAAAACGGGCAGCCCGCAGGCTGCCCGTCAGTTCGATCATTGTGATCGGGATCACGCCACCAGAGGCAGAATCAGCAGCGCCACGATGTTGATGATCTTGATCAG
>JAUYSD010000281.1 GCA_030696505.1 Sulfuritalea sp. | reverse complement strand
CTGGGCGGCCTTGTTGATATCGACCAGCATGTCGCCCATTTCGGCCCGGTTCGGCAACTGTTTGAGCAAAGCGCCGAAGGAACGGTCGATTTCGGCCAGTTGGCGACGGTACTCGTCGAGGTTAACGGCCTGCTTTTTCTTTTTCAGCCAGGCTTCCTTGTGCGTGGCTTCCTGCTGTTTCTGTGTCTCGAGTTCCTCCAGCTGGACGCTCCAGCCGAGAGCACCAAAGCCCCAGGCGGTAGCCAGCAAGCCGGCAAACAAGCTAAGCAGAATCACTATGCGCGGCGCCAGAGGCCACAAGCCCGGATCCTTGGGATCCAGGGTCTTGAAATCCATGGCCAACTGCTGGAAATCAATCAGCGGGCGCTTGGGGGCGGCCGGCTCGACCTTGACAGTCTGCTTTTCGGCCAGGCGCTCGGCAGCCGACTTGCGCTTGAACATCGAGGACAGGGAAGCAGGCAGGGCAGGCAGCTTCATCACTTTTTCCCCGGCGCAGCCGCGGTCTGGCGCGAAATCACGGTTGTAATGCTGAATGCATTGAGACGGCGATTGGCGACGACCTCGGCTTTGGTTTCGACCAGTGTCGCCTGCTCGAGCAGGGGCGACTCTTCGAGGTTGTTCATCAGTGTGGTGATCCGCGCGTTGGATTGCGCGTAGCCCGCAATCGCCAGTTTCGGCCCGGTTTGCGTCAACGTGCGCAGGTAGATACCTTCCGGAACCTGCTTCGCCAACTCATTGAACAGGTGCACGGTTTCAGTGCGATTGGCCTGCAATGCCTCGATTACGCGCTTGCGGGCCAGCAATGCGTTGGTTTGTTCCTGGATTTTGTTGATTTCGCTGATTTCCTTGTCCAGCGAGGCGATTTCGCGCTTGAGAAATTCGTTCTTCTCGCCTTGTACGGCAATCTCCCGGTTGATCAGCGAAAAGCCGAGGAACCAGATCAGGGCCGCCAGTACCGACACCAAGCCGAGCAGGACATAAAATTGCTGGCGCCGCGCCTTGCGCTTCTCCTCGCGATGAGGAAGGAGATTGATCCGGATCATTGATCGAACTTCCTCAGGGCCAGCCCGCAAGCCACCATCAGCGAAGGCGCGTCGGCGGCCAGCTGTTTGGCGCGAATGCGCGGCGCGATGGCCATTCCGGCGAACGGATCGGCCAGAATGGTATTGACGTTGGTGCGCTGGCCGACGATTTCGGCGACGCCCGGGATCAGCGCCGAGCCGCCGGCAAGAATGATGTGATGCACTTCATTGTGCGGCGTCGAGGTGAAAAAGAACTGGAGTGCGCGAGCGACTTCCTGCGCCATGTTTTCGATGAAGGGATGCAGGATTTCCGCTTCGTAGTTGTCGGGCGGCGTGCCGGAACGCTTCAGATTTTCGGCTTCGTCGGGCCCCATGCCGTAGGCGCGCATGATCTCGTCGGTCAGTTGCGAACCGCCGAAGGCCTGTTCGCGCGCATAGAGCTGCTGGTCATCCTTCATGACAGTGATCTTCATGGCCGAGGCGCCCACGTCTACCAGGGCCACGATCTGGTCGGCGCCTTCGCGCGGCAGTTGCTTGGTTACCAACTCATAGGCCGCCTGGGTCGCATAGGCTTCGACATCCATCACCACCGGCTTCAACTCGGCCACTTCGGCCGCAGCAACGCGATCTTCGACCTTCTCCTTGCGCGAGGCGGCCAGCAGCACTTCGACGTCATCGGGACTGCCCGGCGCCGGACCAATCACCTGAAAGTCGAGATTGACCTCCTCCAGCGCAAACGGAATGTACTGATTGGCTTCCGACTCGACCTGGACCTCCATCTCCTGTTCGCGCAGATTCGCCGGCAGTGTGATCTTCTTGGTGATGACGGCGGCCGTCGGCAAGGCCATCGCGACAAAGCGCGTCGAGGTGCCGAGCCGCTTCCAGCAGCGCTGCAACGTTTCCGCCACGGCATCGAGCGACGCCAGATTGCCATCCACCACGGCATCCTTCGGCAAGGGTTCGATCGCATAGCGCTCAACCCGCGGCTGCCCCTTGCCGGCATCGACCAGTTCAACCATCTTGACCGCGGTTGAACTGATGTCCACGCCGATCAGCGGACGCAGCTTCGGGTTAAAGATCGACTTGAGCGCCGAGACATCGATCTGCAAAGGATTTTTCCTTTAAAAATATTGCGTTACGAGCTATACAGATAATTTACTTCAGATGCTAGCAGCAACTATATCGACTGTAAAGCAAAATTATCACAGTTGATTGCTCGCGACGTGTCTCCAGCGCCACAGCTATAATTCAACGCGCCGCCATCACTCCGTCCCTTCGTGCCTATTTCCGCCCTGCCCGCACCCACCCGCTGGATACTGTATTCCCTGCTCCTGGTCGGCGGCGCCGTGTTGAGTGCCGCCGCTCTTGCCGGCATCGTGCTGATTCTCGCCTATCCACAACTTCCATCGGTGGAAGTGCTGACCGACTATCAGCCGAAGATTCCATTGCGGGTTTACTCCAGCGACGGCCACTTGATCGGCGAGTTCGGCGAAGAGCGGCGCGACTTTGTCCATATCAAGGACGTTCCGGCGGTAATGATACAAGCCATTCTTGCCGCCGAAGACGAGCGCTTTTACCAGCATCCCGGGATCGACACGCTGGGTGTGTTGCGTGCTGCATATTCGAATTTCGTCGGCGGCGGCAAGCGCCAGGGCGCCTCGACCATCACCATGCAGGTAGCGCGCAATTTTTTCCTTTCCAGCGAAAAAACCCTGACACGCAAGCTTTATGAAATGCTACTGGCTTTCAAAATTGAGCACAATCTGGGCAAGGACCAGATTCTTGAGATCTACCTCAACCAGATCTATCTCGGACAGCGGGCCTACGGCTTCTCGGCCGCGGCGCAGATCTATTTCGGCAAGGCGCTGAAGGATGTCACGGTCGCCGAGGCGGCCATGCTCGCCGGTTTGCCCAAGGCGCCTTCGGCCTACAATCCGGTGGCCAATCCAAAGCGGGCGCAGTTGCGCCAGCGCTATGTCCTGCGCCGCATGCACGAGCTCAACTTCATCGACGACGCACAGCTGGCGGCGGCGCCGGCGGAAACCCTGCATATCAAGCGCGACGTCAACGACTTCGGCGTGCGCGCCCAGTATGTCGCCGAGATGGCGCGCCAGATTGCGGCGGAGCGTTTTCCGGACGATGTCTACAGCCGCGGCCTGCGCGTCATTACCACCATCGATCGCGGCGAACAGCAGGCCGCCTACCTGGCGGTGCGGCGCGGGGTCATGGACTACGACCGCCGCCACGGCTATCGCGGCGCCGAAGCCTATGTCGTGCTGAAAGACATCAGCCCGGAAAATGACGAGGAACTGGAAGAACTCCTGACGGATTACGACGACAGCGACGACCTGCTGCCGGCCATCGTGCTCGAGGCCACGCCCAAGCTGGTACGCGCCTACTTGCGCGGCGGCGAGGTACTGAGCATCAGCGGCGACGGCCTCAAGTTCGCCGCCCGCATGCTGGACGACAAGGCGACGCCGAACAAGCGGCTGCGACGCGGGGCGGTGATTCGCGTGCAGAAATCCGACAAGAGCTGGCAAATCGTCCAGTTGCCCGAGGTCGAAGCAGCTTTCGTCGCCGCCAGCCCGGTCGACGGCGCGATCCGGGCACTGATCGGCGGTTTCGATTTCAATCGCAGCAAGTTCAACCACGTCACCCAGGCCTGGCGCCAGCCCGGCTCCAGTTTCAAACCCTTCATCTACTCCGCCGGCCTGGAAAAGGGCTACACGCCGGCCTCCGTGATTCCCGACGAACCGGTCTCCATCTCCGCCGAAGAGACCGGCTCCCAAGCCTGGGAGCCGAAGAACTATGACGGCAAATACGACGGGCCGATGACCCTGCGCACCGCGCTGGCGAAGTCCAAGAACATGGTTTCGATTCGTCTGCTGCGCGCCATCGGCACCAATTACGCCCAGGATTACGTGACGCGTTTCGGCTTCGATGCCGACAAACATCCGCCCTACCTCACGCTGGCGCTGGGCGCCGGATCGGTGACACCCTGGCAGCAACTTGCCGCGTATTCGGTCTTTGCCAATGGCGGCTACCGCATCGAGCCTTACATCGTGCGCCAGATTCTCGATGACAAGGGCGCCGTGCTGGCTGCAATACAGCCCGCCGTGGCGGGTGACGAATCATTGCGCGCCATCGATGCGCGCAACGCCTGGCTGATGGACAGCATGATGCACGATGTGGTGCGCCGCGGCACCGCCACGCGTGCGGCGGCGGCCTTGAAGCGCGGCGATCTGGCCGGCAAGACCGGCACCACCAACGACTATATCGATGCCTGGTTCTGCGGCTACCAACCCACCGTGGTCGGCATCGCCTGGATCGGATTCGACCAGCCGCGGCGCATGGGCAATGGCGAAACCGGCGGCGCGGCGGCACTGCCGATCTGGATCGGCTACATGGAGAAGGCCTTGAAGGGCGTGCCCGAAAGCTGGCAGGAAGCGCCGGCAGGCCTTGTCGCGATCAAGGCCGAGGACCCCTCCGGCAAGACCAACAACGAGCTCATCTACAAGGAGTATCTGCCACCCCCGCCGGCAGAAGAGGTGGAGCCGCCGAAGCAGGAACTCAATCAGGCACCGGCGCCGGTCAGGGATGCGAAGCCGAAACTCATCATCGACAAGCCCGCCACGGCAGTGCCCGGCGACAAGAAGAACTAGAGCGCAATCCTCACGCCGGACTGCTCCGACAGGGTCCGCGACAAGGCCGCCAGCAACTCCTCGCCATCGCGCGTGCCGACCCACTTGCCGCCCTCGGGGCGAAAATGATAGCCGCCCGATTTCGCCGCGAGCCAGATTTCCCGCGCCGCGCCATGGCGATTGACGATGATCTTGGTGCCGTTTTCGCACTCGATCTCGATGATGCCGCCGGGCTTGGTTTCGAAATCGAAATCGGCAATACCGCTCATCGAAGCCACCTCCAGCGCCGCCTCGATGCGCGCCAACTCCGCATCGGCCGCTGCCATGAATTCCCGTTCATCCATCGCGTGTTACCATCCTTCGCCTGTCGAGACACACCTATTTGCCATGCGCCTGATTCCCTCATTCGCCGCCGCCCTGCTTGGCCTTGCGGTCCTCGCCGCCTGCGGCACCAAAACCCCGCTGACACTGCCGCAACCGACTCCGCAGGCAAGCGCCGCTGCGGTGCCGCCTGCGCCAGATCATAGCAACAAATCCGCAGAGTCACGGCCATGAGCCTGGCCGCGATGGGCAGGGATGGCCTGCAGGTCGAGGCCGTCCCGCTGAGCGTGCTGGCCGCGCGTTTCGGCACGCCGTGCTATGTCTATTCCCGCGCCGCGCTGACGGCCGCCTATGCCGCTTACCGGGATGCGCTGCAGGCAAGCGGCCTGCTCGACCGGGCGCTGATCTGCTATGCGGTCAAGGCGAATTCCAATCTGGCCATCCTGAACCTGTTCGCCCGGCTCGGCGCCGGCTTCGACATCGTCTCCGGCGGCGAGCTGGCCCGCGTATTGGCGGCCGGCGGCAGAGCGGACCAGATCGTATTTTCCGGCGTCGGCAAGTCGCGCGCCGAAATGCGCGCGGCGCTGGAGGCCGGCATCCATTGCTTCAACGTCGAATCTGCCAGCGAGCTTGACCAGCTCAGCGAGGTCGCGGGCAGCGTCGGCCGCCGCGCACCGGTATCGCTGCGCGTCAATCCCGACGTCGATGCGAAAACCCATCCCTACATTTCGACCGGCCTCAAAACGGCCAAGTTCGGCGTCGCCTTCGGTGAAGCCTTCGATCTCTATCGTCGCGCCGCGAGCCTGCCGCACATCGCGGTGAAGGGCATCGACTGCCATATCGGTTCGCAACTGCTCGACCCGGCGCCGGCGGCGGAGGCCGCGGACAAGGTGCTGGCACTGGTCGACCGCCTCGCCGCTGCAGGCATAGCCCTCGAACACATCGACCTTGGCGGCGGCCTGGGCATCCAGTACCAAGCCGACGAACCGGCACCGGCGGCAGCCGACTATCTGGCGCCCATGCTGGCGAAGCTTGCCGGGCGCCGCGAGAAGCTGATATTCGAGCCGGGCCGCTCGCTGGTCGGCAATGCCGGACTGCTGCTGACCCGCGTCGAAGTGCTGAAGCACGGCGAAGCGAAACACTTTGCCGTGGTCGACGCGGCGATGAACGACTTGATGCGTCCAGCCCTCTATGACGCCTGGCACGAGATCGCAAGAGTTGGCGCTGACACTGCGGCGACAGGCACAACGACGCCGGAAGCCATGACTTACGAAATCGTCGGCCCAGTCTGCGAGTCGGGCGATTTTCTCGGCCACGACCGCCAACTGGCCCTGCGCGAAGGCGAGCTGCTGGCCATCCTCTCGGCCGGCGCCTACGGCATGGCCATGGCTTCGAACTACAACAGCCGGCCGCGCGCCGCTGAGGTCATGGTCGATGGCCAAGCCATGCACCTGATCCGGCGCCGCGAGGAGATCACGGAACTGTTTGCGCTGGAATCGGTCCTGCCTTGATGCGAATCGCCCTCCTCGCCTGCCTGGCGCTCACCCTGCTGAGCGCCTGCGGCCAGAACGCCGAGCAGAAGAAGGCGGTGCCGCCGCCCTCCCTGATCACCGTGACCCAGGCCACCAAGGGCGACTTCGAGGTGGTGCTGGAAACCCTCGGCAGCCTCGAAGTGCTGGCCGACCCGAAAGTCGGCGCCGAGGTCGCGGGACGGGTCACGCAGGTGCTGGCGCGCAGCGGCAGCTCGGTCAAGGCCGGCGACCTGCTGGCGGTGATCGATGCCGGCGATGTCGCACTGCAGAACAGGGCCGACGAAGCCGAGGCGCGCCGCGTCGAGGCCCTGGCGAAGCAGCAGGAGAAACTCGCCGAGCGGCAACAGATGCTGATGGACAAGGGCTTCCTGTCGAAGAATGCCGGCGAGGACGTCGCCGCCCAGCGCACCGCGCTGGCTGCCCAGTACGACGCGGCGCGGGCGCGGGCCGACAACAGCCGCCGCTCGGTCGGCAAGACCCGCGTGATTTCACCGATAGACGGCATCGTCGAAGTGCAGATCGTCTCTCCCGGCGATTACGTCAAGGTCGGCGATCCGCTGTTCAACCTGGTCGCGCCGAAAAAGCTGCGTGCGCATTTGCCGTTCGCCGAAAGTTTCGGTCCGCGCCTGCAACAGGGCCAGGAAGTCCGGCTGGTTTCGCCGCTGGCGCCGGGCAAGGTGTTCGCCAGCCGCATCAAGGACATCCGCCCCGGCGTCGTCGAAGGCAGCCGCACCCTCGACGTGCTGGTCGACGTCGACAACGACGGCAGCCTGCGCGGCGGCGGCACGGTCAATGCCGCCGTGATCGTCTCGGCCAAGGCCGAAGCGCTGACCGTGCCCGAACAAAGCGTGGTGCTGCGCCCCGCCGGCAAGGTCGTGTATGTCATCGCCGAGGCGGATGGACAGAAGAAGGCGCAGCAGAAACCGGTCAAGGTCGGCGCCAAGCGCGGCGGCCGCATCGAGATCCTCGAAGGCTTGGCCGGCGGCGAAACCATCGCGCTCGATGGCGCCGGCTTCCTCACCAACGGCGCCGCGGTCGCCATCAAGGAAGCCGCCAAGCCGGCGCCCACGACGGCTAACGGCACCGCGGCGGCAGGCACAGCAGGCGCCAAGGACGCCGCCAAACCCGAAGCCAAATGACCCTGCCCGAGCTTTCCGTCAAGCGCCACGTCCTGGCGTGGATGGCGAACGCCGTGCTGGTGCTGTTCGGGGTGATCGCCTTCACCCGCATCGGCATGGACCGCCTGCCCTACATCGAGTTTCCGGTGGTTTCGATCACCACCACGCTGAAGGGCGCCAACCCCGACATCGTCGATTCCAGCGTCACCAACCTGATCGAAAGCGCAGTCAACAGCGTGCCGGGCATCGAGCACATCCAGTCCACGTCCTCGCCCGGCGTCTCGGTGGTGAACATCACCTTCGGCCTGGAAAAGAATGTCGACGTCGCCTTCACCGAAGTGCAGTCCAAGGTCAACCAGGCTCAGCGCCGGCTGCCCAGGGACGTCGATCCGCCGATCGTGGCCAAGGTGGAGACCAATGCCTCGCCGATCTTCTGGATGGCGGTGCAGGGCGACCGCACCCAGCAGCAACTGAACCAGTACGCGCTCAACGTCATCAAGAAGAAACTGGAAACCATCAACGGCGTCGGCGAAGTGCGTCTCGGCGGCCGCCGCGACCGTACCATCCGCGTCAATCTGCTGCCCGACCGCATGACGGCGCTGGGCGTCTCGGCGCAGGACATCAGCGACGCCTTCGCCCGCGAACATGTGCAACTGGCCGGCGGCTTCATAGTCGGCGAAACCACCGAACACCTGGTCAAGCTCGATCTCGAATTCCACACCCTGGATGCGCTGGGCGGCTTGGTGATCGGCTACCGCGGCACGCCGCCGAATGCCGCGCCGATCCGCCTCACCGACATCGCCGAACTGGAGGACGGCCTCACCGACAACCGGCAGCTGGCGCGCTTCAATGGCGAGACGACGATCGGCATGGGCGTGGTCAAGGTGACCAACGCCAACACCGTCGCCATCGTCGAGCGCATCCGCGAAAAGCTCGCCAACGAAATCGAGCCGCAGCTGCCGCCGGGCATGAAGATCAGCATCGTCTCCAACGACGCCGTGTTCATCCTCGAAATCGTCAATTCGCTCAAGCAGCACCTGATCGAAGGCACGCTGCTGGCGTCCTTGGTGGTCTGGTTCTTCCTGCGCTCGGTGCGTTCGACGCTGATCGTCGCGCTGGCGATCCCGGTGTCGCTGATGGGCGCCATCGCGGTGATCTACTTCTTCGGCTACACGCTGAACTCGCTGACCATGCTGGCGCTGCTGCTCTTGATCGGCGTCGTCGTCGACGATGCCATCGTGGTATTGGAGAACATCTTCCGCCATCGCGAGGAAATCGACCCCGACCCGGTGGCCGCCGCGGTCAACGGCAGCAAGGAAGTGGTGTTCGCGGTGATCGCGGCAACGCTGTCCTTGGTCTCGATTTTCGCCCCGGTGATTTTCCTCTCCGGCATCATCGGCCAGTTCTTCCGCTCCTTTGCCGTGGTCGTCACCTTCGGCGTGCTGGTCTCGCTGTTCGTCTCGCTGACCCTGACGCCGATGCTCTGCTCGCGCTACCTCAAGGTCGAGAAACAGCATGGCCGCATCTACCACCTGTTCGACCGCGTGCTGGGCGGCCTCGACCGTCTCTACATCCGCCTACTCGACCGCGCCCTGCGTCAACGCTGGCACGTCGTGGCGCTGACCGTCGCGGTGGTCAGCTCCTCGGCCTTCTTCTTCATGAACGTCGGCAAGACCTTCACCCCGGACGAGGACGAAGGCCGCTTCCGCATTTCGCTGCGCACGCCGCTGGGGTCCAGCATCGACTACACCGACAGCAAGCTGCGCGAAGTCGAAGCCGTGCTCGATCGTTACCCCGAGATCCGTACCGAGTTCGCCCTGATCGGCCTCGGCAGCGCCGGCCAGGTGAACCAGGGCACGGTGGTGGTGCGCATGGCGCCGCGCGAGGAACGCACGCGCAGCCAACATGAAGTCATCGCCGCGGTGCGCCGCGATCTGGCGGCGATTCCCGGCGCGCGCGCCTTTGCCGCACCCTTCGCCGTGGTCGGCGGCCAGCGCGGCGAGCCATTGCAGTTCGTCCTCGCCGGCGACAACATCAACGAGATCGGTCGCCTCTCGCGCGAACTGCAGCAGAAGCTGGCCACCGTGCCCGGCATCGGCCGCACCGATTCCGACATCCAGCTCGACCTGCCGCAGTTGGTGTTCATTCCCGACCGCCTGCGCATCGCCGCGGCGAACCTGTCCTCCAGCGACGTCGCTCTCGCGGTGAACATGCTGACCGGCGGCATCGACATCGCCAAGTTCAACGACGAGCCCGGCGACGGTCAGCGCTATGACATTCGCGTCAAGGCCAAATCCGGCGAATTCACCCAGCCGGCCGACCTGTCGAAAATCTTCCTGCGCAGCCGCGACGGCAAGATGGTGCGCCTCGATTCCGTCGCCCGCTTCGAAGAGCGCCTCGGCCCGGCCGTGGTCGGCCGCTTCGACCTGCAATACGCCGCCACCTTCTATGCCACGCCGTCGATTCCGCTGGGCGAGGCGGTCGAAGCAGTGCGCCGCGCCGCACAGGAAGTGTTACCCACCGGCTACCAGGTGCGCTTCATCGGTTCGGCCGAAGAATTCGGCAAGACCATGAAGTACATGGTATTCACCTTCGCCCTCGCGCTGGTGCTGCTCTACATGGTGCTCGCCAGCCAGTTCAACTCCTTCCTGCAGCCGGCCATCGTCATGCTGGCGCAGCCGCTCGCCGTGGTCGGCGGCATCGCCGCGCTGTGGGCCACCGGGCATACCTTGAATATCTATTCCATGATCGGCCTGACGCTGCTGATCGGCCTCGTCGCGAAGAACTCCATCCTGCTGGTCGACCTCGCCAACCAGCGCCGCGATGCCGGCATGGCGGTCGATGCCGCCTTGCGCAATGCCTGCCCGATCCGCATGCGGCCGGTGCTGATGACCTCGGCTACCGTAATCCTGGCGCTGGCCCCGGCCGCGCTGGGTCTCGGCGCCGGTGCCGAGACCCAGCAGCCGCTGGCGATCGCCGTGATCGGCGGCATGATCTCCTCGACGCTGCTGACGCTGGTGGTGGTGCCGGCCGTCTATTCGCTGCTGGAAAGCCGGCGCGAACGCAGCGCCTGAAGCCCTCGGCGCCGTAGCGCCAGCGCCAACTCTCGGCCACCGGCTGGGTGGGTCCGCAATACTCTGGCGAGCTTCGCGGGAAGAGTGCATCATGCTCGCCTGACGTTCCGGGCCGACCCGGAATCGTCGCGCAAGGAGACCGGGCATGACCAACAGGATCACCGTAGCGGCGGCCGACGTGCAGGTCGGCGATCACATCTACAACGGCCCCGGCACCAGCGCCCACCCGACCTTTGCCTGGGAGACCGTGACCCGCATCAACATGGCCGACGGCCTGGTGGTGCTGATTACCGGCAGCCTGGAGCTTCCCCACGGCGAGTTCTGGTACGAGCCGGAGGAAGCCGTGGTGGTGATGCGCTACCCGCAGCCGGAGCCGAAACCAGCCGTCGCCACAGCCCAGCGCAAGCACGGCCACTGACATTCGGCATCGCGCCTTCGCGTCGCCCGCAAGCCCGCGCCCCAATCTGGCGTAAGCGCGGCAGGCCTGCGCCCCGTCATGGTGCGCGCGGCTTCGTCCGCCGCCATCCATCCCCCGCACGGCGCGCCGAATACAGCAATTAGTAACGCCGAATCATGCCCTTGCAATAATTGGCACGGAGTCTGCACTGTACCGGATGAACCTTCTTTCCGGAGACCATCATGTCACTGCACGATCCCTTCGATTCAACCCGTGCCATTGCACGCTGCAACTGCGGCCATCACGGCAGCCAGGCCGAACACGACGCCTCGTTGCAGGAAACGGAAGCGCTGAACCAGCGCGTGCTGCAAACCACCGTGATGCGCGCGCTGTTCCCCGAGGATGGCGAGCGCCGCAAGTTCCTCTCGGCGGTCGGCGCCTCGACCGCCTGGGCCGCAATTTCCTCGCTGATTCCCTTTGGTACGCTGGAAGCCATGGCGCAGGAAAAGGGCAGCCTGGAAAAGAAGGATCTGAAGATCGGCTTCATCCCGATCACCTGCGCCAGTCCCTGGATCATGGCCGACCCGCTGGGTTTCTACAAGAAGCAGGGGCTCAACGTCAGCGTGGTCAAGACCGCCGGCTGGGCGCTGATCCGCGACAAGGTGCAGAACCGCGAATACGACGCCTCGCACATGCTGGCGCCGATGCCGCTGGCGATGTCGATGGGCATCGGCTCCAATCCGATGCCGATCAACGTCGCCACCATCCAGAACACCAACGGCCAGGCCATCACGCTGCACGTCAAGCACAAGGACAAGCGCGATCCGAAGATGTGGAAGGGCTTCAAGTTCGCCGTGCCTTTCGAGTACTCGATGCACAACTTCCTGCTGCGCTACTACGTCGCCGAGCACGGCCTCGACCCGGACAAGGACATCCAGATTCGCGTCGTGCCGCCGCCCGAGATGGTGGCCAACCTGCGCGCCGGCAACCTCGACGGCTACCTCGGCCCCGATCCCTTCAACCAGCGCGCGGTGTATGACGAGGTCGGCTTCCTGCACATCCTTTCCAAGGAGTTGTGGGACGGCCATCCCTGCTGTTCCTTCGGCGTGCCGGCGGATTTCATCAAGCAGAACCCGAACACCTTCGCTGCGCTCTACCGCGCCATCCTGACTGCCGCCGCCATGGCACGCGACCCGAAGAACCGCTCGCTGATGGCCGAAGTGCTGTCGCCCGCCAACTACCTGAACCAGCCGAAGACCGTGCTGGAGCAGGTGCTGACCGGCAAGTATGCCGACGGCCTGGGCAACGTCAAGAACGTTCCCGACCGCGCCGACTTCGATCCCTTCCCCTGGTACTCGATGGCGGTGTGGATCCTGAGCCAGATGAAGCGCTGGGGCTACGTCAAGGGCGAGGTGCGCTACAAGGACATCGCCGAGAAGGTATATCTGCTGACCGACGCCAGAAAGCGCATGGCCGAGATCGGCATGGCGGCGCCGAAGGCGGACTACCAGAAGTTCAAGGTGATGGGCAAGGAGTTCGACTTCAACAAGCCCGATGCCTATATCAACAGCTTCGCCATCAAGCGCAGCTGAGGAAACGAAGATGCGCTCCCTCACCCTCAAGGCCGGCTTCATCTCGGTGCTGCTGTTCCTGATTTTCATCGGCGCCTGGCACATGGCCACGCTGCCGAAGGAATCGGCCGGGGCGACCGGCGCCGACGCCGAGTACGCGGCACTGATGGGCAAGGGGGCGGAGAAGTCGGGCGGCTTTCCACCGCCGCTGGAAGTCGGCAAGGCCTTCGTCACCTACCTGTCGGACCCGTTCTACGACCGCGGACCCAACGACAAGGGCATCGCGATCCAGCTCGGCCATTCGCTGGCGCGGGTCGGCCTCGGCTTCTTCCTCGCCGTGCTGGTCGCCGTGCCGCTGGGCTTTGCAATCGGCATGTCGCCGCTGCTGTACCGGGCCTTCGATCCCTTCATTCAGGTGCTGAAGCCGATCTCGCCGCTGGCCTGGATGCCGCTGGCGTTGTACACGCTGAAGGATTCCAATGTCTCCGGCATCTTCGTCATTTTCATCTGCTCGATCTGGCCGATGTTGATCAACATCGCCTTTGGTGTGGCCTCGGTGCGGCGCGACTGGATCAACGTCGCGCGCACCCTGGAAGTCAATCCGCTGCGCAAGGCCTTTCTGGTGATCCTGCCCGCCGCGGCGCCGACCATCCTCACCGGCATGCGCATCTCGATGGGCATCGCCTGGCTGGTCATTGTCGCCGCCGAGATGCTGGTGGGCGGCACCGGCATCGGCTACTTCGTCTGGAACGAGTGGAACAACCTGGCGCTGCCCAACGTGATTTTTGCGATCACCATGATCGGCGTGGTGGGCATGCTGCTCGACATGATCTTCGGCCGGCTGCAGAAGCTGGTCACTTACCGGGAATAGGCGACAGCATGAGCGGACATTTTCTCCAGGTCGAAGCGCTGCAGAAAGTCTATCCGGCGCAAGGCGGCGGGACCAACGCGCCGGTGTTCGAGGACATCCACTTTCACATCGACCGCGGCGAGTTCGTCTGCATCATCGGCCACTCCGGCTGCGGCAAGACCACCATCCTCAACGTGCTGGCCGGGCTGGAAGAAGCCACGGCGGGCGACGCCTTCATGGACGGCCGCGAGGTGCGCGGGCCGAGCCTGGATCGCGGCGTGGTGTTCCAGAGCCATGCCCTGATGCCCTGGATGAGCGTGCTCGGCAACGTCGCCTTCGCCGTCAAGTCGAAGTGGCCGGACTGGAGCAAGGAAAAGATCAACGAGCATTGCACCGGCTACCTGGAAATGGTCGGCCTCGGCCATGCCATCCACAAGAAGCCGGCCGAACTTTCCGGCGGCATGAAGCAGCGCGTCGGCATCGCCCGCGCCTTCGCCATCCAGCCCAAGATGCTGCTGCTCGACGAGCCCTTCGGCGCGCTCGATGCCCTGACCCGCGGCACCATCCAGGACGAGTTGCTAAAGATCGTGCAGGCCACGCACCAGACCGTGTTCATGATCACCCACGACGTCGACGAAGCGATCCTGCTCGCCGACAAGATCCTGCTGATGAGCAACGGCCCGCACGCCAAGATCGCCGAAATCGTCGAAGTCACCATGCCGCGCGACCGCACCCGCGCCGGCATACACCACGATCCGCAGTACTACCTGATCCGCAATCATCTGGTGGATTTCCTGGTCAATCGCTCGAAGACCTATGCCGGCGTCGAGGCCGAAATGTTCCACGACGCGAAGAACCCGCCCGTGGTGCGTCCCGGCCTCGAAGAAGAGCGCACACCCATACTCAAGCAAGTCATCAATCACTGACAGGAGACAAACATGAACCGCAACGACGTCACCGAACTGATCATCGAAGCCAAGATCAGGAAAGGCCTCAAGTGGGAAGACGTGGCCAGGAAAATCGGCCTCTCGAAGGAATGGGTCACCGCCGGCTGCCTCGGCCAGATGACCTTCGACAAGAAGCAGGCGACAACGCTGGGCAAAATATTCGGCCTGCCGCCGGAAGCCGTGGCGCTACTGCAAGTGGTGCCCTACAAAGGCTCGCTGCCGACCACCGTGCCGACCGATCCGCTGATCTACCGCTTCTACGAACTGATCAACGTCTACGGCACCACCTTCAAGGAACTGATCCACGAGGAATTCGGCGACGGCATCATGAGCGCGATCGACTTCAAGATGGACTTGAAGCGCGAACCCAACCCGGCCGGCGATCGGGTGAACATCGTCATGTC
>JAUYSD010000252.1 GCA_030696505.1 Sulfuritalea sp. | reverse complement strand
GGGTAGATGGCATCTTGTCTCGAGTCGTCCTGCAGGATATAGCGGCCATGCCAGTCGGGCACGCAGAACGTCCAGCCAGCGAAGAGTTCGGCCTTGGCACGTGCAACGTCCATATTGATGTCTTTCCACCATTCAGTCTCGAGTGCTGCCAGGTAGCCGTCACGGTCGCCTGGATTGACGACAAAACCGGCATGACCATACCAGCCTGGATAGGGAACCAATACCGGCGTGCCGAGTGAGCTTGCCTCGATGCCGATCGTGCCGTGGCACGTAACAATGCCATCCAGCGTTCGTATCAGTTCCAGACCATTCCACGACTTGTCGGCCATGCGGATGTGCGGAATATTTGCAGCTGCAACCAAGTCCTCCAGGCGAGTCCCCTTGATACTCGCGTACCAGTCGTCGCATGGATGGGCCTTGAACAACCAGTTCACCGCGGTATGCCTGCAGGCCGCCCCAAGCGTCTGCTCTATCCAGTCGAGAAAATCACGAAAATCATGGAGGCCGCTGGCGTGAGGATGGTCGAACCAATTCGAATTGTAGACGCCTATCACTGGCTTGGAAGGATCCCAGCCAAAACGCTCTGCCAGCATCGCCTTGCTGACTGAAGCAATTCTCTTCTGATAAGCGAAGACTGCACCGACGTCGTCAGTCTGCCCGCTGAGACGGGCCCGTAACTGCGTCGAGCCCTGCTCGCGCAAAGCCTTTTGTACTTGATGCGGCATGCCTTCCAATTCCTGATTAGATGGCCGCCCCGGGTAGGCGAACAGATCGCTTGGCTCTTTCAGGCGGAAGAACCGTGCGGTACCAAAATCGCCATATAGCACCAGGACGGGAATGTGGCGTCGAATGGCGGCCCAAGCTAGTGCAGCGCAAGTGTAGTGAACCGCGTGGCTTAGGACGAGCAGATCATATTTCCCGCTTTCCAGGATGCGATCGGCTGCCTCGATATGAGCCAGGGCATCTGCGACTAGGTGCGGCATCGATGGATCGTCGAGCTTCACTGTCGCTCGCCTCTGCAGCTTGAGAATGCCATCGAACAGGATTTCTGCAGGAAAGTCATAGGGCAGGCGGAGGCGGATCAGACCATCCACGTCAGTCACCTGGGCCAAGAGCTTTTGGGCCAAGGCGAGGTGAGCGCGAGTTGCCTTGGCTTCACCCCAATAATCGCAAGTTCGGGCGATTCCAAGTTCGTCGAAGCATGCTTTGACCATGTGTCGGGAGTATTGCCCCAGCAAGCCGGTTTCCGTCCCGGAGACGAGTCCGAGGGCGCCTCGTACGAGCGCATATCGGAGCCAGTAATTCGGGTTGTCCCACAGGCCGTCGATCAGGACGTTGCTGGCGCGCGGCGGCTGTTCATCCTGTGCCTGGCGCGACAGGCGATGCAGGCAAGAAAGCGCTTCCAGCCGCGCTGCCATCGCCAATCGCTCTCGACGGCGCCGGGCCGGGCCGAACGAGCGTGCCAAGTCCAGCACTTTATGTGCAGCTTGTCGGGTTCTCGGAAAGCGCTCTAACATTGCCTGGACGAATAAGAGTGCCGGGGTGGCGCTTACCTCTGGCATTGCTGCGAATTGATTGCGGCAATCTCGGGGTGGTGCTTCAACTTCGCGGCAAGCTCCTGCCATCCTGGTATCGTTGTTGGTGTCGGCATCAGCGCAAACACCGCCTTGAAGAAGTCGTAGTCCTCTGGAAAATCCAGCGTCCAGCGCAGATGTGCGAAATTTCCCACGGGGCCGGCCAGCACTGCCCGCCGAATTTCCGGGGCACGTCGCAACCATGGGGTCACGTGCTCACGGTCCTCCGGCGCGATAGCTTCGCGCCAGGCCATTTCGAGCGCATCGCGTGTGAAGGCCTCGCAGTCGAGCCCGTGGGGAAAGGAGGGCGGCAGGTTGTTGCAGGCGTAGTCGGCGTCCTCTGCGGCGCGTAGTTCCAGAACCGCACCGCACACCTCGGGGTCGATCAGGGGACAATCGCTCGTTATGCGCATGACTACGGCAGCCCCCACCGCTTTTGAGGCTTGCAAGTAGCGGTCAAGTACGTCAGTTTCGCTGCCGCGCGTGACGATGGCGCCGCAGCGCCGGGCTTCCGCGGCAACAGGGTCATCCTTTCCGCCTTCCGGAACGGCGCAGACCACCAGGTCGGCACCGGGTATGGCGCGACAGCGCCGCAGTACTTCTTCGAGCACGGTGCCACCCGCGAGCGGTTTCAGTACCTTTCCGGGAAGGCGCGAGGAGCCGAGTCTTGCCTGCACAATGACGGCGGTAGTCATTCTGCCAGCACCAGTTCGTCGGCAAGTGTTGCCACAACCCGCTCGACTTCTCCGCCCGACATCGCAGGGAAGAATGGCAATGAAAGACAGGACGCGTAGTAGGCGTCGGAGCCCGGCAGCTTCACATTTGAGTAGCGGGATCGGTAGTACGGCTGGCGGTGTACAGGCAGGTAATGCACCTGCGTTCCGATTCCCCTGTCTAAAAGTTTGCGCATGAGTGCGGCGCGGGATGTTTCGGCTATATTGAAGTCTATCTGGACGACGTAGAGATGCCATCCACTTGCACAACCGGCGACGCGTGGAATTGGTCGCAGCAAGAGCCCCAGCGGCGCGAGCGCCCTGTCGTAGATATCGGCCAGTTCCCGCCTGCGAGCCAGGAAACGGTCTAACTTGCGCAGCTGGCTCAACCCCAGGGCGCAGTGGATTTCGCTGGCGCGGTAGTTGTAGCCCGGCGCGGGCATTTCGTAATACCAGGGGTTGGGTTGGCCATCGGCATCGAAGGCCTCCTCGCGCTGAACGAAGCCCGAAGCTTCGCGCACCATGCCGTGGTTGCGCAGTCGCAGTAGGGCGGTGTGAAGGTCGGGATCATTCGTGGTGACGACGCCGCCTTCTCCCATGGCGATGGTCTTCACCGGGTGCAGCGAGAAGACGGTCATGTCGCTGTGGCGGCAGGCGCCGACGCTAACCCCCTCGCCAGCCCTCGTGCGGTAGGTGGCCCCGATGGCGTGACAGGCGTCTTCGATGACGCGCATGCCGTGCCGACCGGCGAATTCGGCTACGGCCTCCATATCGACGCACTGGCCGTTGAGATGAACGGGGATCACGGCCCTGACTTTCCGGTTGACTACCTTGGCATGCGCCTCCTGCAAATCATCGGGCCGCATCAGTCCTGTGGCGGGATCAACGTCGGCAAAAGCCACCTCGGCGCCGACATAGCGGGCGGCATTGGCCGTGGCGAGAAAGGTCAGTGTCGGCACGATTACGGTATCGTCTGCGCCCAGATCCAGCGCCATGGCGGCGAGGTGCAGGCCAGCCGTGCCGTTGGCGCAGGCGACGGCAAAGCGCGCCCCGACACGAGCGGCGAACGCCTGCTCGAACTCGGTCACAACCGGCCCGCCGGTGAGCGAATCGCTGCGCAGCACCGACACCACCGCGGCGATGTCGTCTTCGTCGATCTGATGGCGCCCGTAGGGCAGGAAGCAACCGCCCGGTTCGGTCATGCCTGGCTGCGTTCCAGCAGTCGGGCGATCTCGTCGTCCTTGAGCCAGGCGGGATTGGTATCGCTGGAGTAGCGGAACCCGTCGGCTACCGGTTTCGCACCGGTGGCGAGGTAGGGCGCGCTGTCCCAGGAGTTGAACCAGGGCTGGATGAGGTAACGGTCAGCCAGTTCCAGCGTGGCGCGGGCGTCGTCTTCGGTGATCATGACTTCGTGCAGTTTTTCTCCCGGGCGAATGCCGACCACCTTGTGCGGCAGTCCGGGAGCCATGACGTTGGCCAGCTCGGTGATTTTGGTGCTGGGGATCTTGGGCACGAAAATCTCGCCGCCCTGCATCATTTCAAGCGAAGACAGGACGAAATTGACGCCTTGTTCGATGGTGATCCAGAAGCGGGTCATGCGCGGATCGGTGATGGGCAGTCTTTCGGCGCCCTCCTTGATCAGGCGCCGAAAGAACGGGACCACGCTGCCGCGTGAGCCGACCACGTTGCCGTAGCGGACCACCGAAAAACGTGGGTGGCCGGTACTCAAATTGTTGGCGGCGACAAAAATTTTGTCCGAGGCCAGTTTGCTGGCGCCATAGAGATTAGCCGGATTGGCCGCCTTGTCGGTCGAGAGGGCTACCACCTTGCGTACGCCGGAGCGGATCGCGGCCTTGACTACGTTTTCTGCCCCGTGCACATTTGTGCGTATGCATTCGAAGGGGTTGTATTCGGCGGCTGGCACATGCTTTAGAGCAGCCGCATGGATCACGACATCGACGTCGCGCATGGCCATCTCCAGTCGGTCGGCATCCCTCACATCGCCGATGAAGTAGCGCATGCACGGGTAAGTGGTGTCCGGAAAGACCTGCGCCATTTCGTACTGCTTCAACTCGTCGCGAGAAAAGACGATAAGCTTGTGCGGCTTGAAGCGCAACAGAACCATCCGGACAAAAGCTTGGCCAAACGACCCCGTGCCTCCCGTAATCAGCACATTCTTGTTGTTTAAGTCGATAGTCGGGGCGTCAAACATGTGCATTGCAGAATAAGAAGACATGTGTGTTTGTGCTGTTTGCAGGCGACAAAATTTAAGAGGAAGAACGCGAATTTGTGATTATAAGCGCATCGATCAACCCAGGCAGTATTGAATACACGGGTCCAGATATCGAATTGTCATCGAAAATTCGGCTGTGGCGAGGCTATGAGAGCTGAGGTTCGGGCAGTTGGTTTGGCACTCTTTCTGTGGTCGGAGAACGAGCCATGAAAGTTTGCCAGTTATGCGCCGTCGATTTCACGCTGAAGAACTTCCTGCTGCCGTTGATTGACGGCATGCAGGAGGCCGGATGGCGTGTGACGGCAGTTTGCTCGGATGGCCCATTCGTACCGGTCTTGCGCCAGCGAGGGTATGCGATCGAAACGGTGGCCATCGCGCGCAGCATGAACCCGCTGGCAGCGCTGCGTTCTATAGTTGCACTGGTCGGGCTGTTTCGCCGCGAGCGTTTCGATGTGCTGCACGTGCATACGCCGGTGGCTGCGCTGATCGGACGTATCGCAGGTCGTGTCGCCGGGATTCCGCTGATTGTTTACACCGCCCACGGATTCTATTTCCACGACCAGATGCCGCGCTGGAAGCGCTCCCTGTTCATAGTGCTGGAACGCTTTGGGGGCAGGTTTACCGACCTGCTTTTCTCACAGAGCACCGAGGATGTGGAAGAGGCGTTGGCTGAGGGTATCGCGCAGCGCGAGCGTGTGTTGGCGATCGGCAACGGAGTCGACGTGTCGCGCTTCGATCCCGCAAGAGTTGGCGCTGGCGATACGGTGCGCGCGGCAATTGGCATTCCCAGCGATGCTTACGTGGTCGGTATGATCGGCCGTCAGGTGCGTGAAAAGGGGGTAGCCGAGTTTCTGGCTGCCGCCGTCGATCTGGCGCAGCGATTTCCCAATCTCTGGTTCCTGCTCATTGGTGAACGTTTGGCCAGCGATCACGCCGGCGGAGTAGCGGCGGAGCTCGCCGCGGCAAAGGCACTGTTGGGCAATCGCATGGTGGTCCCCGGCCTTCGCTCCGACATCCCCCAAATGCTGGCAGCGATGGACTTGTTTTGCCTGCCGTCGTGGCGCGAGGGCATGCCGCGCACCATCATCGAGGCGA
>JAUYSD010000152.1 GCA_030696505.1 Sulfuritalea sp. | reverse complement strand
ATTCGCCCGAGTCGCCGATCAGGCGCATCGGCTTCTCCTTGAGCGCAGCCGTGTGGATGTGGTCGAAAATGATCTCGGTCTGGAAGCGCGCGGCATGCTGCTCGAAACGCGCCATCAGGTCGGGGCCTTGTACGCCTTCGGCGTCGGCCGGCCAATTGTCGACGTCGGTGGTGGTCATCAGCTGCCCACCCTGCGCCATGCCGGTGATCAGCACCGGTTTCAGGTTGGCGCGGGCCGCATACACGGCGGCGGTGTAGCCGGCCGGGCCGGAACCGAGAATCAACAGGCGGGCGTGACGGGAACTCATGGCGGAGAACTTTCGGCGAGTGGTTGAGCGATGAATTATATAGATGGGCAGACTGGGGGCGATTTCAAGCGGTCGGCGAAAGTGCATGCACCGGGCTCTCGACTCCTGCCCGGGAATGGGTAAGATGCCCCGCTGCGAGTATTGGCAGGCTGGTTCTTGCCCTGCGCGGATACTGGCCAGCACCCCGATAAGGAAAGCCCATGACGCTACCGCACTGGATGTCTGCCGAAAAATTTCGCAAGACCTGGCAATTCCTTGCCGTGACAGTGCTCGCGCTGCTGGTCTCGCTGGGCAGCGAGCGGCTGGGGTGGCTGCAGGACTACGAGAACATCTATTACGACTACTGGCACCAGATCTCGGGCCAGCGCCGCGAGGCGCAGCATGCCGCCGTGATCGCGGTGGATGACGACACCCTGCTGCAGTACAAGGACGATCCGCTGGCATTCTGGCAACCGATTTTCGCCGTGGCGATGCAGAACCTCAGCGATGCCGGCGTCAAGTCCATAGGATTGGACTTCATCTACGCGGTCAGCGCCGAAGCCTGGCTGCGCAAACTGAACCTGCCGGACAGCGAGGTCTCGCGCAATTACGACGCACCTTTCCGCGGCCAGTTGGCCCAGGGCAAGGCGATCCTGATCGCGCAACTGGTCGAAACCTCGCAAGGCGACATGGAGGTCATGGGGCCGCCCCAGGAACATCTGCTGATGATGCCCAACGGCGCCTTCGACACCGGCATCGCCAACCTTTATCCGGACAACGACAAGCTGGTGCGCACCTTCTATCCGGTGGTGATTCCCGACAAGCAGTTTCCCGGTGTCGGCTTTGCCATGCAGCTGGTGCTGCGGGCTACCGGCGGCGATACGCTGGGCGATGGCTGGAGCTTTGCCGGCGAGAATTATCCGCGTCAGAGGGAGCGCCGCCGCATCGGCTACGTCGGTCCCCCGGGCAGCATGCTCACCATATCGATGAGCAAGCTGCTGCAGGCCGATGCCCTCAACGATCCGGAGGTGAAGAAACTGAAAGGCCGTTCCGTGATCATCGCGCCCAACAACATCGGCACCTCGGACCGGCATTTTTCGCCCTACTCGCGCGTGCTGCCGGGGCATTCGGCCGAGCCCATGATAGGCGGCGAAATCCATGCGAATGCGATCGAGACGATTCTTTCCGGCATCTACCCGCGCAACCTGTCGCTGTGGCTGGCGTGGCCGGCCCTGGTGGCGGTGCTGGTGATCGCGGTGACGCTCTACCTGCGCTTGCATCCCGCCGGCGGACTCGGCGTCGCGCTGGGATTGTCGCTGCTCATCCTGATTCCGGCCTATGCGCTGTTCCAGAAGGACTTGCTGCTCTCGGTGGCGCCGTTTCATCTGGCCCTGGCCACGGCCTACCTGGGCACGCTGGCGCTGCGCCTGACCGGCGAGGAAAGGCAGCGCGCCCAACTCAAATCGATGTTCGGCCAGTATGTGTCCGACGTGGTGGTCGATAAATTGATTGCCGATGGGCAGCGGCCCAACCTGAGCGGGGAGAAGCTGCAGGTGTCGGTGCTGTTTTCTGACATCCGCAACTTTACGACGATTTCCGAGAAGCTCGACGCCGAGGAAGTCGTGGAAATGCTGAATGCCTACTTCGGGCGTACCTGCGAGCCGATCATGGAGCACGGCGGCATGGTGAACAAGTTCATCGGCGATGCCGTGATGGCGATCTTCGGCTCGCCCGTGCATTACGACGATCACGCGCGTCGCGCCTTGCTCGCGGCGCAGGGCATGGCGCGCGAGGCCGAGAGTTTCAAGACCTGGATGAAGGAGCGCTTCCCGGATCGCGGCCTGCCGGAGTTCGGCATCGGCATCGGCGTGCATAGCGGGCCGGCGGTGATGGGCGACATCGGCTCGGTCAAGCGCCGCGAGTTCACGGCGATCGGCGACACGGTGAACGCCGCCTCGCGGCTGGAGGGCGTCACCAAGGAACTCGGTTGCGTCGTGGCGGCCAGTGCGGCGTCGATCACGGCGGCGGGGGAGGGCATCCGCACCGGACGGCGCGAAGTGGTCCACGTCAAGGGCAAGGCGGAGCCGATCGAAGTGTTCGAGGTGCTGTTCGACTAGGAATCGCCGGCAGGGTGGGAACCGGAAGTGGCGAACCCTGTCAATCTTATATGGATAGTTGAAATTTCTAGTTTGGGTGGGATAATCAAAAAAGTTGGACCTAGAGTCCCGGGATAAATTTTTACTCAGCATTTATCGATGCCAATCAGCGCGTTAGCCAATTCACCCTGGAAGCCATTGGGTCACTTCAACCGATGGTGTTACGCCATTGCGCTTGGCCTGATGCTCCTTGGCACCTTCGGTCAGGCGATTGGGCAGGTGAAGCCGCAGGAAGGTCGCGTCGCCCTGATCATCGGCAATTCCGACTACAAGGCGGCTCCGCTGGACAATCCGGCGAACGATGCCAGCGACTTGGCGAATGCTCTGGAAAAGCAGGGTTTTACCGTCCTGGTGCGCGAGAATGTCGGCGAGCGGGGACTCAAGGAAGCCGTCGATATCTTTTCCAAGCACCTCAAAAAGGGCGGTATCGGCCTGTTCTTCTTTGCCGGGCACGGCATTCAGCTGAAGGACCAGAACTTTCTGCTTCCCGTCGATGTCGGCTTCGACAACGAAACCGATATCGCCTTCAAGTCGATCAGTGCCGAGTACGTGCTCTCGCGCATGGCCGAGGCGGGCAACCGCATCAATGTGGTGATTCTCGATGCCTGCCGCAACAACCCCTTGCAATTGGCGCGACGAACGATCAACAAGGGCTTGGGGGTGATGAATGTCGGTCGGGCGGAAAGAGGTACGTTTATCGCCTACGCCACTTCTCCGGGTTCCACCGCGGCTGACGGCACGGGACGCAACGGTCTCTATACCAAGCATCTGTTGCGCGCTCTCGAAACCAGGGATACCGACATCGACAAGGTCTTCGGTCGCGTGCGCACCGGCGTCGTGCAGGATACCAATGGCGAACAGGTGCCATGGACATCCAGTTCCGTGGTCGGCAGCTTCTATTTCAATGTCGCCGAAGACATTGCCGCGTTGCAGCGGCCCACGGCTTCGGTCGCCGCCACGCATGAAGCGGCGGCGGAAGCGGCGCAGATTCCCTATGATCCAGTGCAGGAAAGGGCTCATTGGGAGCGAATCAAGGAGAGCCGGAACCCTGCAGATTTTCTTGCCTATCTGGAGCAATTCTCCGGCGCGCAGCGCGCGGCCTATGCGCGCTGGCTGGTGCAGAAATATGGCGGAGTCCTGCCAGCACCTGCCCAGCGCCGGGAGGTAGCGGCGCCGCCCGCACCGCAGCAGTTGTCGATGGCCTCGCCGGCTGCGGTGCTGCCGTCGCCACCCGCTGCCGTCGCTGGCGTGGCAGCCGGAGCCGCGGTACCGTCACCCGGTACGCTGATCCAGGATTGTGCCGAATGCCCTGAACTCGTTGCCACCCCGGCGGGGGAATACACGATGGGGAGCGGGCCGAAGGAAAAAATGCGTGAGCCTGACGAGGAACCGGCCCATCGCGTGCGCATTGCCGCTTCGGTCGCGGTTGGCAAGTTCGAAATCACGCGTGCCCAGTATGCCGCTTTCGTCAAGGAAAGCGGGCGCGAGCACAAGCCCGGATGCAATTCGACTCGCGGCGGGTTTTTCCACAAGAATCCGAAAGCCACCTGGCAGAATCCTGGTTTCGAGCAGAAGGACAATGAGCCTGTCGTCTGTGTCAGTTGGGACGATGCCCAGGCCTATGTCCAGTGGCTGAGCAAGAAGGCAGTCAAGTCGTATCGCTTGCTGAACGAGGCGGAATGGGAATACGTCGCCCGTGCCGGCAGCACCGGCAGCCGCCACTGGGCCGAGACGGACAATGCAGCCGTGTGTCGCTACGCCAGCGTCGCCGATACGTCGTACAAGGGCGTTTCGCCCGGCTCCCCGATGTTTCCGTGTTCCGATGGTTTTGCGTATACCTCACCGGTCGGCCGCTTTCCGGCGAATTCCTTCGGTGTGCACGACATGCTGGGCAACGCCTGGGAATGGATAGAGGACTGTTGGAACGAAGGTTACGCAGGCGCACCTGAATTGGCCGCGCCGCGCCTTTCGGGTTCCTGTGCGGAGCGCGTGTTTCGCGGCGGTGCCTGGAACAGCCCGCCATCCACCTTGCGTGCCGCTTATCGGGATCGCTCGTCGAAAGACGAGCGCCACGACAATCTGGGTTTCCGTGTCGCGCGTTCCTTGCCGTGACCGGCCGTCGCCACCCAAAGTTGCCGCGGGCGCCTGACGGTCTTTACAGCCCCTTGCGGCGGAGTTTGCTGCTCGGCGGCAGTGCCGGTCTGGCGCTCGGGGCGCTGTCGTTTGCTCCGGAACTGTTCGCCCAGTCTGGCGGCGAGCCGATTCAGGACATCTATGCGCCGCGTGCCAAATATGCGCTGCTGATAGGCAATCGGGATTACCCGAATCGCAAGGATATTGCGCCGGCGCACAAGAACGTCACCGACCTCAAGGATGTACTCCAATACTACGAGTTCAAGGTCAAGGATTATCGTGACCTCGATGCGTTGGGAATGATGCGCGTGCTGACCGAGTTCGGCGCTGAACTGCGCACTGTCTCCGAAGCCAATCTTCCGGGCGGCGTCGCCGTGGTGTTTTATTTCTGCGGGCACGGATTCCAATCGGAAGGCCGCAACTATCTGGTGCCGGCCGGCGTCGATCCATCGTCGGGCAAGGCGCTGAGTTCATCCCTGCGGCTCAACGAGGACATCCTGGTCGCCCTGCCCCAGCATTATCCCGGCATCAGCATCGCGCTGATCGACGCCTGTCGCACCGACCCCTTCATCCGCAAGGGTGTCGACGACTTCAACCAGATTGCGGCGCCCGAGGGCATGCTGGTGTTCTTCGCCACCCGGGCCGGCCGTCCGGCCCTGGCGCCGATCAGCCCGGATCGCAACACGTTCTTTGCCGGCGCCGTGGTCGATGTGCTGCGCGAGGCCAACGGTGTGACGCCGATCGATGACCTGTTCCGGATTGCTGCCGTCGAATGCCAGGCGCGGGTGAAAGCGGAGTTCGACAAGGTCAAGCTGACGATACCGCCGCAGTTCCCGGAAAGCACCGGCAATTTGCGCGGTCGCTTCGTGATTCGCAATCGCGAACTCGAACTGCGTCGCACGCAAAAAGGTCCGGCTTTGATCGGGGTGGATGTCGTGGCAATGGAGCGGCGCTGGCAGGCGATACAGGCGACCCTGCGGCCGGCGACCCTGATCCGCCTGTGCAAGGACTTCGAGCGGGACTTTCCCGGCAGCGAATTCAGCCAGCAGATCCGGGTGGCGATTGTCGGCGCCCAGCAGGCTCTGGAAAGCCAGCGCTCGGCCCGCCTTTCCAGCGACCTGTTCACGGAGGCGGTCGGCGACAAGGGCTATCGCGACGATCTGCTCAAGGCTCTGCGCGGCGACAAGGATTCGGCGCATCGCATCGCCATTGCCTATCGGGACGGCACTTCGGGCGTGACGGCCAATTCGCGGCGCACCGAGCAATGGCTGCGCTTTGCCGCCGAGTTGGGCAACGGCATCGCCAGCTGGGAACTGTCGGAACTCTACAACCAGAGCGGACAGGTCGGCGACGCCGCCCGGTTCGAGAAAATGGCCCTCGATCTGGGTTACCGGCCGCCGCCGCGGCTGGCGACGCGCGGATACTGAGAACGGCATGGCCCGCTGCAGCGACACGATGCCGGACGCCGTCTCGCCAGCGCCAACTCTTGCAGCTTGCGCGGGCGTGAATCGCTTCGGTTCAGGCTTGTGGTGCGGCGCCATCCTGGCGATGGTCTTGGGTGTCGGCGTGGCATTCGGCCAGAACCGCAACTGGACCGGAGAGATACCGCCGGTCGCGCCGGCCGGCGGCGGCGGTGCGGCGGCAGGCGTTGCTGGCGACACAGCGGATCGACCCAAGCCCAAGGCCCTTGCGAAAAAGGATGTCCGCAAAGTTCAATCCAGACTTCGGGCCAAGCCAAAAAGTGAGCCCGTACTCCAGCTCAAAGCCCAGACCAAAGTCAAGTTTCAGGCCAAATCGAGCCGGGCGGACCGTCACCCGCCGCCGCTCCCGGTGAGCACGCCAACCCCCGGTATCGAACAGTGCTGGCAGCAGATCGAGGCCATCTCACAGCCGGCCAGGATAATCCGGCTGAGCGAGGAGTGCGGGCGTGATTATCCCGACGATAGTCGGTATGCCGCAAAGATCCGTGATGTGGCGGCGCATGCTCGCAGGGCGCTGGATATTCAGCGCTCCATAGGTCTTTCCGGGGATTTTTTCGAGGATTCCATTGGCGATGCGAGCTTTCGGAGCAATCTGGGCAAGGCCGTGCGGGGCGACAAGGACGCGGCTTACCTTATCGCGCTCGCCTACAGGTTAGGCACGTCCGGCGTCGCCGCCAGTTCCCGGCGCATGGAGCAATGGTTGCGTTTCGCCGCCGAACTGGGCAGCGGTCTGGCAAGCTGGGAACTCGCGGAGCACTACAACTACGGCGGGCTCGTGGCCGATGCCGCGCGCTTCGAAAAACGGGCTATCGAGCTTGGCTACCGTCCGCCGTTTCGACTGCCTACCCGGGGTTATTGACCCGGCTGGCCACGATCGGAAAGCCGGACCTCGGCATCCGGGCGCCAGATGGCATACACTTGTGGTAGGAATACTACGTCCGATGTCGAAGTGATGTTGATGGCATGGGGATGGCATTGACTTGGTTGGGGCGCTGACGGACTATGGAAAACATTGCGAAATGACAGGATAGTCTTGCAATTGTCCGAGCGCCCTTGCGGCTGGTTCGGCTGGAGGGGCAACAAAAACAATGAATTTGAAGCATCGGTTCGCCGTTTTCCGCGGTCGGGGTGTGTTCTGCGCCCTCCGACAGGTTTCGATCGCCCTGCTATGGCTTGGCTCCGCGGCCGCTTTTGGTCAGGCAGCACCCGGTGCCGGCGAGATCCTGCAGACCGTGCCCCCGGCTACGGTTCGTCCCGACAGCGGCCCCAGCATCGACGACCGATTCTCCAAGCCACGGGCCATTGCTGATGTCGAGGGCATGCAACTGGAAATCAAGGGCTTTCGCATTGTCGGCCTGACGGTGGTTCCCGAGGCGGAGATGACGCAGGTACTGGCTCCCTTCATCGGTCCGAACAAGCGCTTTCAGGATCTGCTCGATGCCGCTGCGGCGGTCAAGCGGGAACTTGCGGGGCGCGGCTACTTCCTCGCCGACGCCATCGTTCCTGAGCAAAAAATCAGCAACGGAATAGTCGAACTGCGGGTTCTCGAAGGGCGTTTGGGCAAGGTTCGCCTGCAGGTCGATCCGGCCGTGTCGATCAGCCGTTCCTTGCTGGAATCCTATATCGCGTCGCTGGAGGAGGGCGGATTGATCCAAACCGCCGATGTGGAGCGCGCCCTGTTCCAGATTCACGACCTGCGCGGCATCGTCGCCAGCAGCAGCTTCGCCCCCGGCGCGACGGCGGGGACCGCCGACCTGACCATCAAGGTCAGCGCCGGCAAGAAGTTCGACGCCAATCTCGACTTCGACGCCAACGGGTCGATCTACACCGGCTTGCATCGCATCGGCGGCGGCGTGGACGGCAACAGCCTGCTGGGTTACGGCGAGCTCATCAACCTGCGCGCGAGCAATGCCATCGACGGCAACCTGCGCTTTGCCCGCGCCTCGATCCTGGTTCCGCTCGGCCCCTGGGGCACCAAGCTGGGCGCGGCCTATTCGGAACTCAAATACCGTCTCGGCACGCCGCTGTTCGATGCGCTCAAGGTCAATGGCGCGGCGGCAGTCAACTCGCTGATCGCCATTCATCCGATCATTCGTTCGCGCAACACCAATCTGCTGGTGATCGGCCAGCACGACAAGCGCAAGTTCTACGACATACAACTGGCGTCCGGCGCCGAGACGCTCAAGAAAACCGACGTCAGCTCGCTGAGTTTGTCCGGTGATTTCCGCGACCGTGTCGGCGGCGGCGGCATCAACGTCTTCAATATTGCCTATACCCTGGGCGAACTGAAATTCGGTAACGCCGGCCTGGAAGCCGCCGACCTGGCCGGCCGCAAGACCAAGGGTCTTTACGGCAAGACCAACATCTCGGTGTCGCGCCTGCAGGCTGTGGCCGAGCGACTGGCGCTATTCGGCTCCTACAGCCAGCAGTTCACCAACAAGAACCTCGATCCGAGCGAAAAGTTCAGTCTTGGCGGGCCCAATGCCGTGCGCGCCTATCCCCAGGGAGAAGGCGCCGGCGACGAAGGCTACTTCGCCAGCCTTGAACTCCGCTACCGTCTGCCTTTCGAGGAAAATCTGCCCGGCAGTCTGGTGCTCACCGGTTTCTACGATTTCGGCCGCGCCATCCTGATCAAGCGTCCCACCGCCGCGGATTTCGCCGCCAACGCAGAGCGGCTGCGCCGCATTGCCGGTCCCGGCATCGGCCTCAACTGGGAAGTTCCCAACGACTGGTATCTGCGCACCACACTGGCCTTCCGCGACACCACCAAGGCCACCGCGGATCACCTGTTGCGCTATCCGCGCTTCTACTTTCAGTTCAGCAAATTCTTCTGATTTGGGAAGCGCCGCCGTGCACTCCGCTCGGAAGCCCAGGTTTCAGAACAGGCTGATGTCTGCCGCCGGCGGACGCAATACCGAAAATATTATGTCGTTCCGCACCACGCATATCGTTGCGTCCGGGCGGATCGAACGCTAGAGGACATCGTCATGTTCAAGCACGCCACCCTGAATCGCGCCTATCGACTGGTCTGGAGCGAACTGCGCAATACCTGGATCGCCGTCGCCGAATTTGCCCGCACGCGCGGCAAGCGCGCTTCCGGCGCGGTGGCCATCGGTACCGCGCTTGCGTTGGGCGCCGCCAACGCGATGGCAGCCGGGGAGCCGTCGCCGACGGCGTTGCCGACCAACGGCCAGGTGGTGGCCGGGCAGGTCGGCATCAGCAGCAGCGGCGCGCGCATGGACGTTGCCCAGGGCTCCAACAGCGCGATCGTCAATTGGGATAGTTTCAACATCGGCAGCCAGGCCCACGTCAACTTCGCTCAGCCGGATGCCTCCTCCGTCATCCTCAATCGTGCCAGCGGCGGCTCGGCGATCTTCGGCCGGATCACGGCCAACGGCAACGTCTTCATCGTCGATCCCGGCGGCATCCTGTTCGCTCCCGGTGCGCAGGTCGATGTCGGCGGCCTGGTGGCTTCCTCGCTGGGTATATCGGACGCCAACTTCCTGGCCGGAAAATATCAGTTTGAAAGAGTTGGTGCTGGCGGCACGGTGGTCAATCAGGGCCGCCTCACTGCAGCCAATGGCGGTTTCGTTGCCCTGATCGCACCGCAGGTAAGCAACAGCGGCAGCATCACCGCCACGGCCGGCAGCGTCGGTCTCGCTGCCGGCGATTCGGTGCATCTCGATTTCGACCACGACGGCCTGCTGAGCTTCCAGGTCGATGTCGCCGCCGCGGCCGCGCGCGCCGACAACAGCGGCGTCATCGTCGCCGACGGCGGCCGCGTCGTCATGAATGCTCAAGCCAAGGATGCGCTGCTGTCCACCGTACTCAACAACGACGGCGTCATTCGCGCGCGCAGCCTCGAAAGCCGCAACGGCGAAATCTGGCTGGGCGGCGGCAGCACTGGCGTGGTCAGCGTCACCGGCACTTTGGATGCCTCGGGCACCGAGGCTGGGCAGGCCGGCGGTACGGTAAAGGTGCTGGGTGACAAGGTCGGTCTTTTCGCTCAGGCGAAGGTCGACGTTTCGGGAGTTGGCGCTGGCGGCACGGCGCTGGTCGGCGGCAACTGGCAGGGCAAGGGCCCGGAGCAGAACGCCAGCGCGACTTATGTCGGCAAGGATGTGAGCATCAAGGCCGATGCCGTCGGAACCGGTGATGGCGGCAAGGTGGTGGTCTGGTCCGATCAAGGCACACGTTTTGACGGCTCCATCAGCGCAACTGGCGGAGCACAGGGTGGGGATGGCGGCCTCGTCGAAGTCTCCGGCCGCGACGGACTTGCCTTCAATGGCACGGTGGGTGCCGCTGCCCCCATGGGCAAGACAGGGACGCTTCTGCTCGACCCGAATGATATCTACCTGATTCATGGTGCCGACACGACTGGGTCCGAGGATGCAAACGTAACGGCATCGGCCATCGATTTTGCATACGTGAACATCGGCAATGGCGAGATAAGCGACGGCAAACTCGATAGCCTTGGCGATGTTAACATCATCTTGCAAGCGAAAAACCTGATTCAGGTCGGTACGTTTGCGGGCGCCTCCCAGGCCGTCAGTCTGACTGCCTTGACCAGCAACACCCTCACACTTCAGTCCGGCGACAATACTGCGCTTGGCAATATCAACTTTGTCAGTGGATCTTCGCTGACTACGGCTGGCGGCAATGTTGCCATGTATGCCGGCGTCAATCCGGTCGGCAATGTTCCTTACGCAACCGATACCGGCACCGCCAATCTCGGTGCGATCACGACCAACGGTGGATCGCTGAGCGTTTATGCCAAGGGCACCCTCACGGCGGGCGGCGCGATCGCCAGCAACGGCGGCGCGGTGAGCCTCAGTTCGCAAGACGCCCTGGCGGTCGATGGCGGCATCACCGCCGGCGCCGGCACGGTGAGCCTGCTGGCCAACCAAGACGGCGCGGGCGCCCAGGGCTTCAGCCAGGCCGACGCCACCACGATTGCCGGCACCGGCATCACGCTGACGGTGAACACCGGCGCCGGGACCGGCACCGGCGGCGCGGTGCTGAGCACCCTGACCGACGC
>JAUYSD010000115.1 GCA_030696505.1 Sulfuritalea sp. | reverse complement strand
GCGAACGAGGTGCCTGTTCGACTTGGATGGACTCATTCTCCATCCGGTGACCGTGCAAAGAATAAACGCATGGCACGAAATGATCAATCCGGCATTGGGCGACTGGCGCCGACTCTTCCAGCGGCTAGAAGTGAATGCCGCGCATGATCTGCGTGAACGCGACCTGGTCGGCCGAGGGCATGGCCGGTGCGTCGCCCTTGCCCTTCGCCGCCGATGAATCGGGGAACATCCGGTAGGTGGTGTTCATGATGATCTGCGCCACGCGCGGCGCCGCCGCATGCAATACCTGGCCGAAGATGCCGAGGCGGGTGGCGATGCGCACCGGCCGGTTCACGATGGCGTCCACGATCATGTCGCCGGCATCGTCGGGGGTCAGGGTCGGCACGTGGTCGTAGAGTTTGGTCGGCGCGATCATCGGCGTCTTCACCAGCGGCATGTTGATGGTGGTGAACTCGATGCCGCGATCGACGAACTCGGAGGCCGCGCAGCGCGTCCAGGCGTCCAGCGCGGCCTTCGAGGCGACGTAGGCGGAGAAGCGCGGGGCATTGGTCAGCACGCCGATCGAGGAGATGTTGATGATGTGGCCGGCATGCTTCTCGATCATCCTCGGCAGCAGGCCCATGGTCAGGCGCAGCGAGCCGAAGTAATTGACCTGCATGGTGCGGTCGAAATCGTGCATGCGGTCGAATGAGTTCTCGATGCCGCGGCGGATCGAGCGGCCGGCATTGTTCACCAGGATGTCGACCCCGCCGTGTTCCTCGATGACCCGCCGCACCACCTCGGCGCATTGCGCCTCGTCCGCGACGTTGGCCGAGTAAGGGATCAGCGTGAGTCCCTGCGCCTTGGCCTCGGCCACGGTTTCGTCCAGCTTTTCCTTGTCGCGGGCGACGATGACGGTGATCGCCCCGGCCGCGGCGATCTTGAATGCCGCCGCCTTGCCGATGCCGCTGGAGCCGCCGGTGATCAGCACCACCTTGCCGCCGACGCGGCCCTTCAGGCTGCGGTCAATGAACAGGTCGGGGTCCATGCGGCGTTCCCAGTAGTCCCACAGCTTCCAGGCGTAGCTGTCGAGCGGCGGCACCGAGATGCCGCTGCCGGCCAATGCCTTCTGGGTTTCCTTGCAGTCGAAGCGCGTCGGGTAATTGATGAACTGCATGACGTCTTCGGGCAGGCCGAGATCCTTCATCACGGCGTTGCGGATGCGGCGCACCGGGGTCAGCGCCATCAGGCTCTTGCGCACGCTGCGCGGGATGAAGCCGAGCAGCGCGGCGTTGATGCGCATGCCCATCTCCGGCGCATGGCCGGCGCGGGCGAAGATGTTGAGCACGTCGCCGACGCGCATCGGGTGCGGATCGGTGAGGTGGAAGCAGCGGCCGTCGAGGTTCTTCTGGTGGGAGAGGTAGGCCAGGGCGTCGACCACGAAATCCACCGGGACGATGTTGATGCGGCCGCCTTCGAGGCCGATGCTGGGCATCCAGGGCGGCAACATGCCGCGCATCTTCTGGATCAGCTTGAAGAAGTAGTAGGGGCCGTCGATCTTCTCGGCTTCTCCGGTGCGCGAATCGCCGACCACCACGCCGGGGCGATAGACGCGCCAGGGGGTTTTGCACTCGGCGCGCACGATGCGCTCGGATTCGTGTTTGGTGCCGAAGTAGGGATGGTCGAGGTTCTCGGCTTCCTCGAACATGTCTTCGCGGAATATGCCCTCGAACAGGCCGGCGGCGGCGATCGAACTGACATGGTGGAAGCAGCCGGCGTCGATCTGCTGCGCCAGTTCGACGGCATGGCGCGTGCCATCGACATTGGCCGCCATCTGGTCTTCGGCGCTGGCCTTGAGGTCATACACGGCGGCGAGGTGGTAGTAGTGATCGACCTTGCCCTTGAGCTTCTTGAGGTCGGCCTTGCCGACGCCGAGGCCGGGCTGGCGCAGGTCGCCGACGACGGGGATGGCGCGGCTCTTGTCGGTCTGCCAGAAGTCGTACAGCGCCTCCAGGCGTTCGGGGCTCTTGTCGCGGGTGAGGAAGTAGACGGTGGCTGCCGGCTTTTCCAGCAGTTTGGCAACCAGTCGCTTGCCGATGAACCCGGTCGCCCCGGTAACGAAATAAATCATTGCTGCCTCCTCGTTATTGTTTGAACTGCGGCCCGATCGAATACTCGTCTGCGGAATGATACAGAAGCTGGAGCGCCCGCGGGTTCGGCTGCGGGTCATTAGTGTGACCTCTCTAATCGGACTCGCTAGACTCGCCTCCATGGCAGGCAGGGCGTCTGCCGCGGTCTCGACGCCGGGGCCCGTGAACCAGTCATTTCAGGAGATCTTCATGGTCAAGAAACTCGTGGTAAAGAAACTCAAATCCGTCGGCAAGGACAGTCAGCTTTCCGCCACCATTCGCGAATCCGCGCAGCAGATCTGGCTGGCCGGACTCGGCGCCTTTGCCAAGGCACAGGAGGAAGGCAACAAGGTATTCGATGCCTTGGTGCGTGAGGGCGAGACGATCCAGAAGACAACCCGCAAGGTGGCCGAAGAGAAGGTAACGGAAATGGCATCCAAGGCGACCGGCACCTGGGACAAGCTGGAACAGGTATTCGAGAATCGCGTCGCCCGTTCGCTGCACAGCCTGGGCGTGCCGACCAGGGACGACGTCGCGGCGCTGACCAAGCGCGTCGCCGAGTTGCAGGCCGCGGTGGACAAGCTCGGCACGGCCGCCAAGCCGAAGGCCGCGGTTGCCAAACCAGCCGCCAAGCCGGCGGTGGCAAGCAAGAAGGCAGCACCGAGGAAGACCGCAACCAAGTCGAGTTCCTGAACCGAATGGCACGTCGGGCGCCGTGCCGCCCGACGCCGGGCCGGGCGCCGGTTTCTGCTATCCTCGCCGGACTGTTCGGGACTGGTGATCGATGAGCGAAAAGAAGCCCAAGCGCCGCACGCGCGAGCGCATCCTGGAAACTTCGTTGACGCTGTTCAACGAATTCGGCGAGCCGAACGTCACGACCCAGCTGATTTCCGATGAAATGGGCATCAGTCCGGGCAACCTCTATTACCACTTCCACAACAAGGACGAGATCATCGAGTCCCTGTTCGCCGATTTCGAGCGCGGCATCGAGGAAACCCTGGCGGCGCCGGCGCGGCGGCCGCCGAACGTGGAGGACATCTGGCTGTTCCTGCACCTGGTATTCGAGGGCATCTGGCAATACCGCTTCCTTTACCGCGACATCAACGAGTTGCTGTCGCGCAACCGTATCCTCGAAACCCACTTCAAGCGCATCGTCGCCCATAAGGTTCACACCGCCGCGGTGATCTGCCGCGGCCTGGTGTCGACCGGCGACATGCGGGCCAGCCCGGCGGAAATCCAGGCGCTGGCGATCAACATGACCGTGGTGGCGACTTACTGGCTGTCCTTCGAGTTCGTCAGCGACCCGCGCAAAAAGATCGACGGCAAGAGCCTGGCGCGCGGCGCCTTCCAGGTCATGGCGCTCGCCGCGCCTTATCTGACGGGACATTCGCGCGAGCTGTTCGTGGAGTTGTCGAAAAACTACCTAACTGACTGAGCGGAGGAGACCCATCATGGCAAAGGCGGCCTGGAAGAAATTTCCGTATGCGGACAAGGCTTATGTTTTCAGCGGCGCGGCACTGAAGAAGAACTGGGAACGCCTGCATCGCGGCGACCGCGAAGCCTTCCCGGCCGACGCCGCCGTGCAGGAGGCCTGGCGCCTGCATCATCAGGGCGAGTTCCACAAGGCCCTGGAGGCGGGACTGGCGGCCGGTCTCGACGGCTACAACGCGGCCAACAAGGCGGCGATGATTTATGCCAACTACCTGGAGGCGGACGACAAGCGCAAGCTGACGCTGTTCCAGGAAATATCCGAGCGCTGCGAGGAACTGCAGCAGGCGCAGCCGAGGAACGCCAATGCCTATTACATCCAGGCCTATGCGCTGGGCCGCTACAGCCAGGGCATCTCGGTGATCAAGGCGCTGGCGCAGGGCCTCGGCGGCAAGATCAAGGCCGCGCTGGAAACCGCCATCAAGCTCGACCCCAAGCATGCCGACGCGCACAGCGCGCTGGGCGCCTACCATGCCGAGGTGGTGGACAAGGTCGGCGCCATGATCGGCAAGCTGACCTACGGCGCGAGCAAGGACGTGGCGGTCAAGCACTTCGAGACGGCGTTGAAGCTCGCACCCGATTCCGCCATCGCCTGCATCGAATACGCCAATGCACTGGTCATGCTGTTCGGCCAGGCTCGCATGGACGAAGCCGTCAAGCTCTACGAAAAGGCCGCGGCGGCGACTCCGGTCGATGCCATGGAAAGGCTCGACGTCGAGCTGGCCAAGTCGGAACTGGAGGATTAAAGCAGGCTAGGCGAGGTTGCGGAAACGCTTCGGCACCCTGGTTGCGGCTGCCGCTGCCGGCACTGCCGCAGGCGTTGGGGCGCTGGCCGCCGCAGTTTTTCCGGGACGGACCGCGGCTGCCGGCCTGGCCGCGGGTTTGGCTTGCGCCGTCTTGCGCGGCCGCGCCGGGGTCTTGGGCTTCGCGCCCGCGGCACTGAGCGGCGGTGCGAGCAGCTTGCCGAACAACTGCTGTTCGACCTGCGCCGCATCGAAGGGCTGATCCCAGTCCAGCATCAGCAGTGCCAGCAGCATTTTTTCAAACTCGGCGGCGAACAGCGGCGCGATGGTTTCCGGGTCCGGCACGAAATTGCGGTCGGTGATCAGGCCGAACTGGACGTTGTCGTTGTAGCTCAGGATCGAAACGCCGATGCCTATGTCACCCGATTGCGGCACCCAGAACATCAGCTCGTCGAGGCGCGAACCGGCCAGGTAGAGCGGCTGCCTGGGGCCGGGCACGTTGGTCATCACGGTGCTGGCCTTGGCCGCCAGGATGTCGAGGAACTGCTGCTGCAGAATTTTCGGCGCGATGCCGACCGCGCCGAGCAGGGCCATCGTCAGCGGCGGCTGGTAGGAACCCTTGAGTTCGTTCATGCGCTGGCGCACCAGGAACAGGCGCGCGAAGGGATTGCCCTCATGCACCGGCAGCGACAGCGTGCCGAGGCCGAAGCGGTTGCCCAGCGTGCCCTCGTGCTTGGCCGTGCGCAGGTTGACCGGGATCATCGCGCGCACCTCGACGTCGCGCACCGATTCGCCCTTCTGCAGGAAA
>JAUYSD010000094.1 GCA_030696505.1 Sulfuritalea sp. | reverse complement strand
GTGATCACCGGCGTTTCGTTGACGTTGGTCACGGTGATGGCCACGGCCTGGGCCGCGGTCGTCAGCGCACCGTCCGAGGCGGTGACCGTGATGTTGTACACGTTGTCGGCGCCGCTGTCCGTGGCCGCCTCGAAGTTCGGCGCCGTGGCGAAGGTCACGACACCGCTGCCGCTGTTGATGGCGAAGCGCGCGGCATCGGTGCCGCCCAAGGCGTAGGTGAAGGTCGTGCCGGCGTCCGGATCGGTCGCCGTCGCCGTATACACCGTGCCCACGGCGTTCTCGGCAAAGCTCGCGGTCGCGCCGCTGGTCAGGGTCGGCGCTTCGTTCGCGTTGGTCACCGTGATCGCGACGGCAAGAGCGCCGACCGTAGTGTTGCCGGCAGTATCGGTTGCGGTCAACGTGAGGTTATAGACATTGTCGCCGCCGGCGTCGGTGGGCGCCTCGAAATTCGGCGCCGCAATGAAGGTGACGGCACCGGTCGTGGCGTTGATGTTGAACAGCGCGGCATCGGCGCCGCCGCTGATCGCGTACGACGTGACGAGGTTGGTGTCGCTTGCCACCGCGGTATAGGCGGTGCCGGTGCCGTTCTCGGCAAAGTTCGCGGCTGTGCCACTGGTAAAGGCGGGGTCAGTGGTGTCGAACGTAAAAGTCAGCGTTGCATTGGCGGTATTGCCTGCAGTGTCGGTATCGGTCACCACGACCGTATAGGAACCGTCCGTCGTCGGCGCCGTGTAGCTGCCGCTGGCCGTGCCGCCGTTGATCGTGATGCTGCGCGTGACGTCGCCGGCAGCAGCGCTCAAGGTGAGTGCGGCGTCATTGCTGATGGAGTCGGTGGTGCTGGCGCTGTTTGTCGTCAGGGCGATGGTCGGGATGGCGATGGTTGTGTCATAGGTAAAGCTCACGCTTGCCGTCGGGCTGCCGTTCCCCGCGGCGTCTATCTGCCGAACCAGGACATTGTTGACCCCAGCGGCAGCGGTGAAGCTGGACGTCCATGTGGTGCCGGCGTCGATGCTGTACTGCGCAGTGTTGCCGGTACCTATACCACCGACCACGAGCGTACCGATCTTGGTGATGCCATCGGAATTGCTGCTGCCCGTGTCGGAAGTCAGGGCGACAGTCGGTGCCGTGGTCGGAGCCACGGTATCCAGGGTCAGGGCGTAGGTGGTGGACGCCGTGGAAGTATTGGGAACGATGTCGGCGACCTTGGCAGTCAGGGAATGGCTGCCGTCCCCTGCCAGGGTGGTAGTCAGCGTAACGTCGACGTAACCATTGGTAACGTCGGTCGTGCCTAGCGTGGCGGTGCCTACTGCGGTTGCGCCCTCGTACACCGTCACCGTGTTGCCAATAACCACTGCAGTACCATCGGTCGCGGTATTGTTGAAGCTGACGCGCACGACCGGCGTGGAATCGTTGGTCATGTTGTCGCCGGTGGTGCCGGTATCGGACACGGTGCCCGTCAAGGTAAGCGACGTCGGTGCGGCGGGAGGGGTGGTATCCAGCGCGGTGGCCTGGGCGGTAGTCACGGCACCGAGGTTTACGGCGGTGTCGATCGTCGTCAGTTGCGTGTCGATGGTTGTGGCATTGGCGGTCGACGCCGTTCCCAGGGCCGCCGTAATTACGACGATGTCGGTCAGACTGATGACTGTCGGGGCAGTGGGATCGCCGATCTGCGTGACGATATTGCTGATCACCGTTGCCGCCGTCTGTGTGCTGGTGGTGCCGACGGCTGGCGCATCCGAAGCCAGATCAACCAGGGTGGCTACCTGAGCAGCCGCTTTCTGGATCGTCAGGGCCGCTGCGTCACCCGCGTTGGCTGCCAGGGCCGCAAGCGGGTCGTAGGTCGTCAGGTCGGTACCGCCCGCCAAACCGAGCGCCGTAACGACGGCGGCCGAGGCAGTTGCCACGCTGGTGCCCGGGTTTTGGGCAATCATGGTTTGAACGAGGGTGGTCAGCGGTGAAATCACGGTCGCCCCGGCCGGCGCCTTGAACACCATGGTATTGGGCACACCGGTATCGATGTTGACGCCGCCGGTAGCCATGATGACACCGACTGGCGCTCCCGCCGGCAGAATGAAATTGCCGTTGGCATTAGTCACGACCCCGGCCAGTGCCTCGCTGGCATCGGGCAAACCGTTGTTGTTGGTATCGATGTAAATTTGCGCGCCGCGGATATAACCGTCGGCGACCACACCCGTGGTGAAGCCGATTGCATCGTTGCCGGCGGCATCCTGAATCGCGGCGACATCGTTGGCACCGGTCGGATCGGTATAGGTGACGTTCACGGTATCCCCGGTAACAACGGGTGTCGTCAGCGTCAGGATAACCTTGGTGCCGCCCACCCCGCCCACCGCTACGCCGGTCACGACATTGGGAGCCCCATTGACGGTCACCGCGAAGTTGCCGGGAACGGGAACATTCACCGCATCCAGTGCCTCGTTGTAGGTCAGTACCACTGTGCCGGCCTGGGCGCTCACGGACTGAATGACCGGGGCGGTCGTATCGGGAGCTGGCGCGGCGGGAGCCGATGACGTGGTACCGCCACCGCCACCTGCGCCAGCCGCCACACCGACCGCGACGGCAGCTACCGCCAGCATTCCAGCCGTCGACATGCCCGCTGCCGTGGTTGCAGCTGCCCCTGCTGCTTCGGTACCCGCAGTCGCGCCCGTGCCTGCTGCCGTCCCGGTACCGCTCGCGGTTGTGCCGCCGGCGGCGGTAGTTCCCGCACCCCCGCCCGTGTCGGCCTGGGCGAGCATAAGCGTGTCATCCGAAAGCGTTGCGGCCGGATCGACACCCTCACCGGATGCCGTATCGGCGCCGTCCGCCGATCGATCAGCCTGCTGCTCGTCGTCTTCCTTCTTTTTGCGCCGGGCAATCTGCTTCTCGCCGTTCTTCGGGAGTTGCAGGGCCGCCTCATTGGGCGTGCCGAGTCCCGCCAGATCCGCCTGTCCGGCAATCGCCTTCGCCGCTGTGGCGGATTGCACAGCCTTACCTGCTGCGTGTTGCGCCCTGCCGGCGATATTCGCCGAGGGATCGCCCCCTCCCGCTCCGCCACTCTTGGTTACAACAGCGTCGTTGTTCGAGGAGTTTGGGTTGTTTGAGGTGCTCATGTGCGGACTCCGACAGGATTAGGGAAGTAGGAAAGGGAGAGACAGAAAATTAACGTACAGCGCAATCCTCTACATAGCCGTAGCGTAATCCTCTACAGCCAAAAAGGGCAATACGGCGATCGCGGTATTATGGCGATCGCCGTATAGGGAACAAGTTTTTATTTTATAAATCAACAATTCAGCAAAGTCTTTCGGCGGCGGTCGAAGAATAACACCATCCCTATTATTGGCAACACGTTCTACCCAGTTTGGGTTTGTATAACTTCAGCCGTGTTAAACCCACTTCCGCAGTAAACAATTACCGCACTTCCCCTGCGACAGGATGTCCCGCACCGCAGTACGCGGAGCCACAATTTCAGCAGGGCCGCCATGCTAGACTTAGCCCCCTTAACCCCTGCCGCACCAAGCCACCACTGGCGCCCGGCCAAATTCATGGACTTCCACCCGCTGCTGCAGGCGCTGATTCTCGGCCTGGTCGAAGGTTTTACCGAATTCCTGCCGGTCTCCTCTACCGGCCATCTGATCCTCGCCGGCGATCTGCTGCACTTCAACGACGAGAAGGGCAAGCTGTTCGAAATCGTGATCCAGTCGGGCGCGATCCTCGCCGTCTGCTGGGAGTACCGCGCGCGTATCGTGAAGGTGTTCGGCACGCTGGGACACGATGCCGATTCGCAGCGCCTGCTGCGC
>JAUYSD010000042.1 GCA_030696505.1 Sulfuritalea sp. | reverse complement strand
TGCTGCTCGCCTACGGTCTAGAAGGACCTTCGGCAAGCCGCCCCGTGGATAACTCGTAACCGCAGAGGGTTCACTTAAGAAACCAGCAAATTCTGTCCTAAGGAATGGGGCCACCTCTGCTGAAGCAGATGCGTTACTGCGGCATGAATGTGTGCGCGCGCGAGTTCTGCAGAAGGCAAATACGCTTGCTCTTCTGAAACCAATGAAGGGTGGGCGCACCTGTTTCGATCAGCCTGAAGTCGCTCTAAGTCAATGTATTCCAGATGGGAAATTAACTCAAACTTGTCGCGTGCAAGCCCAAGCATTTCCTTCTCGAACTTTAGTGCCTTTGCTATGTCACCGGACTTTCGCGTTTTTTCGAGTTCCTCAACCTGACGGTCTGCTTCCTTGTCACCGGAAAGGGATAGCTCGCGAAGTTTGTCGATGAAATCAAAACAAACGGCGATCCAAGTTCCGACAATTGCTGCTCGAAATGCACCAGCCTTGTAACTGGCCACTGCCTCAGATAGATATGCTTTCGCTTTGTCATCGCGACAACTCAGCACTAGTTCGTCAAGGTCGGAGAGTGGTGATGCCATGAAGGCCTCAAGGCTTGTAGAAGGGGCAAATGTGATGTCGCCTACGAAGTAGCATGCAAACGGGCTATGCAACCGTCGCATAGCGCGGCGATCCACGCGAACCGACTATCTCTAGATGAAATTGCCCGATGAGCGCGAGTCATGTCGTCGAATAATCCTTTTGGTGGGGCGCGAGCGTGAAGCCCCCGGAGTTCCCATTCAGGATACGCAATCGGCAAACCGGCGTCCACTTCCGCTATGGCGGGCATGGCAACAACGGACATGACCGCGGTTGCGCTGCGGCTTGTCGCCGTGGCGCCAGCGCCAACTCTTGTTCAGACTTCGAGGCGGCCGACCTTGCTGCGCTGGTGGCGGTTGTTGGCGATCAGGGCGATCAGCACAATGGCGGCGCCCATCAGTTCGAGGGCGCCGGGGATTCGGCCCTGGGCGATGGCGATCAGGTAGGTGATGACAGGGGTGAAGTTGGCGAACAGGCCGGCGTTGAGAGGGCCGAGTTTGGCCACGCCCATGTTCCAGAACAGGATGCCGAAGACCGAGACGCAGAGGATGATGAAGGCGAGCTGCGGCCACACGGCGAGCAATTGCTCGGCGCGCGGCGGCTGGCTGTGGCCGGCCAGGGTGGCGATGGCAACCGCGGCCATGATGGCGAACCAGCCCAGCGCACAGGACAGCGCGGTATAGCGCACCGGCGACCAGCCGGGGAACTGCTGCCCGCCCAGGGTGTAGGCGGTCCAGAACAGCGAGGCGAGGAACACCAGGCCGTTGCCTCGCGCGTCGCCGCCGGTGAGGCGCGCGAGTTCGCCCGAGGTGATGACGAACAGTTCGCCGACCAGGGCCAGCGCGATCGCCGCGAGCGTGAAGTTGTCGGGCCGGCGGTGCGTGCGCCACCACTGGAACAGCGCGACCTGGATCGGGCCCAGCGCGAGGATCATGCCGCTGATTTCGGGCCGCGTCAGCTTGAGGCCTTCGAACAGGCAGACGCCGAAGCCGGCGAAGCCAAGGCTGCCGAACAGCACGATTTTCCAGAACTGGCCGTCGGTGCGGAGCGCGGCGCGGCCTTCGCGCACCCAGAGCAGGCCGATGAAGATCAGGGCCGCGGTGCCGTAGCGCATTGCCGTCAGCCAGTAGGGATCGACCATTTGCAGCGCCGATTTGCCGACCGGCAGGAAGCCGCCCCAGATGGCGATCACCAGCAGCATGTAGATGGTGCCGCGGCGATGGTTGCGTTGTGCCGGCGTCATCGCGGTCTCAGAGCTGCAGCGTGCCGCCGGCCAGGTGCCGCGACTGCGCGAGGCGGGCCAGGGTCGGCAGCAGATTGAGTCCGCTGTCGCTTTTCAATTGCTGCGCGGCTGCCTTGAGTTCGTCGATAGTTATGCGAAGCGGTATCCCCTTGCGGGATGGCGCTGGCGACCCGCCGACGGCGCCCAGCGCGATGGCATTGCCGCTGTCGCAGGAGGGAAAGGCGATGGCGCGGCCGGCGAAGGCTTCTTCGAGGCGCTTGACGCTCTTGCCGAAATCCTTGCGCCGCGACAGCAGGTTCACACACAGCAGGCCGTCGTCGGCGAGCCGGGCGCGGCAGTCGAGATAGAAGGGCAGGGTGTCGAGGCGGCCGGTGCGGGCGTCGGCATCGAAGCCGTCGACCAGGATCAGGTCGTAGCGCTGCCGGCTTTCGATGACGAAGTCGGCGCCGTCGCCGTAGCGGATGTCGATGCGCTGCTCGTCCTCGGGCAGCTTGAAGAACTGCCGCGCGGCGGCGGCCACGCGCGGCTCGATTTCGACCACCGTGAGCCTGGCTTGCGGCCGGTGGCGATACAGGAACTTGGTCACCGAGGCCGCGCCGAGGCCGATCTGCAGAACCTTGCGCGGCCAGTCGTCGCCGCGCAGCAGCAGCGGCGTCATCATTTCGCGCGTGTAGTCGAGCTCCAGCGCAAAGGGCCGCGCGATGCGCATCGCGCCCTGCACCCAGCTCGAACCGAAATGCAGGTAGCGGACGCCGGCTTCCTCGCTGATGTCGATGTTCAATGCAGGATACGGCCGCTGGGCGGGAACAGCTCGTCGACGATCTCGGGCCCGAAGCGGTATTCGTGGCCGCAGATCTCGTCCTCGATGGCGATCGCCTCGGCGTCGGCCAGCATGGACTCGACTTCCTCGCGGCCCAGCGAGAGCAGCATGTTGCGCACCTTCTCCTCGTCGCGCGGACAGTGCCAGGCAGCCTGGCGCGCGGGATACAGGCGCACGGTTTCCTCGGCGAAGAGCCGGGTCAGCAGGATTTCGGGTGGCAGCGCGAGTTCCTCGGGGCGCACCGTGGCGGCGAGCTGCTCGATGCGGTTCCAGCCGTCGGCGTCGCGCAGGTCGGCGCCCGGCAGCTTCTGCAGGAACAGGCCGCAGGCGGTGTCGGCGGTGGCCGCCAGCCACAGCCGCGCCGGCTGCTGCTCGGACTGCGCCAGGTAGTGTTCGAAGATCGTCGCCAGGGTGTTGCCCAGCAGCGGCACCACGCTCTGGTAGGGCGTCTGTGCCGATTGCGGCTGCAGGGTCAGCACCAGCCGGCCGTCGCCGAGCAGGTCGGCGACGCCGCCGACATGGGCTTCGGCGTCGGCCGCCAGCTCGCTTTTGGCCATGCCGCGCAGATGCAGTTGTTCGTTGCAGTCCATCACCAGCATCGACACCGGGCCGTGGCCCTGCACCTGGAAGCTCAGGCGTCCGGGGGTCTTCAGGTTGCTGCCGATCAGCGCCGTGACGGCGGCCAGTTCGCCGAGCAGGTCGCGCACCGGCGCCGCATAGTTGCGCCGCGCGGCGATCGCCGCCCAGGACGGGCCGAGCTGCACCAGCGCGCCGCGGATGTCGAGGTCTTCGAGCAGAAAGCCGTGCACCTGATCCATCAGCGCACGAAGCTGTCGAACATGGTCGGGTCGAAACCCACCAAGTACTGCCCGGCGTCGTTCTCCACCACCGGGCGGCGGATCACGCTGGGGTGTTCCATCATCAGCGCCACGGCCTGTCCCTGCGTGGTGATCGCCTGCTGTTCGGGCGTCAGCTTGCGCCAGGTCGGGCCCTTGGTATTGACCAGCGTCTGCCAGCCCATGGCGCGGCACCACTGCACCAGGCGATCGTGCGGCACGCCGAGTTTCTTGTAGTCGTGGAACTCGTAGCTGATGCCGTTGGAATCGCACCAGGCGAATGCCTTCTTCATGGTGTCGCAATTCTTGATGCCGAAGATTTTTACCATTGCAATGTATATCGTCGAATCGGTGAAAGAGAGCCGGATTCTAACAAACGCGGCATAATCGCCGGCCATGAATGACCCTATACGCAGTGAGGCGCAGCGACGCGCCGACGAGATCGCGATCTTCCAGGTCGAGCTGGCGCGCCTCGACAGCGAAGGCGTGCTGCGCCTCGATGCGGCCCAGCAGCAGGCGCTGCGCGAGCACCATGCGGCCTTGCTGGCGGGCTTCGCCGGGCGCTTCGACATCGACCGCGACGCGCAGGCCAGGCAGTTGTCGCTGGGCATGCGCGTGGCCTCCTTCCTCGGCGCGCTGGCGCTGGCGGCCAGCGTGTTCTTCCTTTTCTACCAGTTCTGGGGCAATTTCGACGAGACCGCGCAAGTCGCGATCCTGCTCGGCGCGGCGCTGGCCAGCCTCGGACTGACGGTGTGGATCCAGACCCGCGATACCTCGGGCTATTTCACCAAGCTGGCGGCGATGGTGGCCTTCGCCTGCTTCGTGCTGAACCTGACCATGCTCGGCCAGATCTTCAATATCACGCCGACCGACCGGGCCCTGTTGCCCTGGGCGGCGCTGGCCTTGCTGCTGGCCTATGCCTGCGACCTGCGTCTGCTGCTGGCGGCGGGCATCTGCTGCGTGATCGCCTTCGTCGCCGCGCGCGTGGGCGAGTGGGGCGGCATCTACTGGCTGCATTTCGGCGAGCGGCCGGAGAATTTCTTCCCGGTCGCGGCGCTGCTGTTCGCCGTCCCGGCGCTGACGGAACACCGCCGCCTGTCGGGCTTCGCCGCCATCTACCGGATCTTCGGCCTGCTCAGCCTGCTGCTGCCGATGCTGGTGCTGGGCCACTGGGGATACGGCAGCTACCTGGCCAACCACGACATCGAAATACGCAACATCGAGGGCATCTACGAACTCGCCGGCTTCGTCGCCAGCGCCCTGGCGATCTGGATCGGCGCGCGTCGGCAGTGGCCGGATACGGTCAATACCGGCATCACTTTCTTCGTCATCTTTCTCTACACCAAGTTCTTCGACTGGTGGTGGGAGATCATGCCGAAGTACCTGTTCTTCCTGGTGCTCGGCCTGGCCGCGATCCTGATCCTGCTGGTGTTGAAGCGCCTGCGCCGCATCGGGCGCGGCGTCATGGAGGGCGCGCCATGAAGCTCACGCCCTGGAAAGTCCTGGCGGCCGGTGCGGCGCTGATCCTGCTGGCCAATGCCGTGGCGCTGACCGGCGTCTATCTGAATCGCAGCGGCGAGGCCGACAGCCGCATGACGCTTTCGCAACGCGAACTGTCCATGCCCTGGCGTGGCGCCATGGTCAGGGAGAACAGCGGCCTGGCGCTGGCGCTGAACTGGCGCGTGATCGAAACCAGCACGGGCGAATATTTCGGTTCGGGTTTCGGCGCCAATGGCGGCACGCCGGACTGGCTCGACGAGTCGCGCATGGCGGCGCTGGGCTTCGATACCGCGGCCGCGGCCGCCGATCAGGCCGAGCGCCGCCGCTTCGAGCGCCAATTGCCGCGCGAAGTGCTGCTGGTGCTCGAACTGGGCGGCCCGACCTGGCAGCAGGCGCTGGAGCGGACGCGGCAAAATGCCGCGCGCCACGAGGCGGCGCTGCTGGCCAATGCCGACAGCAAGGAGTTTGCCGCCAAGGCCAGGCGCGCCGAGGAACAGCTGAAGCGCGAGGAGAACCTGAACAGCCGGCTGTTCGCCATCGATGCCGGGCTGGACCGCGCGGCCCTGCGCGCGAAGTATCCGGATCGCGGCCGTTACCTGATCGTCAAGGCCACGCTGCGCCCGCGCACGGTGACGCGGGACAAGCAGACCCGCATCGGCGGCTATCTCAGCGCCCTCGCGGTGTCGCAGATCAACGTACCGCACGCCCTGCGCCCGGCGCTGGAACCGGCGCTGCAGAGCCCGCGGCGCAACACCGGCGAGCCCGGCGCGCGCTTCGAGGCCACCATCGCCTTCGGCCAGCGCCTGGAGCCGTGGATCGAAGCGGTCGCCGTGCCGCGCTGAACCCCATCCCCACCCCGACCCTCCCCTTGAAGGGGAGGGAGAAATGCGCCGACACACTTAAGTTAGCGCTCAATGCCCTTCCGGGGAAGGGCGCGGGCGCGGCAAACACGGCATAATCACACGCCATGAATACATCCTTTTTGTTGCGCCGCATGCTGCCGGCGGCACTGCTTCTGATCCTCGTCATTGGCGGCTATCTATGGACCACGCGGGCCAAGCCGATCAGCGTGGTGCTGAAGTCCGTCGATCGCGGCAACGTCGAGTCCACGGTGGTCAATACCCGTGCCGGCACGGTCGAAGCCTGTCAGCGCACCAAGCTGTCGACCATCATGGGCGGCCGCATCGAATTCCTCGGCGTCAAGGAAGGCGACCGGGTGAAGAAGGGCCAACTGCTGATGAAGCTCTGGAACGACGACCAGAAGGCGCAGCAGACCCTGGCCGAAGCCCAGCGCGCGGTGTCCGCGCAGCGGGTCAAGGAGGTATGCACGACGGCGGCCAGTTCGCGCCGCGAAGCCGAGCGCCAGACTTCGTTGAAGAACAAGGGCTTCGTTTCGGATGCGCGCGAGGATGCCGCGAAGAGCGAGGCCGATGCCCGCAGCGCAGCCTGTGAAACGGCGCGCGCCGATGTCACCCAGGCCTCGGCGCGGGTCGGCGTGACCAAGGTCGAGCAGGGCCGCATGACGCTGTATGCGCCCTTCGACGGCACCGTGGCGAACATCGTCGGCGAGTTGGGCGAATATTCGACACCTTCGCCGCCGGGCGTGCCGACGCCGCCGGCGATCGACCTGATCGACGATTCCTGTCTTTACATCAACGCACCGATGGATGAAATCGATGCGCCGAAGATCAAGGCCGGCCTGCCGGTGCGCGTCACGCTCGATGCCCTGCCCAAACAGCCTTTGCAGGGCAAGGTGCGGCGCGTCGCGCCCTATGTGCTGGCGGTCGAGAAGCAGGCGCGCACGGTCGATGTCGAGGTGGATTTCGACATGCCGGCGAGCGGTGGCCTGCTGGTCGGCTACAGCGCCGACGTCGAGATCGTGCTCGCCACGCGCACCAAAGTGCTGCGGGTACCTACCGCGGCGTTGATCGAGGGCAACCGCGTGATGGTACTGAACGCGGAAAGCGGCAAGCTCGAAGAGCGCAAGGTCAAGATCGGCACCGCCAACTGGGAGTTCACGGAAATCGTCGAGGGCCTGGCCGAGGGCGAGCGCATCGTCACCTCGCTCGAACGCGAGGGCGTGAAAGTTGGCGCTCGGGCCACGGCGGCCACGGCCAACGAAAAATCGAAATAGCATGGCGGTGATACAGCTCGCCGGCATCGAGCGCGTCTTCCATTTGGGCGACAGCGTGGTGCATGCGCTGACCGGGCTCGATGTCGCCATCGACGCGGGCGAATACGTGGCGATCATGGGGCCGTCGGGTTCAGGCAAATCGACGCTGCTCAATCTGCTGGGCTTGCTCGATCATCCCGATGCGGGTTCCTACCATCTCGAAGGCCGCGACGTCACCACGCTCTCGCCCGACGAGCAGGCCGCCGTGCGCAGCCGGCGCATCGG
>JAUYSD010000028.1 GCA_030696505.1 Sulfuritalea sp. | reverse complement strand
GCTTTCGCCTTCGAGCATCACCAGGTCGGTTTCCATGGCGATGATCTCGGATTGCGCGCGCAAGGCGTCCTGCTGGCTGCCGAAACCGCTGGCGTAGCGGGTGCGGGCGATCTCGGCGACGCGCCGCATCAGGTCGAGGTTCTCCTGCGCATAGCGGATGCTGGTCAGATGCACGTGATGCTGGGCGTAGGTCAGCTTGATCTTCGTCGCCAGCTCGATCCAGCCGCCGCGCGCGCGCGCCTCTGCCTCGTCGGCAACAGCGCCGGCCACGCCGCGGCGCAGGTCGCGCTTGCCGAACCAGGGCAACGCCTGGCTGAAGGTGTAGCGCGCGCCACCGATGCGCGGTGGCAGGATGTTGCCGCTGGCGTCCTGACCCTCGTTGGTGACGTCGCGCAACTCGGTGCGCAGCATCGGGTCGGGCAAGGCGCCGGCCGGCTCGACCTTCGCCGTCGCAGCCTCGGCCTCGGCGCGCAGCGCGGCGAACTCGGGATGGCGGCTGCGGGCGAACTCGAGCAGGCTTTCGACCTCGCCGCCGATCAACTGTTCGGCGGCAGGCGCAGGCCCGGCCGCAAACAGCAGCGCAATCAGGATGCGGGCGGCACGCATGGCACTACTTCGCCGGTACCACGCGGACGACGGTGTACTGGCCGTCCTTTTCCTCGGCACGGAAGCGCACCTTGTCGCCCTCCTTGACCGACGCCGGCACTACGCCCGGCTTGAAAGTGAAGGTCATGGTCATGGCCCCCATGCCCAGGTTCTCGATCGGACCGTGGCTGATCGTGATGCTGCCGGCAGCCTTGTTGAGCCGCCTGACGGTGCCTGCGGACATGGGCTGGCTGGCTGCCTTCGCCGCCGGGGCGGCAAGCGCGGCATGATCCATGGCGATGACCGGTTGCAGGAAGGATGCAAAAGCAAGCGCCATCGCGGCGCGCAGAACAAGCTGTTTCATGAAAAACTCTCCTGTGACAACAAGCATTCGGAACTCTGTCGCGGCGCCGCTCATGCCATGCGCAACTCGAAACACACGCCCTCGACACCCGACCTGACGGAGATGTCCCCGCCGTGGGCGCGAATGATCGAACGGGTGATCGCCAGGCCCAACCCGGCGCCTTCGCCGCCGCCATGGTGCGAAGCATCGCCGCGATAGAAGCGGTCGAAAATCCGCGACATCTGTTCCTGCGGAATCGGCTCGCCGGAATTCGTCACGGTCAGTTTGGCGCCCTCGCTGCAGGCCTCGATGGCGACCCGGATGCTGCCGCCCGCCGGCGTGTGCCGGATCGCGTTGGAAATCAGGTTGGCCAGCGCCCGCCGCAGCATCAGCTTGTCGCCCGAGACCTGGCCGCTGCCGGTCAGCGCTAGCTGCAGGCCTTTTTCCTCGGCCAGCGCATCGAAGAAGTCGAACAGTTCCCGCACCTGCACTGCCAGATCGACCGGTTCCCGTCTTGGCACCACCAGCCCGTGGTCGGCCTGCGCGAGGAACAGCATGTCGCCGACCATGCGCGCCAGGCGCTCGTATTCTTCGGCATTCGACGCCAGCACCTCGCGATATTCGTCCGTGCTGCGTGCCCGCGTCAGCGCCACTTGGGTCTGCGTCATCAGATTGCTGATCGGCGTGCGCAGTTCGTGGGCCAGGTCCGACGAGAAATCCTTCAGGCGCTGAAAGGAATCCTCGAGGCGGGCCAGCATCTCGTTCAGGGTCTCGGCCAGTTCGGCCAGTTCGACCGGCACCGCGTCCAGGCTCAAGCGGGTGTCGAGGCGGTTGGCCGTGACGCCCGCGGCGCGTGCGCGCATCGCCTGCAGCGGCGCCAGGCCGCGCCGCACCACGACCCAGCCGAGCAAGCCGACCAGGGCCGCGGCAATGGCGACAAACAGCCACAGCCGGCGACGGAAGGATTCCATGAAGTGCTCATGATGGGAAATGTCGACCGCCACGGCGACCAGCATCGGCGGCAACTGGCGGCTGCCGGTCGGCAGCAGCGTGGCGAAGCCGCGCCAGGGTTGCCCGCCCAGCGTCCAGGACAGCGGCTTGCCGCCGGCCGCCGCCGGCTGCAGCAACGCGTCCGGAAACGCTGCATTCGGTGTCGCAAACACGCGCTTGCCGTCGCCATCCAGGACCATGACGGCCAGCCCGTGATGGCCGACCAGCGAATCGTCCAACTGGCGCAACAGGGCGTCCGAATCCGCCGGCGAGCGCAACTGCGCCAACAGGTTGGCGGCCAGTTGCGTCTTGCCGCTCAGCACCTCCATGTCCTGTTCGACGAAGTGCTGTTCCACCGCATTGCCGATCAGCAGGCCCAGCGCCAGCAGCACGGCCGTCGACACGGCGGCGAAGAGCAGGGTCAGGCGCGCCGTGATCGACGTGTTGCGCCTCATGCCGCATCCACCTCCAGCACATAACCCATGCCGCGCACGGTGCGGATCAGCTTCGGCTCGAAGCCGTCGTCGATCTTGGCGCGCAGGCGGCGCATCGCCACCTCGATGACATTGGTGTCGCTGTCGAAATTCATGTCCCACACCTGCGAGGCGATCAGGGAGCGCGGCAGGACTTCGCCCTGGCGCCGCAGCAGGAGTTCCAGCAGCGCGAACTCCTTGGCCGTGAGGTCGATCTGGCGGCCGCCGCGCGAAGCGCGCCGCCGCAGCAGATCCAGCTCCAGGTCCGCCGCGCGCATCTGCTGCGGCTCCTGGCTGCGGCTGCCGCGACGCAGCAGGGTGCGCACGCGGGCCAGCAGTTCGGCGAAGGCGAAGGGCTTGACCAGATAATCGTCGGCGCCGAGTTCCAGCCCCTTGACCCGGTCCTCGACCTGGTCGCGCGCGGTGAGGAACAGCACCGGCATCTCGCGCCCGGCGCGACGCAGTCCAGCCAGCACCTGCCAGCCGTCCAGCCTCGGCAGCATGACGTCGAGTATCGCCAGGTCATAGTCGCCGGTTTCGCCCAGATGCAGGCCATCCACCCCGTCACGCGCCAGATCGACGACAAAGCCGGCCTCGACCAGCCCCTGCCTGAGGTAGTCGCCGGTTTTCGGCTCGTCTTCCACCACCAGAAGCTTCATTGCCCTTTCCCACCCGTTGCGATGCCGCGATTGTGCGCCCGCAGCATCGACGCCAGGCCGAGATTACAGAAATGTAATCGACGTGTCAGCTTGCGGTGAGGAAGTGTTTGGCATCGACGTTCTGCCGGAATCGCGGCGCCCCGCGAAAGTCGGTGCTGGCAGCACGGTACGGAAAAAGCATGCGTCAGTGTTGGTCCGGGGCCCCTTACTGCTGCAGGATCGCCCATCATGCAAAGTCACCTGCGGCAGCTCGACAGTCGTATGGCGTCACCGCACGGCTCGCGTCACGCCGTTCGATAAATCACTTCTGCTTTGCGAGCCACTGATCGAGCTGGGCAATTTCTTTCTTCTGCGCGGAAATGATCTTGCGTGCCATCGCCTTCATGGCCGGCGACTTGCCCTGATCGAGTTCCACCTGCGCCATGTCCAGGGCTTGCTGATGATGCACCCTCATCATCATCGCGAAGTCCTTGTCGGTTTCGCCGGACATGGGCATGGTTTGCATGCTGTCGATTCCCGCCATCATCGAGTGCTTCATCGCGTTCGACCCGGCCGCACCATGCTGCATCCCGCCGTGCCCGGTCGAGCCCTGCATCATCATGCCGCCCATGCCACGCATGGTCATCATGTTTTCCTGCATGGTCTGCATGTGCTGCCGCATCAGCTTCTCGCGTTCAGCCGGATCGCTTGTGACCTTGAGCTGTTCCATCTGCTGCTGCATCTTCTTCATGTTCTCATGCATCTGCGGCATTTTCTTGTCCATGTCCATGCTCATCGCCGGTCTGGCGGACAGGTTGGTTTCCTGGGCAGAGACAACGGGGACTGACAATGTGCAGCCAAACATTGCGGCAACGAGTAGTGAGGTTTTCATGATGGTCTACCCTGTAGGGTTCAATGAATCAATAATTTCGTAAATGGCAATTGCGGCAATCCAGGACTTTCGGGCACGGCTACTTGCCGTTTCGCTGAACGACCCATACAACCAGGGCGACGACCACGATGAGCAAGATCGGCCCCCCGATTCCGCCGTACCCGCCGTAGCCATTCATCCAGCCAGCGCCGGACGAGCCACCATTCATCATGTTTCCGTTCTGCGCCAAAGCGACACCGGTGGCCAGCAGCGACACCGTACCAACAGCAAGCAAGGTTTTCATGAGTGCTCCCGAGCGAAATCGATCAAATCGGCGGACCATTTTCGCAAACGGCGCGCTCGACCTAAATTGCCCATGTCATCCGATTGATCCGGGCAACACAAGCCACCCTCCACAGCTTCCTTCAGCACTGCAGCTGCCAGCAGCGCAGAACCGCAACGCCGCAGGATCCGTAGAGTTGCAGCCAAGCTACGCCGAGGTATTGCCGACTTCTGTGCGCTGACGCACCAGTGAGGCTTAAACGATGACGCGCAGCGATGGAATCGCTATCGGCTACTTGCGCGACGCAGTCGTTGAGGAGGAAGCCGGCGGGCCGGCATCCTCGGCCAAGCGATGCGATAGTGCGTTTGGGGCGGCATGGAATCGATTCCCATGGCCGCAAGCATTGCCTTCGCGCTCGCGCCTACATCCTGGAAACGCCCAAGACCGCGCAAACTAATCCGAGCCCTTATCACTGCAAGGGCTGGCTGTTCGGCCGGCAACGCAGAACTTCGGCAGGAACCGCGTGCGCTGCTTTCCAATACTTCAAGACGGAAGCGGCCGCCAAAGCAGCCGCTTCACGTTCCGCAAAGTCGGAGCCTATCCGCTGATGTGCCCCTCGTTGATCAGGGAGTCGAGGCGCCCGACCTCGTCACTCTCCATCTTGATTTGCCGGCCATCCTTGGCTTCCACCACTGCGCCGAGACCTATGCGCGTGGCGCGGCCGTACCGATCTTCCAAGGCCATCTTGCCGTCCTTGAAGACATAGAGCGTCGAACCGTTCTTCAGCTCGATCATTTGTTTCGCCTCGGCGCGGGCGGCATCATGGGCAAACGCAGTCGTGGCGCCTGCGGTACTCAGAACAGCAATCAGGGCCAGTTTGACAAGCTTGGTTTTCATGGCTTTCTCCTTGTGGGATGGGGTTTATTCCGCCGTGCTTTTTTTCGTCCGACGGTGATGCCATCCTAGAGAGCCAATACCAACAGCACGCTGACCGCAAAATTACTTTCCGGTCACCTTCCGGTCATCCTCCGAAGACTATTCCGGGGAAGCTCGGCCCAAGGCTTCCATGGTCGGAATGCTTGTTGCCCGCTTACATCCTTCTCCCCATTCATCGACATCGAGGCGCTGGAAACGAAGGGCACTGGAGATTACATAAATGTAATCCGCGCGTCAGCTTCCTGTCGGGCAGGCATTTGCAGAATGCGCTGGACCCTCTGCACAAGGAATCCCCGCCATGAAACCGCTACGTATCGCCCTTACCCTCGTACTGCTCTCGGCCTCGGCCGCATTTGCCCAGGGCGCGCCCAAGGTCGACGTCTTCAAGAGCCCCAGTTGCGGTTGCTGCGGCGCCTGGGTCGAGCACATGCGCCAGAACGGATTCGAGGTCAGCACCCATGACGTCGCCGACGTTCCCGCGCAGCGCAAGAAGCTCGGCATGCCCGAGCGCCTGGGTTCCTGCCACAGTGCCAAAGTCGCCGGCTATGTAATCGAAGGCCATGTGCCGGCCGCCGACATCCGCCGCCTGCTCAAGGAAAAGCCCAAGGCGATCGGGCTGGCGGTACCCGGCATGGTGCCCGGTTCGCCCGGCATGGAAGCTCCCAAGCCCATGCCCTACGCCACGCTGCTGGTCGGCGACGGCACCACCCGCGTCTT
>JAUYSD010000011.1 GCA_030696505.1 Sulfuritalea sp. | reverse complement strand
CGTCCAGGCGCTGGGCGCCAGACGCGTGAAGCCTTCGGTGTATTTGAGGCCGATCGCCCAGGCCACTTCGCACAGGCCGGCGACCAGCAGCACGATCCACGCTGTCGCGGAGGTCAGTACCGGCATGGTGTCACCGGGTCGCCAGCGCCAACTCTTGCCCGAACCACCCGTTCAGCCCCGGGCGAAGATCGCCTCGGCCGCCGCCACGGTCGCCGCGATATCGGCATCGCTGTGCGCGGCCGAGACGAAGCCGGCCTCGAAGGCCGAAGGTGCGAGGTAGAAACCGGCATCCAGCATGGCGTGGAAGAAACGGTTGAAAGCATCCTTGTCGCTGGCCATCACCTCGGCGTAAGACGTCGGCGGCGTGGCGGCGAAATACAGGCCGAACATGCCGCCCACCGACTGGGCCGAGAACTTCACGCCGTGGCGTTTTGCCGCCGCGGCAAGCCCATCCACCAGCGCTTTGGTCTTCGCCGTCAGTGCTTCGTAGAAGCCCGGCGCGGCGATCTTCTTCAGCGTCACCAGTCCCGCCGCCACCGACAGCGGATTGCCCGACAGCGTACCGGCCTGGTACACCGGCCCCAGCGGTGCGATCTGTTCCATGATGTCGCGCCGGCCGCCGAAGGCGCCCAGCGGCATGCCACCGCCGACCACCTTGCCGAAGGTCGACAGGTCCGGCGTGATGCCATACAGACCCTGCGCCGAGCCGGGACCGACGCGAAAGCCGGTCATCACTTCGTCGAAAATCAGCACCGAGCCGTGCAGCGTGCACATCTCGCGCAGCGCGGCGAGGAATTCGGGTTTCGGCGCGATCAGGTTCATGTTGCCGGCGACCGGTTCGACGATGATGCAGGCGATGCTCTTCACGTTCTTGAGGAAGGCGTCCTTCAGGCCCTGCGCATCGTTGTAGTCAAGCACCAGGGTGTGCCGTGCCAGATCGGCCGGCACACCGGCGGAGGAAGGGTTGCCGAAAGTCAAGAGACCGGAGCCGGCCTTGACCAGCAGGCTGTCGCCGTGACCGTGGTAGCAACCCTCGAACTTGACGATCATGTCGCGCCCGGTAAAGCCGCGCGCCAGCCGGATCGCGCTCATGGTGGCCTCGGTGCCGGAGGACACCAGGCGCACCATGTCCATGCTCGGCACGCGCTGCACCAGCAGTTCGGCCAGTTCGACCTCGGCTTCGGTCGGCGCGCCGAAGGACAAACCTTTCGCCGCAGCTTCCTGCACCGCGCGTACGGTATCGGCATCGGCATGGCCGAGGATCAGCGGGCCCCAGGAACCCACATAGTCGATATAGGACTTGCCATCGGCATCCCAGACCCGGGAACCTTCGCCGCGCGCGAAAAAGCGCGGCGCGCCGCCCACCGAGCGGAAGGCCCGCACCGGCGAATTGACGCCGCCGGGAATGGTTTTCTGGGCACGGGAGAAGAGTTCTTCGTTGCGCGTCATGGATGGATCCTGAAATGGTTCGGGGGACAGTATCTTACCGGCGCCAGGTGCCGCATGGAATGCCTGCGGCGGCTCAACTGAAAAGCTGCTGATAGGCCTGCGCCCGGGTCTTGATGTCCATCGCGTCGAACAGGTCGCTGACCACTGCAATCATGTCGGCGCCGGCGGCGATCACCTGGGACGCGTTGTCGAGCGTGATGCCGCCGATCGCGGCCACCGGCAGGCCGAAACGCCGTCTTGCCTCGCCCAGCAGTTCGAGCGGCGCATGCACCGCGGCGGGTTTGGTGCGCGAAGGAAAGACGCTGCCGAAGGCCAGGTAGTCGGCGCCGGCGCGGGCGGCTTCCTCGCCGCGGGCAAGTTCGTTGTAGCAGGAAACGCCGAGGATGCGCTGCGGCCCCAGGGCGTCGCGCGCTGCGGCCAGCGAGCCGCCCGGCGCATCGTCGCGACCGAGGTGGGCGCCGTCGGCGCCGATCTCGACCGCCAGCCAGACGTCGTCGTTGATGATCAGCCGGGCTCCCGCGGCACGGCAGATGCGCAGCATCTCGGCCGCCTGGGCGCGGCGCAGCGGCCGCGACGCCGCCTTGTTGCGGTATTGGACGAAGGGCGCGCCGCCGTCGAGCGCGGCCTTGACCAGCGCCGACAGGCGCGGCAGCAGGGGATCGTCGAGCGTGACGGCGCAGAGCCCGCCGAGCTTCATGGGAAAATTTCCGCCGGAAGACGCCAGGACTCAGGATTCATCGTCTTCATCCTCCTCTTCCCGCGACCAGAACAGGCGATCGGGAATGAATTGCCCCATGCCCGGGCGAAACCCGGCAGCCAGCGTGCGCCAGGTGAATTCCTGGGCGCCCATCACGGCGTCGGCGATGTTCACGCCGCTGGCCAGGTGCGCCGCGATCGCCGAGGCGAGCGTGCAGCCCGAGCCATGATAGCTGCCGGGCAGTCGGTCCCAGCGGTCGGTGCGCACCGCGCCATGACTGCCGTAAAGCGTGTTGACCACCTGCGGCGTGCCCTCGTGGGTCCCCGTGACCAGCACATACTCGCAGCCGGCGCCGACCAGGCGGCGCGCGCATTCGGCCAGGTCGCGGACGTCCTCGCCGGCCTCACCCATCTCCTGCACCAGACGCCGGGCTTCGAGACTGTTGGGCGTCAGCAGGGTGGTCTGCGGCAGCAACAGGCCGATCATGGCCTCGACCATTTCCTCGTCGGCAAACTGGTCGCCGCGCCCCGACGCCAGCACCGGATCGAGCACCACGGGGACGTCCGGGTAGTCGGCGATCACCTCGGCCAGCGCGGCGATGACCTCGACGCTGCCCAGCATGCCCAGCTTGAAGGCCGCCACCGGCATATCCTCCAGCAGCGCACGCGCCTGGTCGGCGACCCACTCCGCATCGATCGGCAGCACGCCTTCGACGCCCGCCGTATCCTGCACGGTGATCGCCGTGACCACGGAAAGCGGGTGGCAACCGAGGCTGGCGAGCGTCAGGATATCGGCCTGCAAGCCGGCGCCGCCGGTGGGGTCCGATGCGGCGAAGGTCAGCACGATGGGCGGCGACGGGTTGGCGGGAAGGGCAACGCTCATAAACGTGCGCAACGGCTTGAGTTAATATTCTTCAATTCTATCCGAAGGGATACCGCCCCCGCCGCAAGCGCCTGCAGGCCTGCCGCCCGATAAGGTCGCCGGCGCGGGCGCAGGCGCTCACGGAGATCGAGCAGAATCGAACCATGGCCACTGACCCGTCTTATGCAAAATGGATGTGCCTGATCTGCGGCTTCATTTATGACGAGGCCTTGGGACTGCCGGAAGAAGGGCTGCCGGCCGGCACGCGCTGGGATCAAGTGCCACCCCACTGGACCTGTCCGGAATGCGGCGCGCGCAAGGAAGACTTTGAAATGGTCAAAATCTAAGTATGATTGCGACTGACAAGGCTTGACCTCAAGAACGATGAATGCAAAAGGGGCGGCGGGGAGCAGATGGAGGGCGAGGGCGGCAAGCCGCGCCTCCGTGAGTGTTTCGGTTCCGCCCATGGTCGCCATGATTGAAGTCTTGAGCCAGCATGGAGTAACGTGAGCGAAATACCCCGCCTTTCCGGCATCAAGGTGATGGTGATCGATGATTCGAACACCATCCGCAAGACTGCGGAAATTTTCCTGCTGCAGGCCGGCGCCCAGGTAGTGCTGGCCGAGGACGGCTTCGATGCGCTGGCGAAGATCAACGATCACCTGCCGAACGTGGTCTTCTGCGACATCCTGATGCCGCGCCTCGACGGCTATCAGACCTGCGCCTTGATCAAGAAGAACCCGAAATTCGCGGCCACCCCGGTGATCATGCTGTCATCGAAGGACGGGCTCTTCGACCGTGCGCGCGGGCGCATGGTCGGTTCCGATGAATACCTGACCAAACCCTTCACCAAGGACAGTCTGCTCAAGACTGTTGCCGCGCACGCAGCGCGCACCTGAACAGCTTTTCCATCTTGTTCGCGAGGTAGCTATCATGCCCATCAAAAATATTCTGATCATCGACGACTCCCCCACCGAACGCCACATACTCAGCGAGTTGCTGGTCAGCGGCGGTTATGACGTAAGCACGGCCGAAAGCGGCGAGGAAGGCATCGCGCGGGCCAAGCAGACCAAGCCCGACCTGATCCTCATGGACGTGGTGATGCCGGGCACCAACGGCTTCCAGGCCACCCGCGCACTGTCGCGCGACGAGGCGACCAAGGACATTCCCGTCATCATCTGCACCACCAAGAACCAGGAGACCGACAAGCTCTGGGGCATGCGTCAAGGTGCCCATGACTACGTCACCAAGCCGGTGGATGGTCCGGCCCTGCTGGCCAAAATCGCCGCCCTCGGTTAAGCACCGTCAATTATGGCCAAACGCATCAGCCTGCGCGAGTTCCAGCAGAGCCTCTCCGAGCGACTGGTGTCGGCGAGGCGCGGCGAAGGCGGGCAGGCTCTGCTCGGCATCGAGTCGGGCGCCGACGATCTGCCCGGCGGCAGCCACTGGCTGATCGACCTGGCCGACTCAGGCGAAGTGGCGCCCCTGCCGGCCCTTACGCCGGCGCCCCTGACCCAGCCGTGGTTCGCCGGCAT
>JAUYSD010000398.1 GCA_030696505.1 Sulfuritalea sp. | reverse complement strand
AACCTCCTTCTTAAGTAGTGCGATGCTCGCTCGTGACGTTTTGTCTTGTTCCTTTGCATTTTCAAGCTGATCGAGCGCCTGCTCCATGTCATGCAGAGTTGCTTCTTTCTCGTTCTTTGCGACAGCTATTTCGCCTTCTAGTGTGTTCAATGTTGCGACAAGGCCAAGAACAAATCCCCCCATATCATCTGCGCTTCCAGCCATTCGATTAAATATTTCAAGAAAGTACTCCACTAGTATCGCCAACCATTAATTACGAAACATAATGCCGCGCCATTTTCTCATCCGCATCCTGCCGAGTGAACGACCACGCGATGCCTCGCTGGTTATCGTTTCGGCGCTGCTGCCAGGCGTCGACCTCGGCGACCAGTGTGGCGCGGTTTGGCAAACGCCGGTCCAGACACTGGCGATCCAGGATACCGATTTCGATTTCAGCCATGTTCAGCCAGCTGGCGTGTTTCGGGGTGTAGTGAAAGACGACGCGACGCAGCAGCGCTTTCGCCGCCTTGATGCCGAGCACATCCTCGAAGCACTTGCGGAAGTGCGTATTGAGGTTGTCCATGACCAGATGGACGCGGCGCGCTGTGGCATAGACCTGTTCGAGCAGATATTGGACGAAGGCCACGAAGTCGGGTTTGGCGCGGCGGTCGGTGACCAAGACTGTCCGCCGCCCACCCTTGGGTTCCACCGCCACGAACAGATTGCAGGTGCCAGCGCGCACGTATTCGTAATCTTGCCGCACGGGCGTTCCGGGACGGATGGGCAAAGGCGTGCGGGAATCCTTGAGCAATTGCTTGCTCTTCTCGTCCAAGCAAACGACGGGTTCTCCCGCCCGAAACGGACGGGCATAAAGATCGAGCAAATCGTACATCCGTTGCCGATACTCCTCCGTCAGTCGGCCGATGCACCACATCAACTTGCGCCACGGCTTGATGCAGTTTTTTTTAGCAGCCGACGGACCGTTTCGCGGCTGATGGAACCCACCCCCGCCTGTGCTTGTGCGGCTTGCTCCAACAATGCAATCGTCCAGCGCTGGGCTCCCGTTGGAGGCGCCGAGCACGCCAAGGCGGAAATTTTCGCCTCAACGTCGGTGTCGTACTGCCGCGGTTTGCCGGGGCGCGCAACATCGTGCAGCGCGTATTCCACACCATCCTTCAAGTATGCAGCTCGCGTCCGCCAGATGACCGTCCGCCCGACGCCGAGAACCGCCATGATCTGGGCCTCCGGAATGCCACGATCAAGCGCCGACAGAACATGCGCCCGATTGACTTCCCGCGCATGGTGCAGGCCCTTGGCTCGGTATGACTCGATCAACTCACGATCCTCATCGGTAAGATGCAATTCGGTCTGTCGCATGGCCAACTCCTCATCTTGGAATGGATATACGACAGCATAATACATGTATCGTTACTTATGTGTGTCAATACTAGCCGCTGGAAGAGTCGGCGCCAGTCGCCCAATGCCGGATTGATCATTTCGTGCCATGCGTTTATTCTTTGCACGGTCACCGGATGGAGAATGAGTCCATCCAAGTCGAACAGGCACCTCGTTCGCGCGCATCGTCGACCAAAAATGTGGAAATGAATTGCAGAACATCCGGGCAGTCGATCCGTACGAAATAGCTAGGAAAGTGCCTCCTCATGGTTGCTTGCGACGCTTTTTCTTGGAGGACGCCGCGTGCTGGAAAAGTTGATGAGGTCACGCAGACGCATCCTTGATGCATGCGTCTGCGCCGCCGTCATGGCCTTGCTTTCAGCGTGCGCCTCGCATTCGTCCCCGATTGCCTCCACCTACAAATCGAGCGGTGGCTGTTGCGGTCCATTTCCTTCATGGCTGGTACCGCACTCGGGTGTGGATTTCACCGGCGCGTTCGGCGAGGACGTAATTGCGCCGGCGGACGGCATCATCGTCCCACACTACGGTGCGAATCCAGAGACCTGCGGGAATACGGTCGCTATCAGACACGCGTTTGACCGCTACACCGTGTTCTGCCATTTCCAGGAGGTATCGGTGGAAATCGGCCAGCAGGTCAAGCGTGGAGACAAGATCGGCACTCTTGGCGACAGTGGCGTCGCAAGCGGATGCCGGCGGCAGGGAAGTGCATGCGCCATTGTCCATATGGAGCTCAATACGGACGGGCAAGGCCATCCTACGGCATTGGAGGGCACAACTTTTGATGTACTCATGCATTCGGCGGGATGTCTTGATCCGACGTCCAGTTATCCGAACGACAGACTGGTCCTCACACATCCAGTCAGATGCCGGAACATGCAGGGCCAATAGAGAAAATTTGGAACATCCGTCGTATTGAGGTTTTGCCAAAGGTAACCCAAGGGGTCTCTCAAGAAATCACTCCAGGCGCCTCAGGAATCAGAGTCACTTGAATTTCTGAGCCCGGAGATGCCACGCTGCCGTTGGATTCTTCTCGCCAAATTGCCCATTGCACATCGTCCAGCACGACGTCCACTTCCAGTGGGAACAAAAGTCGGCGCCGGCACTACGGCGACTCCAGCACCTCCAGCAACTTGCCCAGCATGGGCGGCGACAAGGCCATGCCGATGTGGCTGACGCCGCTGATGGCAACGTGGGCAGCGCCGTCCAGCCGCGTGGCGGCTTGCTGCGGATAGACGTAGTTGTCGTGGCAGCTGTAGATCGACACCGCGCCTTGCGGAAGAACATCCCGCGCCGCAAGTTCGCTCAGCCAGGGGCTGCCGAGGCGCATCTGGCGCGCGTTGGGGCCCAGGCCCAGACGCGCCAGGCGCGTGCCCTGATGCGGCGTACCAAGCGTGATCATGCGCGCCACCTTGGCCTTGCCGTAGCGCCGCAGGTAAGCGCGGATGGCCAGCCCGCCCATGCTGTGGCCGACCAGGATCAGTTGCGGCGCGCCGGTGGCGGCCAGCACCTCGTCGATGCGCCGCGCGATGCCGTCTGCGTAGCCGTCGATATCTGAAAACACCGGCTCCAGGTTGTGCGTGGCCACGGTCCAGCCGGTGGCTTCAAGCTTGCGCCGCAGCCAGAACCAGAAGCCGCGATTGCACTGGTAGCCGTGGATCAGCAGCAGAGGCGTGCGCCGCGTCGCGCAATGCGCCAGGCGGTCCGGCCCGAGCCAGAATTTCTCGAAAGGCTGCACCACGGTAAACAGCAGTATCAATGCGGCATAGTCCTCCAGCACCATACGCAGCGCCTGCAGCGGGCCGAGGCGCAGACTCCCGGGCACGCTGCGTCCCGCTCCCAGCATCAGGCCGAAGCTCAGCAGCACGAAGTACAGGCGCATGCCGAGAGCGCCTGCCAGCCCCAGTCCGACCGCCTGCAGCGGTGTCCAGCCGCCGCGCGATGCCAGCCAGCTGCCCAGCAGAGTGTAGAACAGCAGTTCGCCGCACAGCAGCCAGCGCAATTGGCGTGCCGCCATCGCCAACTCTCAGGCCAGGGGCGCCGCGGCGCGGCCGGCGAGCGACCCGGCCAGCGCCGAGATGTTGCGCGCGACGATGCCATACACCGACTGCTGCGGATTGGCGCCGATGCTGGTGGGGAACAGCGAACCGTCGGCCACCGTCAGATTGCCCAGTTGGTGGTGGCGCCCGCGCGGATCGACCACCGACCTGGCGGAATCCGGACCCATGGCGCAGCCGCCCATGACATGGGCGCTGACCACGCGCATCGAGAGCAACTGCATCGGCAACTGCGCGATGCCCTGCTTCGCCGCCGCCCAACTGTCCCAGCCGGCGCACTCTTCGTGCACCGCATAGACCTTCTTCGCGCCCGCCGCGAACTGGATCTCGGCCATGGAGAGCAGGGCGCGCCGGGCACCGTCCCAGATCACGTCGTCGAGCGGGTAGTCGAGCAGCGGCGTGCCGTCTTCGCGCAGGCGCACCTGGCCGCCGCGGCTGGCGGCATTGAAGCCATCGCGCAGCAGCGCGAGCAAGACATGGGCGTTGTTGAACTGCTGCATCAGGGGGGCATGGCCGGCGCCGAAGCCCTGCAGCGTGGTGGCGAACAGCACCGGATGCAGCGGCGGCGCTTCGAGCTTGTAGCCCAGCGGGCCGTCGATCGGCAGATTGTCGAGGAAGTGATCGGAATACAGGCTTTGCGGTGCGCCGGCGTGACCGTCGACCACGGAGTCCATCAGCGCCGAACTGATCACCGTCGGATGCAGAAAGGTATGCCGGCCGAGCTGGCCCGAAGGGTCGGGCGCGGCGCTCCTGAGCAGCAGCGCCGGGCTGCCGATGGCGCCGCCGGCGAGCACGAAATGCCTTGCCCGCAGCAGTATGCGGCGCGCCTGCGGATGGATGCCGGCCGCATCCATGGCGCGGCATTCGAGGGCGGTGACCTTGTCCCCGTCAAACAGCAGGCGTTCGGCGCGCAGGCCGGAAAAGATCGTCGCGCCGTGATCGAGCGCGGCCGGCAAGGTGGTCACCAGCATCGACTGCTTGGCGTTGGTCGGGCAGCCGGTGCCGCAGTAGCCGAGGTTCCAGCAGCCATTGACGTTGCGCCGTATGACCTGCGTGGCGATGCCGAGCTTGCTTGCACCCGTGCGCAGCAGTTCGTTGTTGGCATTCGGCGGCACATACCAGGCGCTGATCGAGAGGCGCCGTTCGACCATCTCGAACCAGGGCAGCAAGGCTTCCTGCGTGTAGTCGGCGAGACCGAACTGGCGCTGCCAGAAGTCCAGCGTGGCCGGCGGCGTACGAAAGCTGCTGGTCCAATTGACCGTGGTCGAACCGCCGACACAGCGCCCCTGCAAAATGTTGACGCCCTTGTCGGCCGTCTTGCGCGCCGCGGATTCCTGATAGAGCTGCGGGTAAGCCTCCGCCTCGCGCATGTGGAAGTCCGCGGTCGAGCGCAGCGGTCCCTCTTCGACCACGATCACGGAGAGGCCCGACCTGGCCAGGATCTCGGCACTGATGCCGCCGCCGGCACCGCTGCCGACGATCACCACATCGGCCTCATCCTCGCGGTCGCCCTCCAGCCGTGCCGCGTCGACGACTTTCCAGCCCTTGGCCATGCCTTCCCGATACGGATCCTTGATCATGATTTCACCAGTGCGGGCGGGCCGGGGTAGCCGATTGCCGCCCAGGATTGCGGATCGGCATACCAGGCGCCGAGCACCAGATCGTGCAGGGCCTGATAGCCGCTTTTCAGCAGATCGAGGCGGCTGTGCTGCCAGCGCCGCAGGAAGCCTTCGATGTCGGCCGCGCCGGCCTGCTCCCAGGACGGCGTGAGGCCGGCCACCGCGATGCGGGTCGGCGCGAAGGCCAGCAGCGCGAAGAGTTCCGCGACTTCCTTTTGCGACGCGGCGCTCAGCGCGCCGACCGCCAGCGCCACGCCCCTGGTGATGCGCTCCAGCGCCGCGGCGCGGTCGGCGCCGGTCGGAAAGGCGCCCTGCAGCATCACCGGCGCGATCGCCGGGATCACCGTGCGCAAGGAGGCATCGAGCGGATTGCCGGCCACCAGCGCCTGCTTGCCGGCCCGGTCCAGCGGCTTCTGCAACATCGCCGCGGCGGCCAGCAGCAATGCGCCGGCGATGCCGGTCTTGATGAACTGGCGTCGGCTGAACATCGCCATCAACGCAGCAGAAACCTGGTGAGGCGCTCGAACAGCGCGCCATAGGGCGGATTGAACAGCGACATGCCGTTGAGCCCCGACTGGTAGAACACCGCCTTCTGCTTGGAAAAGGTCTTGAAACCTTCGCTGCCGTGGTAATGACCCATGCCGCTGGGACCGACGCCGCCGAAGGGCAGGTTCTCTTGCGCGATGTGCAGGATGGTGTCATTGACCGTGACGCCGCCGGCAATGGTCTCGTTGAGCACGCGGTCGCGGCGCCCGGCGTCGTTCTCGAAGCAATACAGCGCCAGCGGGCGCGGATGCTGGTTGACGTAGTCGATCGCGGCATCGAGGTCGGCGTAGGGCAGGATAGGCAGCAGCGGGCCGAAGATCTCGTCCTGCATCACGCGCATGCCATCATCGACATTCAGCAGCGCCAGCGGCGGCAGCTTGCGCCGGGCGGCATCGGCGGTGGCGGTCGACAGCGGCTCGACGCGGGCGCCGCGCGCCTGCGCATCCTCGACATAAGCCTGCAGGCGCTGGTAGTGGCGGTCGTTGACGATAGCGGTGTAATCCGGCGTGGTGGCCATGGCCGGAAAGCACCTGGCCACCACCGCGCGCGCCGCCTCGACGAAGGCCTGTTCGCGCCCTGCCGGCACCAACACGTAGTCGGGCGCGATGCAGGTCTGGCCGGCGTTCAGCAGCTTGCCGACCATGATGCGTTCGGCGGCTTTCTGCAGCGGATAGTCGGGGCCGAGGATCACCGGCGACTTGCCGCCGAGTTCCAGCGTGACCGGCGTCAGGTTGTCGGCGGCCATGCGCATGATGTCGTGGCCGACCTTGGTCGAACCGGTGAACAGCAGATGGTCGAAGGGCAGGCGGGCGAAATCCGCGCCGACCGCCGCATCGCCCAGCACCACCGCGACATCGTCGGCGGCGAAGTACTTCGCCGCCAGTTCGGCCAGCAGTTCGCCGGTGCGCGGGGTGAATTCCGACATCTTGACCATGACGCGGTTGCCGGCCGCCAGCGCCGCGGCCAAGGGCGACACGGCGAGCAACAGCGGGTAGTTCCAGGGCACGATGATGCCGACCACGCCCAGCGGCTGTGGGATGATCTGCGCCCGCCCCGGCCGGAACCAGATCGACGCCGCCTTGCGCTGCGGCTTCATCCAGGCGCCGAGATGGGAACGGTTGTGGCGTATCGATTCGAGGCTGGGAAAGAGTTCCAGCAGCCGCGTCTCGTGCGCGGAACGATGGCCGAAGTCGGCCGAGATCGCCGCGACGAAGCGCTCCGCGTTGTCGTGCACCAGCGCCAGCAACGCGTCGAGGCGCGCCTCGCGCGCACCGCGCTCGACGCTCGAACTGCGCCGGGTCGCGGCGTGCATGCGCCGAAACACCTGCCCGAATGCGGCCTGTGGGGTCTGTGCTGCGGACTCAACGGCGTTCATCACACTCTCCTCGATGGTCTTGGCATTGTCGGCGCAGTCTAATCGCCCGCGCCGGCCCGGTTTAGGCAGGGCACTCTAACGGAGCGCGCCGCCCTGCGCAGATAATGCCGCAATGGATGAAAACCTCGACAAGGACGCGATCGGCCGCGAACTGGCAACCTGCATCGCCCAGGCGCGCGAGTTGCGCGCGGCACGGGCCATCGATCGCAGGCCCGAGGATTATCCGCGGCTCAAGGAATACCAGGCGGCCCGCCTCGCCCGCAGCTATGCGGACCTGCTGGCCAGCGCGCGCTACAGACCGGCAGCCGAGTTTTTCCTCAGCGACCTCTACGGCCCCAAGGATTTCCGCACCCGCGACGAGGAACTGGCGCGTGTCGTGCCGCTGATGGTCCATGTGCTGCCGGCGCGCGCGCTGGCCACGCTGCTCGAAGCCGTGAAGATGGATACGCTGTCCGAATCGCTCGACACGGCGATGGTGCTGGCCCTGCGCAAGGCCGGGCGCAACCGCACCATCGACTGGCCCGCCTATGTCGGCGCCTACCGCAGCTGCGGGCGGCGCGAGGATCGCGAACTGCAGATCGCCCTGGTGGACCAGATCGGCAAGACCCTCGACCGCCTGACGCGCATGCCGCTGATCCGCTACTCGCTCAAACTCATGGGCGGCCCCGCGCATCTGGCCGGACTGGACGCGCTGCACAGCTTTCTGCAGGGCGGCTACGACGCCTTCAGCCGCATGAAGGGCGCCGACGAGTTCCTCGCCATCGTCGGCGCGCGGGAGACCGCGCTGATGCGGGAGCTGTTCGCCAACCCGGACGCAGGTTATCCGGTGTAATCAGCGCGCCGCTTCGCGGGTCCAGCGCAGTATTTCGTCGAGCGACGCGGACGGCGCCCCGAGGTGCGTCGCGTCCGGCTCGTAGAGTCTGGTCAGCGGATGCCGCGGCAAGGCGTCGAACATGGACTGCTTGATTTTCTGCAGACCGGGATAATCGCCCTTCGGCGCAATGAACAGGACCGGTACTTTCGGATTCATGTTCTTCATGGCGATCACCTGGTTCATGGCGCCGTCGGGATCGAACCAGGCGAGGTAATTGGCCGGCGTGGCGGCAATCGGGTAGGTGCCGCGGGAACTTTCAAAGTCGAGCAGGCGGGCTTTCTCGTCGCCCTTGCCCTCGGCGACCAACTGGCGCGCCTGGTTCACCGCGGCGCCCAGTTTCTCGCGAAAGATCGGACTGCCGACATTGGCGCCCGGCGCGATCGCGACTATGCCGTCGACCGGATGCTTGCCGCCGAAATAGAGCGCGAAAAGCCCGCCCTGGCTGTGCCCGACGACGAACAGTTTTGTCGCCCCCCTGGCGCGCAGGCTGTCGAGTGCCGATGCCACCTGCTTTTCCGCCGCCGCGACATTCGCATCGTAGTCGCGCTGCCCGGACCAGGGCATGTCGAGGTTGGCGACCAGGTATCCCTTGCCTTCGAGGGATGCGGCCAGATCCGCCACGTGCTTGGTCGGCGCGCCGCCCTTGCCATGCATGACGACGATGCCGATGCCCGGCGACTGGGCGGCCGCCGGCGCGACGATACTGGCGACGATCATGGCGAAGATCAATGCCATGTGCTTGCATGCGCTTCCAAGCATTTGCTTCTCCTTCAGGACACCAACAATTCGGACGACATGAGCGGCCTCAGCCGCCCTTGAGTTCCAGCGGCAGGCCGGCCGCGACGAAAGTCACGCGCTGCGCGATGCGGGCGATAGCCTGGTTCATGCGGCCGGCATCGTCGACATAGAGGCGCGTCGTCGCGCCCAGCGGCACGATGCCCAGACCGACCTCGTTGCTGACCAGGATCACGCGGCCGGGAAGATTCGGCAGGCAGTCGAGCAGTGCCGCGGTCTCGAAGGCCAGCAGCGGGCAATCGATTTCCTCGCCGGCCTCGGCCTGCTGCGCGGCGGAGCCGGCATAGAGCAGGTTGGTCAGCCACAGGGTCAGGCAATCCACCAGCAGGCAGCGCTCGGCCGCGGCATGGTTGACCAGCGCCGCGGCGAGATGCAGCGGTTCTTCCACCAGCGCCCAGTGTCCGGCGCGGCGCGCCTGATGATGGGCGATGCGCCGGGCCATTTCCTGGTCGCCGGCCTGCGCCGTGGCGATGTAGCTCACGGCCAGGCCGGACTCCGCCGCGCGCTGCTCAGCCAGTGCGCTCTTGCCCGAACGGGCGCCGCCAAGAATGAGTTCGATCATGGCCGGATTATTGCAGAAGCAGCCGCCAGGCCGCATAATTCGCCGCGATTCGGTGGAGGCGCGAGTTGCATCGCTGCCTCCTGGGAACACGGTGACAGGGTAATACCTCATGCCGTGGCGGGCCCGCCGCTGTGACCGGGGACAACGCTTGCAAGATGCCACTGAGCCGACGCTCGGGAAGGTGCAAGCCAAGGACGATCCGGGAGCCAGAAGACCGACCGATGATTTTCATATGCCTGTGGCACGGGCTTCGTTTCGCGACTGGACCCGCGTGACGTGGCCCCGTCGCGCTTTGAAAGGATGAATCGGATGCATTCCACCACCGCAG
>JAUYSD010000349.1 GCA_030696505.1 Sulfuritalea sp. | reverse complement strand
GTGCGCCTGGCGAATCGGCGCCCGCCGAAGATTAGAGGAATGTAATCGCGGCGTCAGCTTGCGGTGGGGAAGGGGTTTGCAGAATGCGTTCAACCCTCTGCAAAAGGAATCGCTGCCATGAAACCGCTACGTATCGCCCTTACCCTCGTACTGCTCTCGGCCTCGGCCGCATTAGCCCAGGGCGCGCCCAAGGACGACGGCTTCAAGAGCCCCAGGTGCGGTTGCTGCGGCGCCTGGGTCGAACACATGCGCCAGAATGGATTCGAGGTCAGCACCCATGACGTCGCCGACGTTCCCGCGCAGCGCAAGAAGCTCGGCATGCCCGAGCGCCTGGGTTCCTGCCACAGCGCGAAAGTCGCCGGCTATGCGATTGAAGGCCATGTGCCGGCCGCCGACATCCGCCGCCTGCTCAAGGAAAAGCCCAAGGCGATCGGGCTGGCGGTACCCGGCATGGTGCCCGGTTCGCCCGGCATGGAAGCTCCCAAGCCCATGCCCTACGCCACGCTGCTGGTGGCCGGCGACGGCACCACCCGCGTCTTTGCCCGCCACTGAAGCATGAAGCCGATCGCATTTCGCCGGCAGTTGCTGATCTGCGCCGCCGGCCTGGCCTTCGGTTTGCCGGCTTACGCTGCGGATGCCGCGGACGCTGCGCCCGCGCGCTCCGGTCTGGCCCAGGCGCTGGAGCAGGCCTGGCGCCTGCATCCCCAGGCGGCCGCGCTGGAAGGCCGCGAGGCCGAGGCTCGTGCGGCGCAGGACGTCGCCGCCGGCCTGACGCCGGAGCCGGGTTCGCTCAGCATCGGCAGCCGCAACGACCGGCTCAATCGCAATCGCGGCATGCAGGAATACGAAGTCGAACTGGCGGCGCCCTTGTGGCTGCCGGGGCAGAAGGCGGCGCGCGAAGCCGAGGCGGCCAGCCGCGTCGACGCCGTCGCCGCAAGGCGCGCAGCATTGCGCGCCGAGCTCGCCGGCGAGCTGCGCGACGCCTGGTGGGCGCTGGCGGCAGCGCGCAATGCCAGGCTGCTGGCCGCCCGCCGGCACGATACCGCACGCGCACTGGAAGCCGACGTCAGCCGCCGCTACAAGGTCGGCGAGCTGTCGCGGATCGACGCCAACCTGGCGCAGAGCGAAGTCCATGCGGCCGGCGCCGAACTGATCGAAACCGAGGCGACGCTGCTGCAGGCCGACCAGGCCTTGCGCACGCTGACCGGCACGGCCGCACCACAGGACATGGCCGAGGAAGCGCCGCCGCGACTGGCTCAGGCCGGCGCGCAGGCCGACCCCGCAGCCCATCCCCTGCTCGCGGCGGCCGCGGCGGCGGCGCGCAGCGCCCGCGCCCGGGTCACGGTGGCCGACGAATCGCGGCGCGCCGCACCGGAGCTGGCGCTGCGCATGGTGCGCGAGCGCGGCGACTTCGCCGAGCCCTACGCCAACACGGTGGGCATACAGCTGAAGATCCCGTTTTCCTCCTCGGCCCAGGTACGCCGCGAAGGCTCCGCGGCGCAGGCCGAAGCCGACCAGGCCGACGCCGAAATGCTGCGCGCCCAGACCCGCGTGGGGCTCGAAGCGGAGCGCGCCCGGCGCGCCCTGGATGCCGCGGAGCGCCAATTGGCCATGGCGCAGGAGCGACTGGCGCTCTCCACCGAGAATCTGCGCCTCAGCGAAAAGGCCTTTTCGCTCGGCGAATCCGACCTGGCGACGCTGCTGCGCATCCGTGCCGCCGCCTTCGACGCCGAAGCCTTTCTCGATCGCCAGCGCGTTGCCCGCGCGGCGGCCATATCGCGTTTGAATCAAGCCTTGGGAGTATTGCCGTGAAGCAAGCGAAAGCATTATTGTTGGCCACCATCATCGCCTTTCCTGCCTGGGCCGGTGGCGACAGCAGCGATGGCCATACGCATGCGGCGCCTGAACCGCTTCCGGTCGTCACATTGTCACCGCGGGCAGCGGCGGCAACCGAAGAGTTCGAAGTGGTTGCCGCCCTCGAAGGCAAGAAGCTGGTGGTTTATGTCGATCGCTACGCCAGCAACGAGCCGGTCGCAGGCGCCAAGATTGAAGTCGAGGGCGCGGGGCTGCAGGGAGTCGCCGCCGAGTCCGCCCCCGGCGTCTACCTGATGAATCTTGCGGCGGCCCTGCCGCCGGCCAAACATGGCTTGACCATCAGCATCGAAGCTGGCGACAGCGCCGACCTGCTCACCGCCACGCTGGACACCTCCCTGGCGGCGCCCGCCGCGGCTCACGCGCATTACTGGAGCGAGTGGACCGTCTGGGGCCTTGCGGCATTGCTGCTGATTGCCAGCGGCATATTGCTGGCCGTGCGACGCCGCAAGCAGAAAGGACTATAAGAATGCAAGCAACTTTTGTGCGGCTCCTGCTCGCCGCGACCAGCCTGGCGTTCATCGCCGGCAGCGCGCTGGCCCACGGCGACGAGGATCACAGCCAGGACGCCAAGAAGGCCGCTCCCGCCACGCCGGCTGGCGCGGCAGCGGCGGCAGCGAACGCGCCGGCCGCCCTGCAGCGCCTGGCC
>JAUYSD010000207.1 GCA_030696505.1 Sulfuritalea sp. | reverse complement strand
GTTCGCTTCGCTCTCTGGGCGCTGCGCGATGAAGCCGCGCAGCGCCGGTCACCTTGAACGTTGGGCGTCCGTCATTGCTCACAGGTTCCACCGAGGAGAATTTGAATTGAGAGCACTCGCAGTACTACTGGGCGTAGCATTTATCTATGGCTGTGGAGCGCCCCAGCCGCATAAGGACTTTGCCCCACCTTCTGACTACGTGCCTCTTGATCAGATCAGAATCAAGCCGCGCTTTGATACTGTATTGCTGACTAAGGAAAACTTGGTAGCCGAACATAGGAAGTGTGTTCCACTTATCCAGGCTAATACCGACAATATGGAAACTGCGGTTAGGGAGTTTCCTCGCAAAAATTCCACTATCGCGGTTGGCCACTCAAGCTCCGCCAAGCAGTTCATCTATCAAGGCTCAACGGGCTTATGTCTTGAGTTCAGCGCGAACCGGTATCCGATCTACGCCGCGGAAACGTTCATTGGGACCGCAAATCCGACGGGCGTCCCGCCTGACATAACCGACAATTGGTACATGAAGATCGCTCTGAAGATCGCGACCTATGGACGGGCGAGAGTTGCTTATGTAACGAACAAGGGGACTGCGTATGTCGTTTCGTATTGGAGTGAACGGCCGGGAGGCTTTGCTCTCAACTACTGGAGCGAGTTCAAGAAAGTTGGGGAATGGGAAAACACCGAGGTCGATTACAAGTTTTCCCATCCCGCCTTGCGTGGCTTCTCTGAAACCAAACGAGGAGATGCCAAAACAATGGTAAAGATATTCCCTTTGGCCGCTGGCCAATAAGATCTGTACGGTTAGTGTTGCCGAATATGCGGACGCCCAACACTTCGTTCCAGGGGGGCTGCGCAATAAGGCCTGCGCAGCCCCCTGAACTTGGACGTTCGGCGTCACTAGGGCTCCAATGAACTCAACTGTATTTCTAACAGTTCTCTCCGGGGTCATTACCTTTGTGATTGGCCAACTGATAGTGAAGTTGGTAATTGAGCCTGTTCAAGAAATGAAGAAGACTATCGGTTTAATTTCTCACTCGATGATTGAGCATGCAAACGTAATCGGTAATCCGGGAGTGCCAAGTGATGAAATGATGAGAGAGACATCGAAGCATTTGCGCCAGCTTTCATCACAGCTACAGGCGCATCTCTATCTCGTTCCGCAGTATCAGAAGACTGCAAAGATATTCGGGTTGCCTGGGAAAGAGAAAATCTTGGCAGCATCCGGTTCCTTGCTCGGGCTATCGAACAGTGTTTTCCGTGTTGATCCAAGTGAGCGCATCTATGAACAGAATGCCAAGCGTGTTGAACTCGTCTGCGACTCACTGGGCATCTATATGGCGGAAGGGGATCGTCTGCCGAAAGATCAAACATGACGCGTAGACTCAACAGCCAAGTGCAACAAGCCCCAGACCCGAGCGCGGCCGCGTGAGTAGCGGACTCGAACTGTACGACTCCCGTATCGACGAGTTGCAGATCGTCGATTCCGATGCGCGGGTGCACTTCTCGCATGCCTGTATTCTCAAATCCAAGGGTGCGCCCGGTCGTGACGGGGGCAGCGGCTGGAGCCAGGAGGCGCTTCTGGTCATCAGGGGCGCGGTGGTCACCGCGCCGTTGCCGGTCTTGCCGAATACGATTGCTGACGGCTGCCTGCGGGTCGGCGGCATCAGGCATGGTTTGCTGCCCCTGCCTTTCAAGCGCAAGGCCGAGGTGGAGCTTTCGCTGGTTTTTTCCGATGGTACAAGCTTGCGGATTGCCGGCCGTGGCGCCGTGGTGGAACTTCTCGGCAAGGCGACTTATCTTGAGGATTTTTGAGTGGGCTGCGACAGCCGGCCCGCGGTGTGGTTCCGCTCGCGTGCTTGCTGATCCCGCGGTGAGGTCCTGACCGTGTTTGCGGTGTGGCTCAGCGGACTTTCGGCACTTGCGCTGATGGCGGGCATCGCCTGGTACCTGGCGCCGCTGCAGCCGAACATCCTCGCGCTGCAATTGGCGTTTTCGCCGCGGGCGTTTGCCGAGGTGATCCACGCCTGGTCGGCTGCGGATCTGCTGCGCTATCGCGCGCATCTGCCCTACGACTGCCTGCTGCTGGCCTGTTACGGCTCCTTTGGCTACCTGCTGGTTTCCCGCTCCGCGCTGTTCGCGACGCAGTCGGCGGCGCTGCGCAATTTGGCGATGTGGCTGCTGCCGCTGGCGGCCGCCGGCGACGCCACGGAGAATGCGTTCCACTGGTGGCTGACGGAAGTTCCGCGCTTCGACATCGCCTGGGCCTACGGCGTTGCCGCCGCCTGCGCGGCAGGCAAGTGGCTGCTGTTGCTGGGCTTCTGGCTGGCTGTGCTGTATGCGCTGGATCGGCGCAGGGACTGAGCGCCCGGTAGATGGGCCGGCCGCGCGAATTCGCCGCCGTGCCGCCAGCACCAACTGTTGCAGTGCGTCACAAGGAATCTGCGGCCATCTCCGCCGCGGGACTAGAATGCGCAAAAAAACGAGGAGGAGGGAATCGATGAAATATCACATCGAGAAGCAGGGTGACGAGGTGGTCATCAGTTTCGATCAGCAGGACGAACAGGCTCAGGTGATGATCGAGGCCATCGGCCGCTGCCGCCAAAGCGCGTGGGCTTGCCCCTCCGGCGAGTGCATGAAGATTGCCGACATGGAAACCCGTGCCGAAGGCGGCACGCTGGCGGTCAGGCTGAAACCGCGTGCCGACCTCGCGCTGAGCGTGGTCAGCATCGGCGAGTGCCTGAAGTACCAGTTGCCCAAGGAAATCCAGACCTGAGGTCTGCCGGCTTGCGCGACAGCGCGGGCCGGGCGGCTGCCTTGCGGGCGGCGATCAGACCTGCAGCGCCTTGAGCAGGTCCTGTTCCAGCCGGACCAGCGTCGCGGTCTGCGCCAGTTCCTTGCCGCTGATGAGGAAGACGTCTTCGACGCGTTCGCCGAGCGTGGCGATCTTCGCCGTGTGCAGCGTGATGCCGTGCTGGCCCAGCACGCGGGCGATGGCGTAGAGCAGGCCGGGGCGGTCGGCGGCACTGAGCGACATCAGGTAGTGGCTGCCGCGCTCGTCGGCGCGAATCTCGATTTCCGGCGTCACCGGGAAATGGCGCACCAGCCGCGACAGGCGCCCGCCGAAGCCACTCGGCAGCGGCGGCAGTTGCGTCAGTTGTTCGATGATGTCGTGCTCGATGAGGCCGATCATGTCGCGGTAGGGCAGGGTCGCGTCGAAGGCGAAGACCACGAAGCTGTCCAGCGCGTAGCCGTGGCGCGTGGTGTGGATCTTCGCATCGACGATGCTGTAGCCGAGCCTGGCGAAAAAGCCGCAGAGGCGGGCGAACAGCAGCGGCTGGTCCTGCACATAGACCATCACCTGCAGCCCGGCGCCCATCGGGTTGAGGCGCGCGCGCACCACCGGTTTTTCGCTCGACGGGCAATGATAGAGGGTGCGTGTATGCCAGGCGATTTCGTCGGCGGCGTGGCGCATGAAATAGCCGGTGTCGAGCTGGTTCCACAGGTCGAGTTCGATGTCGGGACGCAGGCCGTGGTAGCGCAGGATGCGCCGCGCCTCCTCCTGCCGTTCGGCGACCCCCGACAGTTGCAGCACGGCAGTGCCCTTGAGCACGCCGGCGGTCATGCGGAACAGGTCTTCGAGCAGCTTGCCCTTCCAGGCGTTCCATACCTTCGGGCTGGTGCCGCGAATGTCGGCCACAGTGAGCAGGTAGAGCGCGGTGAGCCGGCGCATGTCGCCGACGCTGGCGGCGAAGCCCAGCACCACCTCGGGATCGGCCAGGTCCTGTTTCTGCGCGACCTGCGACATGGTCAGGTGCTTTTCGACGAGGAACACCACCAGCTCGGCGTCCGCGCCGGCGATGCCGTGGTCGCGACAGAAGCGCGCGGCGTCTTTTTTGCCGAGCTGGGAGTGG
>JAUYSD010000192.1 GCA_030696505.1 Sulfuritalea sp. | reverse complement strand
GGCTTCCCTCGCGGCGTCCGCGGCCAGCTCGCCGAAACGCAGGCTGCGCTTCGACGGCGGGTGGCTGACGATGCCGTCGCGCACGATGATTTCCGATGCCGCCACCTTCCAGCGCTTGGCCGCCGCACTGACCAGCATCGCCCTGGCGCTGGCGCCGGCCTGCCGCAACTGGTCCCAGGAATTGGCCATCGCCGTGCTGCCGCCGGTGCCCTGCGCCGGGCCCCAGAACAGGTTGTTGTAGCGACTGGCGTCGGCCGGTGCGCCGGCTATGCGCACGGTCTTCCAGTCGGCATCGAGTTCTTCGGCAAGGATGGTGCCCAGCCCGGTATATGTGCCCTGGCCCATCTCCAGGTGCTTGGCGATCACGGTCACACTGTTGTCGCTGCCGACGCGCAGGAAGGCATTCGGCTCGAAGACAGCGGTCGCGGCTTTGCCCGCGGCGGCCGGCGCGGCAAGGGCGGGCAGGCAGAAACTCAGGGTCAAACCGGCGACGCCCTGGAGGAAGTTGCGCCGGCTCGCATTCTCGATGGTCATGGCGGACATGGCGGCTCCTAGGCGAGGGATTGGGCCGCGAGGTGCACGGCCGCGCGGATGCGCACATAGGTGGCGCAGCGGCACAGATTGCCTGCCAGCGCGGTGTCGATGTCGGCGTCGGTCGGCTTGCGGTTCTGGCTCAGGAGCGCGATCGCGCTCATGATCTGTCCCGACTGGCAGTAGCCGCACTGCACCACGTCGAGCTTGCGCCATGCTTCCTGCACGGCCTTGCCGACGCGCGAGCGGTCCGCGTTTTCGATCGTCGCGATCTTGCGTCCGGCCACCGCCGACACCGGCGTGGTACAGGAGCGCAGCGGGGTGCCATCGACATGGACCGTGCAGGCGCCGCACAGTGCCTGACCGCAGCCGTACTTCGTCCCGGTCAGGCCCAGGGTATCGCGCAGGACCCAGAGCAGCGGCGTGTCGGGGGCGACATCGACCGCGTGAAGCTTGCCATTGACATTGAGTTGGATCATGAGGGTTCTCCCGCTTTGGTTTTGATTCACCGTGTGAGGGATGCACAGATCGGGTCAAGGCCCATCCGTGGCGCCGGCCCGTCTGCGCCCTGCTGCCAGAAAATATCCTAGCAGAAGCGCAGCGGGCAATGACACAGATGCGACACAGATGCGACACAGATGCGGCACGCGGATGACCCCTGCAATCAGGTGGTCATTGCACACCAAGCTGCGCCGCATTTCGCGGCGCACGCGCGGCGAAGCCGGCGCGGGGCTTCAGCAGATCCACTTCGTCGCCGAGTATTCGGGCTGCTTCGTTGAGTAACACGTCCTTGGCCTTGTCGTCGGCTTTCTCGTCCGCCAGGTCTTTGGCCAGATCGCGCTCACCGGCCTGCAGGCCATCATCCCGCACGAGCTTGTTCTTCTGCCGCCCCGGTTCCTGCGCATCGCGCGCAGCCAGTCTGGCTTCCTGGACATCGCGATCCTTGCGGCGTTCGGCTTCGTTCAGCGATACCCGCTTCTTTTTGCGCTGCAAATTCAATTCGGCGATGTCTTCCCGCAGGAAGCGGAACTCCGTGTCCTTGCCGACGCGAGCTTGATGGCGTTGCAGCAGGTCGGGCAGCCGGGCTTTGACGTTACCCGCCGGCGAATAATCCAGCGCCCTGACCTGTATCCAGGGCAACGCATTGTCGTAGCTCGCTTCGCCGAAGCTCTCCGCATCGGTCATCGTCGGCAGGGCGATGTCGGGTTTGACGCCGCGCAGCTGGGTGGCCTCGCCATTGACGCGAAAGAACTGGGCCACGGTCAACTTGAGTTCGCCGAACTTCAGCTTGTCGTTCCTGGCGACGTCATCGAGGTTGATCATGGCTTGCACGGTGCCCTTGCCGAAACTCGGCTCGCCGATCACCAGTCCGCGGCCGTAGTCCTGAATCGCCGCGGCAAAAATCTCCGAAGCCGATGCCGAGGCGCGGTTGATCATGACGCCGAGGGGACCATCCCAGGCCACGCCGGCCTTGGTGTCGCGTTCGATCGTGATCCGGCCGCGGGCGTCGCGCTGTTGCACCACGGGCCCCTGGTCGATGAACAAGCCGGTGAGTTCGATCGCTTCCTTCAAGGAGCCGCCGCCGTTGTTGCGCAAGTCGATCAGCACGCTGTCCACCCCGGCTTTTTTCAATTCGTCCAGCAGGCGGGCCACATCGCGCGTCGCGCTCTTGAAGTCGCGGTCGCCTTTTTGTCGGGCGTCGAAATCCTCATAGAAGCCGGGAAGCGAAATCACGCCGACCTGGCGCGTGAGCTTGCCCTCGGTCACCGGGAGGATGGTCTTTTTGGCCGCCTGGTCTTCCAGGCGGATGCGCTTGCGCACCAGCGAGACCCGCTTGTGTTTGCCGTCCGGGCCGGCCTCCGCCGGCAGCACGTCGAGCTGCACAATCGAGTCGGCGGCGCCGCGGATCAGGGCCACCGTATCGTCCAGGCGCCAGCCCAGGATGTCGGTCATGGCGCCGTTGCTGCTCTGGGCCACGCCGAGGATGCGATCGCCGCTTTTCAGTTGCCCCGAAAGGGCGGCAGGTCCGCCCGGCACCAGCTCCCGGATCGTGACGTAGTCGTCCTTCTCCATCAACGCTGCGCCGATTCCGACCAAGGACAGCTTCATGGAAATGTCGAAGTCCGCCGCAGCCCGCGGCCCCATGTAGTTGGTGTGGGGTTCGATGGCCATGGTGTAGGCGTTCATGAACGCCTCGAACGCATCCTTGCCCGTGGTGCGCCCGATGCGCTTGAGGGCATTGTCGTAACGCTTCTCCAGGGTCGCGACGATGGCCTTGTCGTCCTTCCCGGCGAGTTTCAGGCGCAGCCAGTCGTTCTTGACCCGCTTGCGCCACTGCTCGCGCATTTCCGCCTCGGATTTGAGCCAGGGTTCCTTGTCGCGGGCGTATTGATAATCTTCCTTCTGCCGGAAATCGAAGCCCTCCTTCAGCAAGCCGCGGGCGTAGGAAAATCTTTCGGCTACCCGCTGCGCGTAGAGATTGAAAATGGCGAAGGGCGCGCCAAGGTCTTCGTCGATGATGGCGTCGTCGAGGACGGTGCGAAAGCGGGCCAGTTGGTCGATGTCGGTCTGGACGAAGAACAGCTTCTCGGCATCGAGCGACTTCAGATAGTGGCCGAGGATTTTCTCCGACAAGGCATCGTCGAGAGGCATCGTCTTGTAGTGATAGCGGCTCAGCACTTCAGCCGCCAGGTGCGCCGCCTGGGCCTGCTGCGGCGACGGTTTCAACTCCGGCGGCGGCGAGAACGACGCGGCCTGCGCCGTCGTCATCAGCGCAAAGGCTATCCATGGCAGTACTTTTTTCATTGCTGCTCCATTGCAAGGCGTCTGAATGCGCCGTCTACGTGTCGCCGTCTACGTCTATGGGCGTCGAAACCGGTCCCGGCATCGACGCCGGGCACATATTGACCCTGCCGCGTTGAATTCGTTGCCTCCGGCAAGAGAAAAATCTGTCACCGACGACGCAGCAGTCGCCACCGGCGCGGCGCGGATCAAGCAGGTCGCCGATGGACGCGACCGGTAGCGCGCCGCACTGACTGCAAGAAGCATCAATAGCCGTAGCCGGAGAGATTGCCGCCGACAACGCCGCCGATGACTGCGCCGGCTGCCGTGGAAAGAATGCGCCCGTCGCCGTGGCCGAACTGGCTGCCGATGACGGCGCCGGCAACCGCGCCGATGGCCTGGCCCACGACCCTGTCGTCGTTGTGGCTGGGCTGCGGGTAATGGCGCGGCGCTTCCCGGTAAACCGGGGCGGCCTGGTAGTAAACCGGAGCGGCCTCGTAGTAAACCGGGCGTTCGCGGTACACCACCCGCTCGCGGTAAATCCGTTGCGGCGGGACTTGATAGACCACTCTGGGCTGCGCATACGCCTGATGCACGACGACCCGCTCCACCTGGTGGCGGTGACGACGCTCGTGGCGATTGTCGAAATCCCGGTCGTGCGCAAAGGCATTGGCGCTGAACACGACGGGGGCGATCAGGGCGGTAAGCCAATACTTGTTCATGTCTAACTCCTCAACGATGTTGTGCAGGACGCGTAGCCACTCTAGGGACTTGCGGCGCCGGCTGCTGTAAGGAACGGTGAGAATTTGTATCTGCGGCGCAGTTTCACATCCATTGTGGCGGCGGCGGCACGGCTGCCGCGAACCGGGCGATTTGCTATAGTTCTTCAATAACAAGCAGCAAGGCGCCTGTGCAAAAACTTCCTTCCCTAGTAGCCGACCTCCAGGAACTGGTTTCGCTGAGTCCGGACCCGATCATCGCGGTGAACCGGGCCGGCGTCATCGTTCTGTTCAACAAGGCGGCCGAACGCCTGCTCGGCTACCACGGCGACGAGGTGATCGAACGGCTGGCGATCACCGAGGTTTATCCGACCGCCGGCCATGCGCGCAAGGTCAATAAGCAGATGTACGCGAGCCCGGACAGATATATCCAGGGCTACGAGACCCAGCTGGTTGCCAAGACCGGTCGCGTGATCGACATCCGCCTCTCGGCCAAGCTCATCGTGCGCAATGGCCAGGATGTCGGCAGCATCGGCTTCTTTCACGACCTGACCGAAACCAAGCAGCTCGAAGCGCAGCTCAAGCAAATGTCGGTCACCGACAATCTGACCGGCTTGCACAATCAGCGGCATTTCATGTCGGTTCTGGAAACCGAAATCGAACGCGCCCGGCGTCATCGCCGGCCCTTGAACCTGATTTGCATCGACCTGGACAACTTCAAGCAGGTGAACGACATACTCGGCCACCTGGAGGGCGACAACGCGCTGCGTTTCACCTCGCAAACCATACAGGGCGAGCTGCGCAAGGTCGACATGGCGTTTCGCTACGGCGGCGACGAGTTCATGGTGCTGCTGCTCGACACGCCCGGCGAGGAGGCCCGGGTCATCGGTCGCCGGCTCAAGGCGTCGTTCGACAGGCGCTGGGCCGAACAATGGCTACCCAAGCCGGGATGCCCGATGGTGAGCCTCAGCATGGGTATCGCCGAGTTCGACCAGTGCGAATCCACTGAAGAGCTGATGTACCGGGCCGATGTCCTGATGTACGACTCGAAGAAGCGCAGCCGGCCCCCGGTCGGGCAGTGACGAAGGCCTGAAGAGCCGTTCCGGCATCTTCTGCTTTTCCGCACAGCGCCGGTTGCCGCGCCGGTTGCCGTGTCGCCAGCGCCAACTCTTGCCCAGGCCCCGCCTGGGTTCCCGGCCCGCTCTGCGCGCCAGCGCACAGACCGGGCCGCTGCTTGTCCCTAGACTTGCTCATCGTGAATGTTGGAGAACTGCTGCGGCGCCCGTTCGCAGCCATGAACCTCATGTGGAGCAAATCGGTGAAGACGATACTGGTGGTCGACGATGATCCGGCGACGATAGAGCTGACCAGGCGCAGGCTCGAATCGACCGGTGTCTATGTGGTATTTACGGAATCCAGGGGAAGCTGCGCCGTCGAGGCGGCCAGGAAGTGCAAGCCCGATCTGATCCTGCTCGACATCCTGATGCCGGACATGCTCGGCAGCGAAGTCGCCGCCGCGGTGCACGAGGACCCGGCGCTGACGCACATCAAGGTGATCTACCTGACCTCGATGCTGAAGGCCGGCGAAGAACAGAAATCCGGCGAGAACGTCATCATCGGCAAGCCGGTGCGTACCGAAGAGCTGCTGGCGATAGTCGCGCACGAACTCCACTGAGCCCGCCGGCAACGCCTTGCCGACGACGACGACGAGCGGCTAGATCAGCCGCATGCCGCGCAGCACCACGACGCCGGCGCTGGTGGTGAGGAGCGAGCCGGCCGTGGTCAGGGCGATGATGTTGGCCGCCAGCGGCGCATTGCCGCCCATCGCCCGCACCATGACGTAACTGGCGGCGGCGGTCGGCGCCGAGGACATCAGCAGCAGGATGCCCAGTTCGATGCCGCGAAAGCCCCACAGGATGCCGCCGCCGACGAACAGCAGCGGCACCAGCAGCAGCTTGCCGCAGGCCGCCAGCACGGTGTCCTGCGGGTCGTGGCGCAGACTGCGGAAATCCAGCGCAGCGCCGGTGCACAGCAGGGCCAGCGGCAGCGTCATGTTGGCGAAGTACTCGCCCGATTGCAGCACGATGGCCGGCAGGCGCAGGCCGGAAATCGACACCGGCAGGGCCAGCACGATGCCGATGATCAGCGGATTGGCCGCCACCGAGCGCAGCACCGGCGCGACGCCCTGGCGGGAATGCAATGAATTGTTCAGCGTCACCACCGAGAGGACGTTGAACAGAATGGTGACCAGGCCGACATACAACGACGCCGCGGCGAGGCCGGCCTCGCCGTAGGCATTGACGCAGTAGGCGAGGCCGATGATGGCCATGTTGGAACGGAACACGCCCTGCACCACGACGCCGCGATCGCGCATCGCGCTCACCGCGTACTTCGCCAGGAGTTTGGCCAGCCCCCAGGCCAGCAGCGTGGCGGCCAGGCCGAAGCCGACCAGGGCGAAATTGGCCGAGGTGTCGAGGCGGGTCTTGGCCACGCTGATGAACAGCAGCGCCGGCAGCGTGACGTTGAACACCAGCCGGCTGCCGCCTTCGATGAAGGCTTCGTTGATCAGGCCGATGCGGCGCAGCCAGGCGCCGAGGCCGAGGATCACGAAAATCGGCCCGGTGACGGCCAGCGAGAATTCGACAGTGGCGAGGAAATCCGAGAACATGGTGCGGAACGATCTGCCCGGCGCAGGGCGGGGAAGTATGGCACAGGCGGCGCGCCGCGCCCGCCACCGCGGCGCGCCTCGGGTGGCCCATCGCCGCAGCGGAGCAAACCACGACATGGCTTGCTAGGGCACCCACCCGGATGCAATTAATCCTCGGCGGCCATGGATTCCTGGCGCAGGTGGACCGACAATGCCGGCTTCGCGACGAAGGGCATGGAACTTTTTCCCTTGCCGTTCGTTTCAACAGGGAACAGGGGTCCGGCCCGGCGCCAATCGAGCGCGCCATGGCGGGCAGGATCCCGGCATGGAGTGCATGATCCCAAGGACCGACGATGCGGAAGCCGAACTTGTCGTACGCGCCCAGGCCGGCGATCACCGGGCGTTTGCGCTGCTGGTCGGACGCTACCAGGACCCGGTGTTCCGCTTCGTGCTGCGCATGAGCGGCATTCGCGACGAAGCCATGGACCTGACGCAGGATACTTTCCTCAAGGCCTATCGGGCGCTGCCCGCCTGGCGGCCGGAGGCGCACTTCCGCACCTGGCTGTTCCAGATCGCCCACAATGCCACGCTCGATGTCTTGCGCCGGCGCCAGCGGGTCGAGTTCGTGCCCTTCGCCGATGATGAGCCGGAGGGTGAGATCCTCGCAGTGACCGACCCGGCGCCGACGCCGGAACAGGCACTGGCCGATCGCCAGCGCATCGGCATGCTGGAACGCGCGTTGCGCGACCTGCCCGTCGAGCAGCGCGAGGTGCTGCTGCTGCGCGAGGTGGAAGACATGAGTTACGCCGAGATTGCGGTAACGCTGGGCATAGGCGAAGGCACCGTGAAATCCCGCCTGGCCCGTGCGCGCGTCGCCGCCCTTGCCCACTACCGGGGTCACGCCGGGGAGAACAGCGATGAATGAACACCGACCGGACATGATCGAGCTGTCCGCCTATTTCGACGGCGAACTGGACCCCGTCCGCCAGCGCGGCGTCGCCGCCCATCTCGCCGCCTGTCCGGCCTGCGCCGCCCAGCTCGATTTGCTGCGCGCGCTCGCGGCGGACTTCGAGCGGCTGCCTGCGGCGACCCTCGGCTTCGACCTGGCCGGCGTCATCGAAGGGCGGCTGGCCGCAGCACCGCGGCCGCAGCCGCGCCGCGACCGGGGCTGGCGCGACCTGCTGCCGGTATCGGTGGGCGCCGCGGCCTCGGTGGCCTGCGGCATCGCCATGGGCTTCGCCCTGTTCGGCGGCGCCGCGGCGCCGCGCATCGCGGCCATGAGCGTGTTCGACACCATGCCGCCGGGCAGTCTCTGCATCGGCCTGGAATCCTGTTATACGAATGGAGCCAAGAGATGAAAGCATCCAGCCTGCGCCTCGCGCTCGCCTTTTCGCTGCTGGTCAATCTCGGCGTGCTCGGCGTCGCCGCCTACCGCGCGCTTGCCGTGTCGGGGCCGGACGGGTTTGCCGGCCTGCCGCGCCATCTGCAACTGAGCGCGGAACAGCAGCGCGGCTGGCATGAAGCGGAAGCGGCCTTCCTCGCCCAGCTCGGCAGCGCTGCCGCCGAGATCCGCGCCCATCGCGACCGCATGGTCAATGCCATCTTCGTCGCCACGCCCGATCTGGCGGCGATCGATGCCGAACGCGCCGCGATCGCCCGCCTGCAGGACGAGCAGCAGAAACTGGTGATCCGGCAACTGCTGCGCGAGCGCGAACTGCTGAACCCCGAACAGCGGGCACGTCTGACGCGGCTGCTGCTCGAACAGCCGGTCGGGCCGAGCACCATAGAGCGTCTGCACCGCGATTAGCCGCGCCACGGAACATTTCCCTGTGCCGTTCGTTGAAACAGGTGAGGCCGGCAATCGTCGGCCCGCATCGAACAACGAACGGAGATCAAGCACCATGAAACACAAACTACTGACCGCCCTCGGCGTCATCGGCCTGGCCGTCGCCGGCTCTGCCCTGGCCGCCGGCAACGCGGCGCACGACCACGGCCACGCCGTTGTCGAAACGACCAAATTGGAGCTCAACGCCGGCAAGAAATGGGAAACCGATGCCGCCTTGCGCAAGGCCATGGAGAGCATCCGCCACACCATGGCCGCGTCGCTGCACGACATCCACGAGAACCGCGTCTCGGCCGCCGCCTACGGCAAGCTGGCGCACAAGGTGGAGGATGAGGTGGGCCAGATCGTCGCCAATTGCAAGCTGGAGCCCAGGGCCGATGCCCAGCTGCACCTGATCGTGGCCGAGCTGCTCGACGGCGCCGAGCAGATGGCGGGCAAGCCGAAGCAGGCCAAGCGCATGAACGGCGCGGTCAAGGTGATCGGCGCCCTGGAAAAATATTC
>JAUYSD010000039.1 GCA_030696505.1 Sulfuritalea sp. | reverse complement strand
TCGAACTCAGGGAAATGAACGGCTGCGAGGAATGCTGCGGTTTCGGCGGCACTTTCTCGGTCAAGTTCGGCGAGGTCTCGGCGGCGATCGCCGAGCGCAAGTGCGACAACGTGCTGGCCAGCGGCGCCCGGGCCGTGGTCGGCGGCGACCTCGGCTGCCTGCTCAACATCGAGGGAAAACTGCGGCGCATGGGCGACGAGAACACCCAGGTGCTGCATGTTGCGGAAATCCTGGCGGGAGACGCTTAATGGAAATCAAGTCCATGCGCTTCAAGGCCAATGCCGCGGGTTCGCTGGCCAATGTGGTGCTGCAGGGCAACCTGAAGAATGCCAAGGGCAAGTTCGTCACCAAGCGCGCCGAGGCGCTCAAGGATCTCGATGATTTCGAGGGTACGCGCGACGCGGCGGTGGCGATCCGCAACAAGGTGATCGACAATCTCGACCTGTGGCTGGAGTGCTTCGAACAGAGGGCGCAGGAAACCGGCGCCACGGTCATGTGGGCCAAGGACGGCGCCGAGGTCTGCCGCCTTGTAATCGAAATCGCCAAAAAGCACGGCGTGACCAAGGTCACCAAGTCGAAGTCGATGCTCTCCGAGGAGGCCGGGCTCAATCAGGCGCTCGAAGCAGCGGGCATCCAGCCGGTGGAAACCGATCTCGGCGAATACATCCTGCAGGTCGACAACAACGAACCGCCCAGCCACATCATCGCGCCGGCGGTGCACAAAAGCCTCGACGACGTCGCCGACCTGTTCCACAAAGTCCATGGCACGCCGCGCAAGACCGAGATTCCGGCGCTGACGCGCGAAGCCCGCGAAGTGCTGCGTGGGCATTTCCTGAGCGCCGAAATGGGTCTCTCCGGCGGCAACTTCCTGGTCGCCGAAACCGGCTCGGTGGCGCTGGTGACCAACGAGGGCAACGGCCGCATGGTGACCACAATGCCCAAGGTGCATGTGGTCATCACCGGCATCGAGAAGGTAATTCCGACCCTCGAAGACCTGTCGACCCTGATGCGCCTGCTGCCGCGCTCGGCCACCGGACAGTCGATTTCCAACTACTTCTCGATCCTGACCGGGGTCAAGAAGCCCGAGGAGCACGACGGCCCCGAACATCTCTATTTCGTGCTGGTGGATAGCGGCCGTGCCGACGTGGTAGGCGGCGACTTCCACGAGATGTTGCGCTGCATCCGCTGCGGCGCCTGCATGAACCATTGCCCCGTGTATCAGACCATAGGCGGCCATGCCTACGGCTGGGTCTATCCGGGGCCGATGGGCTCGGTGCTGACGCCGCTGTATGCGGGCATCGAGAATTCGATCGACCTGCCGCATGCCGCGACCCTGTGCAACCAGTGCGGCGTCGTCTGTCCGGTCGGGATTCCGCTGCCCGACCTGTTGCGCAAGCTGCGCGAAAAGCAGACCGAGCGCGGCCTGCGCCCGCTCAAGGAACGCATCGGCCTGCGTCTGTGGGCCTGGGTCGCGCAACGGCCGAAGCTCTATGCGCTGGGGGCGAGTCTTGGTGCGCGCTACCTGAAATGGCTGGCCGGCGATGCGGATCGCATCCACCTGCTGCCGACCGCGCCGGAATGGACCCTGGGGCGCGACTTCCCGGCGCCGCAGGGCAAGACCTTCCGCGAACTGTATGCCGCGCGGCGCAAGGCCGCGACCCGCGGCTGACATGCCGCGCCCGACTCGAATAGAGGAAATCACATGAGTTCTCGTGAAGACATTCTCGGCCGCGTGCGCGCCGGGCTCCAGCGCAACGCCGGCAATGCCGCGGTCGGCCGCGAGGTGATGGCCGCCGCCCTGTCCAGCCGCAGCCAGGGGCCGAAGCCGGCCATGGACTCCGCGCCGCAGGCGCTGCTGGAGCGCTTCCGCATCAAGTCGGAAATACAGTCGAGCACGGTGGACATCGTGGCGCGGGAAACCGATGCCCCCGCTGCAATTGCCCGTTACCTGACGGCCATGAAGCTGCCGAAAACGGCCGTCGTCCAGCCAGCGCTGGCGCATCTGGACTGGGTGGCTGCGGGACTGACGGTAGAACTGCGCGGCGCGCGCGACGCCGACCTGGTCGGCATTACCGGCTGCTTTTGCGCCGTGGCGGAAACCGGCACGCTGATGATGTGTTCCTCGCCAGCGACGCCGGCAGCCGTCAGCCTGCTGCCGGAAACCCACATCGCGGTGGTGCATGCCGCGCGCATCCTGCCTTACATGGAAGATGCCTGGAACCTGGCGCGCGCCGAACTCGGCAGCTTGCCGCGCGCCGTGAATTTCATCTCGGGGCCTTCGCGCACTGGCGACATCGAGCAGACCATCGTGCTCGGCGCGCACGGGCCCTATCGGGTGCATCTGGTCATCGTGGAGGACTGAGATGCGCAGGCTGCTGATTCTTGTTGCGATGCTTTTCGCCGTGGCGCCAGCGCCAACTCTTGCCCAGATCGGCGACGAGGTGCTGCCGCCGGTCTTCGTCGAAACCCTGCTCGAACTGCCCGACGATGCGGCGCAGGCGGCCAGGTCGGGCAAGCGCCTGTTGCTGTACTTCGGCCAGGTCGGCTGTCCCTACTGCAAGGAGCTGATGCAGACCAGCTTCACGCAGAAGGCCATCGTGGACAAGGTGGGCAAACACTTCCTGCCGATCGCTTTCAACCTGTTCGGCGACCGCGAAGTGACCTGGTTCGACGGCAAGGTGCGCAGCGAAAAGGACTTCGCCAAATTCCTCAAGGTGCAGTTCACGCCGACGCTGCTGCTGCTCGACGAGAAGGGCCAGATCGTTGCGCGCATCAACGGCTATTACCCGCCGCATCGCTTTTCCGCCGCGCTCGACTATTCGATAAAGCGCCTGGAAGCCAAACTGCCGTTTGCCGAGCATATGAAGTCAGTGCCGCAAACCGGCGCCGGCGCCACGCTCAACGAGCAGCCCTTCTTCGTCAAGTCGCCCTTCAACCTCGCGCGCAAGCCGCGCGGCAAGCCGCTGGCGGTGCTGTTCGAAACGCGCCATTGCGCGCCCTGCGACGAACTGCATCGGCAAGGCTTCACGCGCGACAAGACGCGGGC
>JAUYSD010000038.1 GCA_030696505.1 Sulfuritalea sp. | reverse complement strand
ATCCGCGCCGCCCGGGTCATGGCCGCAGGCGCGAAACCGGCCATCAGACCACCTTGGCCCGGAACAGGTCGTGCATGTTCAAGGCGCCGCACAGCTTGCCGGCCTCGTCGGTCACCAGCAGCTGGTTGATCTTGTTGGCTTCCATCATATCGACGGCCTCGACCGCCAGGCGCCGGGCGCCGATGCAGCGCGGATGGCGCGTCATGACCGCGGCCACCGGCGTCGCGCGCAAGTCGCCGAGACGCTCCATGGCGCGTCGCAGATCGCCATCGGTGAAAATTCCGGTGATGCCCGCCTGCGCATCGAGCACCACCGCCATGCCCATGCCGCCCTTGGTCATCGCCGCCAGCGCGACGGGAACCGCCGCGGCCTCGTCCAGCGTCGGCACGTCGCTGCGCATGACGTCGCCAACGTGGGTCAGCAGTTTGCGGCCCAGCGCGCCGCCCGGATGCGAGCGGGCGAAGTCATCGGCACCGAAGCCGCGCGCGTCGAGCAGGGCGACGGCCAGCGCGTCGCCCAGCGCCAGCGCTGCCGTGGTGCTGGCGGTCGGCGCCAGGTTCAGCGGGCAGGCTTCCTGGGCGACGCGGGCGTCGAGATGGATGTCGGCTTCCTGGGCCAAAGACGAGCTTTCGTTGCCCGTGATGGCGATCAGCTTGCCGCCGAGACGCTTCACCAGCGGCACGATGGTCAGCAACTCGTCGTTCTCGCCGGAATTGGAAATCGCGATCAGTACGTCGTCGCGCGTGATCATGCCGAGGTCGCCATGCACGGCCTCGGCGGCATGCACGAAATAGGCCGGGGTGCCGGTGCTGGCGAAGGTGGCGGCGAGCTTGCGCGCGATGTGGCCCGACTTGCCTATGCCGCTGACAACCACCCGGCCGCGGCTTTCGAGGATCAGCACCACCGCCTTGCCGAACTCGCTGCCCAGGCGCTGGCCCAGCGCGGCGACTGCCGCCGCTTCGATCTCCAGCACCTGACGGCCCATGAGCACGGCGCGATCGAGGTCATGGGCGCGAAGCGCGGACGATGGCTCGGTCGACTTGATGGCTTGGTTCATCGGGGGGCTGGCGTTTATGATGGAACCAAATTATAGCAACCGCGCCCCGCACTCCTTTGCATCTTGTTCGCTGGTATCCACTTGCACCATGACCGACGTCCTGCCCCTGATTCTGTTGCTGCTTGCCGCCGCCGTGGTGGTCGTGGTGATCTTCCGCATGCTCGGCCTGCCGCCGATCATGGGCTACCTGCTGGTCGGAGCGGCGCTGGGGCCGCATGCCGCGGGATGGGTGCCGGATACCGAGCAGACCCGGCATCTGGCCGAGTTCGGCGTGGTCTTCCTGATGTTCAGCATCGGCCTCGAGTTTTCCCTGGCGCGGCTCTACAGCATGAAGCGCATCGTGTTCGGCCTGGGGCTGGCGCAGGTGTTGGTGACGGTGCTGGCGGCGACCCTGCTGGCGCGATGGGCCGGTATTCCGTGGCTGGCGGGCATCGCCCTGGGCGGCGCGCTGGCGATGTCGTCGACCGCCATGCTGTCGAAGCTGCTGGCCGAGCGCGGCGAACTCGATGCGCCGCACGGGCGCGAGGTGATCGGCGTGCTGCTGTTCCAGGACATCGCCGTGGTGCCGTTGCTGGTGCTGATCCCGGCCCTGTCGCAGCCGGTCGAGGCAATGGCCGGGGCCCTGCTGCTGGCGGCCCTCAAGGCCACGGTGCTGCTGAGCCTGGTGCTGTTCATCGGGCAGCGCGTCCTGTCCGCCTGGTTCTACATGGTGGCGCGCCGCAAGTCCGCCGAGCTGTTCATGCTCAATGTGCTGCTGATCACCCTCGGCCTGGCCTGGCTGACCGAACTGGCGGGCCTGTCGCTGGCGCTGGGCGCCTTCACCGCGGGCATGCTGATCGGTGAAACCGACTACCGCTATCAGGTGGAAGAAGACATCAAGCCCTTCCGCGATGTCTTGCTGGGCCTGTTTTTCATCGCCATCGGCATGCGCCTGAACGTGCCGCAGATCATCGGTCAATGGCCGCTGGTGATGGGCCTGCTGGTGGCGCTGGTGGCGCTCAAGCTGGTGATCGTCGGTGCCGCCTCGCGGCTGCTCGGCGCTGCGCCGGGCACCGCGCTGCGCAGCGGCTTGTGGCTGTGCGCCGGCGGCGAATTCGGCTTTGTGGTGCTGGCACGCGCCGGCGACGTCAATCTGCTCGGCGCCGCGACGCTGCAGCCGGTTTTGGCGGCCATGGTACTGTCGCTGCTGCTGGCGCCGCTGATCGTGCATTTTTCCGACCGGCTGGTGTTCCGCTTCGTCGCCTCGGAATGGCTGCTGCGCTCGATGCAGTTGACACAGCTTGCGGCGCAGTCGCTCACCAGCGACAAGCACGCCATCATCTGCGGCTACGGCCGCACCGGCCAGCATCTGGCGCGCTTTCTCGAAGCCGAGGGCGTCTCCTTCATGGCCCTCGACCTTGACCCCGAGCGCGTGCGCGAGGCCAGCAAGGCGGCCGAGGCGGTCTCCTACGGCGACTCGTCGAGGAAGGAGACGCTGCTGGCGGCCGGACTGTCGCGGGCCAGCGTGGTGATCATCAGCTTCGCCGACATCGATGCCGCGCTGCGGGTGATCCACCGGGTCAGGGAGCTGCGACCCGACGTCGCCATCGTGTCGCGCGCCAGGGAGCAGGACGATGTCGAAAAGCTGTATGCCGCCGGGGCCGCCGAGGTGGTGCCGGAGGCCCTGGAATCCAGCGTGATGCTGGCCACGCATGCGCTGGCCCTGTCAGGCATCCCGATGCACAAGGTGATCAAGCGCTTGCGCGGCGTGCGCGAACAGCACTACGCCTTGCTGCGCGGCTTCTTCCACGGCGCTGCGGATGCCGGCGCTCACCTGGCCGATGCCGACCAGCCGCGCCTGCATGCGGTAACACTGGCGCCCGGCAGCTGGGCCATCGGTCGCCAGGTGGGAGCGCTCGATCTGGCAAGAGTTGGCGCTGGCGCCACGGCGATCCGGCGCCGTACCCAACGCGCGCTGAAACTCGAACCTGGCCTCGTGCTGATGGAAGACGACGTGGTGGTGCTGCTCGGCTCGGCTGCGGCCGTGGGAGCGGGCGAGGAACTTCTGCTGCGCGGCAAGTAGAAATAAGAAAGCCCGCCGAAGCGGGCTTTGGGTGCCTCTTTCGATGCTGCGTCAGGTTACTTTCTTGCAGACGGTGTACATCGTGTTGCCGTCATCGACATAGGCTGTGGCCGGACTCGTCTTTCCAGTGGCCGCTACTGTGATATCCACGCCGGTCACTCCTCCGTCGGCGGTCACCAATGTTCCTGCAGTTTGAGTCCATGACCTGACTGCGCCGCTGTTCGGCCTGCCGTCATCCAGCTGATTGTCCATCGATTCCGCGATCCTGCCCAATATATTCGCCTGGCACACGACCAGGCCGGCAAGCCCTTGCGTCAAAGCCGCAACCGTCTGATTGCCGGCACCCCACTGCACGCCCGTGATGCCGCCGACGGCGTTGATCGGCTGGGTGGTATCGGGATCGCCACCGATAAATCCGGCCAAACGCAGGTGCTGCCAGAACAGCCTTGACTCGTCACCCACCGTGCCGGAATTGAAAGCCCCGGTTAACGTGGCGCTTGCGTTACCGGCCGTGGTGCTTGTCCAGCGCGTTGCAGCGGTGCCATCGTCGCCGGGGAGCGCCTTGAAGCGATCCTGATAGGCATAGACCGCCGTGCTGATGCCGTTCATGTCCGCTACGAGATTCTTGATCTTGGCACTGTTGATCAACTCCTGGCCCTTGAGTACGCCGCCCAGCAGCAGGCCGATAATGACCAGCACGATGGCGATTTCGACCAGGGTAAAACCGGATTGTCTGCTTTTCATGATCATCTCCCCGCTGGGGTGGTTATTGGTAGCCTGAATAAAGCACAACTCGTACCTGTTATTTTAATGCATTAAATTCAACAGCTTCAAGTTTAATCTAAATTCAACTCGAACGGCATCTGTCGAAATTTCGACAGGTTTGTCCGTTATCTGGCGGATTCCTGGTCGTCTTCGCCGGCTAGAATCGGCCTATCCTCCGTTCTTCCTGCTTTGGCCGCCGACCTGATGCCGTGGTGATTTCTCCCCTTTCTTCGACGCTGTCGGCGCGGCTGATCACCTTGCGTCGCGGCTTGTTGCTGGCGCTATTGGTGGCCCTGTACCTGGTGCTCTGGCAGGGGCCGGACACGCTGCTCGGCAGGACGCTGTTCGTCGTCCATCTTGGTTTGTTCATGCTCTGGCAACCCTTCGTGCAAGCCGAACAGCGCCTGTCGCCACATTGGCTGCTGGTGGTGGGGGCCGTGGTTCTGGTCGCCGCGGCATTTCTCAAGGGCTGGATGATCGCGCTGTGGATCATGATGCTGGCCGGCATCGTGGGTGGCAAGGTGCTGCTCTTCGGTGCGCGCGCGTCGCGGCTGTTCTACCTGCTGGCGCTGGGCTTCCTGGTCATGGCGCTGATGCTGATGGCGGCGCCGCTGGCGGTGCCGCTGGCACAACCGCCGGCGGAAATTCTCTGGCTGGGCCGTGCGGTCCTGCCCGTGGTGCTGGGGGTGATGGTCTTGTTGCCCCGCGGGCAGGAGATCGACAGCGGGCGCGAAGTGGTGGATTTTGTCTACAGCCTGTTCGTCTTCCTGTTGCTGGCGGTGCTGATGCTGGGCAGCCTGGCGGCCATGTTGCTGCTGGGCAGCGGCTATGTCGAGGCCTTGCTGCAGACCCTGCTGGTGACCGGCTTGATGCTGATGCTGCTGGGCCTGGTGTCGAATCCGCGTTCGGGCTTTTCCGGAATCGGGGGGCTGATTTCCCGCTACCTGATGTCGATCGGTCTGCCCGTCGAGCAGTGGTTGCAGGCCCTGTCCAACCTGGCCTTGCGCGAAGACGACCCGCAGGACTTTCTGCAGCAGGCTTGCGCCGAAATCGTCCAGCGGCTGCCGTGGGTCAGGGGCGGCGAATGGATTGCCGGCGGCGGCAGCGGGCGTTTCGGCGTGACCGACGGGCGCCGCTGGGAATTCAGCCACGGCGGCATGGTGCTGGTGTTCTACACCCTGCACGCACCGTCGCCAACGCTGATCTGGCACTACAACCTGCTGGCCCAATTGCTGGCGCAGTTTTACGCCGACAAGCAGCGCGCGCTGGCGCTCAAGCACTTGTCCTACATGCAAGCGATCCACGAAACCGGGGCGCGGCTCACGCATGACGTCAAGAATCTGCTGCAATCGCTGAATACGCTGTGCTCCGCCGGCATCGAGCCCGGTGCGGAGTCGTCGCGCGACTACCAGGCACTGTTGCGGCGCCAGTTGCCGGCCATCACGGATCGGCTGGCCGATACCCTGGCCAAACTCAACGCGCCGCAAGGCCGATCCGCTGCCCGCCAGGTCGCCGCGGCGGAGTGGTGGCAAGCCTTGCAACAGCGTATGGCGGCACTCACCTGGCTGAGTTTCGAGGCCGACAGGGTGGCGCCCGGCGAACTTCCCGCCGAGGTCTTTTCCGGCGTGGTCGATAACCTGATCAGCAACGTCGCGGAGAAACATCTGCGGGAACCGGGCATCCGCGCGCGTGTCGAGCTGAAGGGCACCGACGCCGGTTTCGAACTGCTCGTCAGCGACAATGGCGCGGCGGTGGCGGACGACATTGCGCCCAGGCTATTTACCGGTCCCGTGTCGTCGGCGGGCGGCTATGGCATCGGGCTCTATCACGCGGCGCGTTACGCCCAGGTCGCGGGATACCAGCTTAGCCTGGCCGAGAATCGACCCGGCCGGGTTTGCTTTCGGCTGGCTCTGGCAACTCAATAGTCGTCTGCGGGATCGGTCGCGCCCTTGCGGCCGATCAGCCGATACACCGTCATGTTGCCCTTGCCCTTGAGGTAGATGGTTTGCGGCTCGTGAAAATCGAAGCTTGCGGACAGGCGGTGATAGGTCATGGTGTCGCACTGGATCATGCCGGGCACGCCTTCCGAGGTGATCCGGCTGGCGATGTTCACGGTGTCGCCCCACAGGTCGTAGATGAATTTCTTCTTGCCCAGAACGCCGGCGACGATCGGTCCGGTGCCGATGCCGATGCGGACTTCGAGATGGGAGGCATTGATCGCGAAGTCGCGCCTTAGCAGGTCGCGCATGGCCACCGCCATGTCGGCGACCGCCGCCGAATAATCGCTCAGGTCTTCATTGAGGCCGCCGGCGACCATGTAGGCATCGCCGATGGTCTTGATCTTTTCCAGGCCGTGACTTTCCGCTAGTTCGTCGAAGGCCGAGAAGATACGATTCAACATGGCGAACACCTGGGACGGCGACATGTTGGCTGCCACCTGGGTGAAGTTCACGATGTCGGCGAACATCACCGTGACATCGGCAAAGCCGTCGGCGATGGTCTTGTCGGAGTTCTTCAGCCGTTGCGCGATCGAGTCGGGGAGGATGTTGAGCAGCAGCTTTTCGGAGCGCTCCTGTTCGATCTGGATTTGCCGGTGGGCGTCTTCGAGGCCTTTCTGCATCTTGCGCTTTTCCTCTATCGACATCCGCAGCAGCAGATAGATGATGGTCGCCACGGCAACGAAGTTGAGGGCAAAGAACACCACGGTGGTGCGGATCGGTACATCGGCTCGCAGCGAAATCGCCGTGTCGGCCAGATACCAGTCGGTGGCGGCCGACACGAAAGTCAGCGTGACCCAGGCTATGAACCAGCCCATGGATTGCCGGACGCCGATGCACAGAATGGCGCCAACCGGGGCCAGCAGGGCCCACAACACCACGCCGCTGGTGGACACGATGGTGCCGGCGGTCCATTGCGCGACAAAGGGCCAGAACAGGAACAGCCCCAACTGGGTGACGCGAAAGAATTCGAAATTCTTCGACTTGATGTAGAACAACATGTTGCCGGCGAGCAGCAACTGCAGGATGAAGGGCAGGGTGACCGAAAACTGCGGCCCGAGTATCGAGTAGATCCCGACCCAGATTATCGTCGCCAGGCTTACCAAGCCGGTGGCGAACATCAACAGCGACTTGTTCAGCCGCAGTTCTTCGCTGTCGCCCGGCTCTATGCCGGCGTTCTGCAGCCGTTCCAGAAAATGCGGCGGCGTGGCGCTTGATTCGGGAGGTGTCATGAAACGGCTTTAGGCCGGTTGGTCGACCGTCAATTGGTTCGCATACTTGAAGTGTCGCGGAATCGCCCGCAATGGTCAAGAATGATCAGTGAATGACACATCCGCCAAATGGATTCTTGCTCCGCCGCGCGAATTGGTGTTCAATGGCCGCCCATGGCGGAGTCAAAGAAATACGAGATCGAGGTTGCCGTGGCAACCCACTATATTGCGGAGCAATCCGATCCGGCGATCAATCGTCACGTCTTCTCCTATACCGTGACCATCAGCAACACCGGCAACGTGCCGGCGCAGTTGATTTCACGGCACTGGATCATCACCGACGCTGAGGGCCATGTGCAGGAAGTGCGAGGTCTGGGGGTGGTCGGCCACCAGCCTTTGCTGGAGCCAGGGCAGAGCTTCGAATACACCAGCGGCTGTCAGCTGGCCACCGCCGTGGGCACCATGAAGGGCAGTTACCAGATGACCGCGGAAGACGGCGTGCAGTTTGCGGCGCCGATCGCCGAGTTCGTCCTGTCCATGCCGCGCGTCCTGCATTGAGCTGAGCGCGCCTGCACGCCACGCGATCAGTTGACCGCGGGGCCCGGGCACCGTTAGAATATCCCGACTTATTTACTCAACTATTAAACAACATACCATGGACATCAAGCAGAAGATTCACGATACCGTTACCGGCAACCCGGTGGTGCTTTACATGAAGGGTACCCAGCAATTTCCGCAGTGCGGCTTTTCCGCGCGTGCGATCCAGATTCTGCAGGCCTGCGGCGTCAAGAACCTGGTCACGGTGGATGTGCTGGCCGACCCGGACGTGCGTCAGGGCGTCAAGGACTACGCAAACTGGCCCACCGTGCCGCAGCTTTACATCAACGGTGAGTTCGTCGGCGGCAGCGACATCATGACCGAGATGTATCAGTCGGGCGAACTGCAGAAGCAGCTGGAACCGATCGTCAACGCCTGAATCAGCGCCGGAGTTCCGCCAGCAGGCGCTCGATCATGCGCTGCGTCTGCCCCAGATAGGCGCCGCCGAACAGATTGAAGTGATTGAGGATGTGGTACAGGTTGTAAAGCGGCTTGCGCCGCTCGTAACCCGGGTCCAGCGGCCAGGCGGCGCGGTAGGCGGCATAGAAGCTGGCGGGGAAGCCGCCGAATAACTCCGCCATGGCGAGATCGGTTTCACGATCGCCGTAGTAGCAGGCCGGGTCGAAGATCACCGGCACCCCGTCGCCGGTTTGTTCGGTGTTGCCCGACCATAGATCGCCATGCAGTAGGCTCGGCGCCGGCCGGTAGTCGATGAAAAGACCGCCGATACGCTCGATGACGCCATGGCCTTTTGTCACCAGCGCTTGGTCCATGCCGTTTTGCAGCGCGAGTTGCAGCTGTGGCCGCAGCCGGCGTTCGCCGAAGAAATGCGGCCAGCTCGGATGCGGCGCATTCTGCTGCGGCGTGGCGCCGATGAAATTGTCCGCCGGCCAGCCGAACGACTCGCCGGTCACGCGATGCAACTGTGCCAGCGCCGTGCCGAGCCGGGCAGCGCCGGTCTGATCCAGCGGCTTCAGGTCAAGATAGTCGAGCACCAGGAAGGCCTCGGCTTCGGCCTGGCCCAGGGCGACAAAAGTTGGCGTTGGCGCCACGGCGGCAGCGGTCAGTGCCTGCAATCCCAGCGCTTCCGCGGCGAACATCGGTGCCGCGGCGATGCCGCCGGTCTTTACGAAAAAGCGGCGATGTCCGTCATCGAGCTGCCAGGCGCGATGAATCGAGCCGCCGCTGACCGGACTGACGGTGCGCGGCGTGAAGCGAGTGCCCGTGCGCTCGCCGATCGCCGCTGCGATGGCGTCGAAGGCGCGCGTCAAAGCGAAGCCAGGCGGGCATTCGCATCGGCCAGGCGACCGGCGATGACGTCGAGGAAGCCCTGATAGAAGTGCATCCGGCATGCATCCGACGCATGTTGCAGCGCCTGCGCCGAGATGGTGACGACGCGGGTGGTCGTCTGTGCCACGACATCGGCACCGCGCGTGTGTTCGCCGCGGCGGATGATGGCCATTTCGCCGAAGCATTCGCCGGCCGCCAGGGTGCCCAGCGCATGGCCGCTCTTCGAGACCGTCAGTTCGCCGTCGAGCAGGAAGGCAAAAAAGTCGCCACGTTCGCCGTCACGCATGATCACCGTGCCGGCTGCCACTTCGTCCCAGCGCGAGAAGCGCACCACTTCCCAAAGGTCCACGTCGGAAAACTCGCCGAAGAATTTCAGTGCGCGTAGCGCCTCGAATTTTTCGCTGTCCGGAAATGCCTGACGCTGCGACACCAGCAGCTTGTTGCGGAAGGACTGGGCGAGATCGTGGGAAAACTCTTCCCAGCTCTGGTATCGCGCCGCGATTTCCTTTTGCATGGCGCGCGCCACCACGGCATCCAGGCTCACCGGCATATCGGCGCGAAAGGTCGACGGTGGTGGCGGATCGGTGTTGCAGATCTGGTAAATCATGCCGTAATTGGATGTCGACTGGAACGGCAGCCGGCCGGTCAGCAACTGGTACATCACCACGCCCAGGGAGTAGATGTCGGTCTGGTGATTGAGCGTCATGTCGCGCACCTGCTGCGGCGACATATAGGCCGGCGAGCCGACGCCCGACACCTGGGTGCGGGTTTGTTCCCCGCTGCTCATCATCGCCGCGCCGAAATCGGAGATCTTGATGTCGCCGCCGGCCTGCTCCGGGTTGTCGCTCGGATTGACCAGCAGGATGTTGGCCGGCTTGATGTCGCGATGGGTGATGCCGGCGCGAACGGCGTAGTCGAGTGCGCGGGTGCACTTGAAGATCATCTCCACCAGACGATCCACCGGCAGCAGCGTGCTGGGCGTGCAGAAGGGTTCCAGCGTGCCCCCCTTGACATATTCCATGACGATGTAGCTCTGCTCCTGGTCCACCACGGCATCGAATATCTGCACGATGTGCGGATGGTTGAGCTTGCCGGCCAAGGAAGCCTCGGTCATCAGCAGGTTGCGGTAGAGCCTGCCCCTTTCCTTGTCGCGCAGCACCTCGGGGAAGATCGCCTTGACCGCCACTTCGCGTTCGGCGAAGGGGTCATAGCCGAGGTAGACGATGGAAGTGGCGCCTTCACCGAGTTTGCGGCGAATTTCGTACTTGCCGACGCGCTCGGGAATTGCCATCGATTCGCGTTTAGAGCCGCGTGCGCGAACGTGCGATGGCGGCCCTTACCTGGGTCGGCGCAGTGCCGCCAAGGTGGTCGCGTGCGGCGAGCGAACCGGCAACGGTCAGCACGGCGAATGCGTCCTCGGTCACCAGCGGCGAGAAGGAGCGCAGTTCTTCCAGCGTCAGGTCCGGCAGGTCGCAGCCGCGCGCTTCGCAGGCACGCACGGCGCGAGCGACCGCTTCATGGGCGTCGCGGAAAGGCAAGCCCTTCTTCACCAGATAGTCGGCCAGATCCGTCGCCGTGGCATAGCCCTGGCGCAATGCGGCCGCCATGGCCTCGGGCTTGACCCGGATGCCCGGTACCAGGTCGGCAAAGATGCGCAAGGTGTCGAGCAGCGTGTCGGCCGTGTCGAACAGGGGTTCCTTGTCTTCCTGGTTGTCCTTGTTGTAGGCCAGCGGTTGGCCCTTCATCAGCGTCAGCAAGCCCATCAGGTGGCCGAAGACGCGGCCGGTTTTGCCCCGCGCGAGTTCCGGTACGTCAGGATTTTTCTTCTGCGGCATGATCGACGAGCCGGTGCAGAAGCGGTCGGCGAGATCGATGAAGCCGACGCGCGGGCTCATCCACAGGATCAGTTCTTCCGAGAAGCGGGAGATGTGGGTCATCACCAGCGCAGCGGCGGCACAGAATTCGATGGCGAAGTCGCGGTCGGATACGGCATCCAGTGAGTTTTCGCAGACGGATTCGAAACCAAGCTCGCGCGCCACGGCTTCGCGGTCGATCGGAAAGGTGGTGCCGGCCAGGGCGGCAGCGCCCAGCGGCAGTCGATTGGTCCGGCGGCGGCAGTCGGCAAAGCGCTCGCGGTCACGCCGCAGCATCTCGAAATAGGCCAGCAGGTGATGGCCGAAGGTCACCGGCTGGGCCACCTGCAGATGGGTGAAGCCGGGCAGCGGCGTGTCGACGTGCGCCTCGGCTGCATCGAGCAGCGCAGCCTGGAGATTGCGCAGCAGGGCATCGATGTCGTCGAGGGTGTCGCGCAGCCAGAGCCGGATGTCGGTGGCCACCTGGTCATTGCGCGAGCGGCCGGTGTGCAGGCGCTTGCCGGCATCGCCGACCAGCGCCGTGAGGCGTTTCTCGATGTTGAGGTGCACGTCCTCGTCGTCGAGGTTCCAGTTGAAACTGCCGGCCTCGATCTCGCCGGTGATGCTTGCCATGCCCTGTTCTATGGCCGCCAGATCGGCGCTGCCGATGATGCCCTGGCGTGCCAGCATGCGCGCATGGGCCAGGGAAGCGCGTATGTCCTGCCGCCACATGCGGCGATCGAAGAACACCGAAGCCGTGTAGCGTTTGACGAGATCGGAAACCGGCTCGGAAAAGCGGCCCGACCAGGCGGTCTGGTTTGCTGGAGTATTTGGAAGTTTTGGTTCGGTCATGATCGGGCTGGCGCGTCCGGCATCAATATATTCCATAAAAACACTGGAAAATCAACGGGGACGGGCAATTGAGTCAAGCCCGGAGTATAAGGGAAAACCCCACCGTGCCGACGCATGGCGCAATGCTGAATGTCATCTGCGTGGCGGGGCTGCGCACCCTTTGCCGGTGGCGGGAAACCCGCCCGCGAAAGCGATGTTGGGTCGCCCCGGCCAACGATTGCGCGTTGACGCCGACTGATGTGCCGCCTAACATCGCGCCTTTGCTTGGCCCCTTGATATCCGCCGTGGACATTGCCAGTTTGTACGCCCCCATTGACGCCGATATGCGCGCGGTAGACGCCGTGGTTCGGACCCGACTTCATTCGGAAGTGGTACTGGTGCGCCAGGTCGCCGAGTACATCATTTCGGCCGGCGGCAAGCGCATGCGTCCGGCGCTGTTGCTGCTGTCGGCCGGTGCCTGCGGCTATTCGGGAACCCGGCATCATGAACTGGCCGCGGTGGTCGAATTCATTCATACCGCGACGCTGCTGCACGACGACGTGGTCGACGAGTCGTCGCTGCGCCGCGGCCGCGACACCGCCAATGCGGTGTTCGGCAATCCGGCCAGCGTACTGGTCGGCGACTTCCTCTATTCGCGCGCCTTCCAGATCATGGTCGGCGTCGGCAGCATGCGCGTGATGCAGGTGCTGGCCGATGCCACCAACATCATTGCCGAAGGCGAAGTGCTGCAGTTGATGAACTGCCGTAATGCCGATATCGGGGTCGATGCCTACCTGCAGGTGATTCGCTACAAGACCGCCAAGCTGTTCGAGGCTGCCGGGCGGCTGGGCGCGATTCTCGGCAATGTGAGCCCCGAGGTCGAGGAAGCGATGGCGGCCTACGGCACGCATATCGGCACGGCATTCCAGTTGATCGACGATGTGCTGGATTACTCCGGGCAGGAAGCGGAAACCGGCAAGCACCTCGGCGACGATCTGGCCGAAGGCAAGCCGACCCTGCCCCTGATCCATGTCATCCAGCATGGCAGTCCGCAGCAGGCGGCCCTGGTTCGCAGCGCCATCGAGAATGCCAGCGGCGACAGCTTTGCCGAAGTGCTGGCGGCGGTGCGTGCCGGCGGCGCATTGGATGCCGCGCGTCAGCATGGCGTAGAGGAGGCCGAGATGGCCAAGGCTGCATTGGCTCCGTTGCCGGATTCAAAGTTTCGGCAAACGCTGCTACAATTAGCGGACTTTGCGGTGCAACGAAGTTTCTGACCGCCGCAATGTTTGCAAGGATGACCTCTCGGGCCGATATTTTTGGCCTGTTCCCGCAATGTCCTTCCTTGCCACCAACTTACCATCGGGGCGTAGCTCAGCCTGGTAGAGTACTGCGTTCGGGACGCAGGAGTCGGAGGTTCGAATCCTCTCGCCCCGACCAGCTTGCTGTGTGGGCTTGACGCCGTGGCGAAATTTCTCCTTTTCGTCGCCGTGATCGCCGTGATCGTCATGCTGGTACGCGCATCGAATCGACGCAGCAAGACGCCACCCGCGGCGCCCAAACCCGAGGCAATGACGCAGTGCGCCCACTGCGGCGTCCATTTCCCCCTTAGCGAGGCTCTCAGCCAGGACGGGCGGGAATATTGTTGCGAGGACCATCGCCGCCTGGGATCACGGCCTTGAGCGTGCAGTCTGCCGAGCTGGAGGGCAGCGACGCAATCGAATCATTCTGGCGTTCGCTGCGATTCTTCTCGATCTATCGCCTTTCGATAGCACTGCTGTTCCTGGTTGCAGCCGTTGTTCTAGGCGATTCGGTGAGCCTCGGCACCCAGGACCCGCAACTGTTCGGCAGGGCAGCCGCTGTCTATCTGCTGCTTGCCGCGGCATTTCTTGTCGCCCTGCTGCGTCGGCCGCAGCGCTTCAACCTGCAGTTGTCGGTGCAAGTGACGGTCGATATTGCGGCCTTGACGTTGATGATGTTCGCCAGCGGCGGACAGAAGAGCGGCATCGCCGTACTTCTGCTGGTTGTCGTCGCGGGCGCCGGTCTGGTTGGGCAGGGGCGCATGACCCTGTTCTATGCGGCCCTGGCGTCGGTGGCGATGCTGCTCGAGGAGAGTTGGCGCGCATTGACCCGCGAGGCCGATCCGGCGGACTTCGTTCGCACCGGGATCATCTGCATCGCCTTTTTCGGCACGGCGATCATCGCCCGACTGCTGGCGCGACGGGTCGTCGCCAACGAAACCCTGGCCCGCCAACGCGGGCGGGAACTCAACGATCAGTTGCGGATCAGCGAACGGATCATTCGCGATATGGAGGACGGTGCGCTGGTAGTCGACGGCGACGGCCGGGTGCGACTGCTGAACCCGCGCGCCGAGTCCTTGTTGGGCGTGCAGGCGACCGATGGTGCCGACCTTGCGTCCTTGTCGGGCGGACTGGCCGATCGCTACCGGGCATGGAGCGCGCAGCCGGTCGAAATGGTTGAAATGCTGCGGCAGGAAAGCGGACGCCTGTTGCGCGTGCGTTTCCTGCCTTCCTCGGAGACGGGGGGGCATGCGCTCATTTATCTGGAAGACATGGAGCGGGTTCAGTCCCAGGCGCAGCAGTTGAAGCTTGCCGCGCTGGGGCGGCTCACGGCCAACATGGCGCACGAAATCCGCAACCCGCTGGCCGCCATCAGCCATGCAGCCGAACTGCTTGCCGAGGAAGACAGCGACCCCTTGCATCAGCGCCTGGCCCGCATCATTCACGACAATACGCAGCGCCTCAACCGACTCGTGACCGAGGTCCTGGAACTCGGTCGCCGCGATCGCGCGCAGCCCGAAATGCTGCGCTGGCAGGTCTTCCTTGCCGGATTCATCGAGGAACTGGCTTTGCACGATCCTTCGGCCGGCAGGCGGATCCAGGTCGGCGACGGCGATTTCGAACTGCGTTTCGATCGCGGGCATCTCTATCGCATCTTGTGGAACCTGCTGGGCAATGCCTTGCGCCACGCCAGTACGGCAGACGGCTCGGTTCGCCTTGAGGCGCGGGCGGCGACCACCACGCGTTCCGTCGAATTGCATATCATTGACGATGGTCCGGGTGTGGATGAGGCGCAGCGCAGCCAGGTGTTCGAACCTTTCTTCACCACGCATGGAGCCGGCACCGGGCTCGGTCTCTACATTGCCCGGGAGTTGTGCGAGGCCAACGGTGCCCGCCTCGAACTGCTGAACGACGGGCCCGGTGCCCATTTCTGTATTTTCGCCGAGGGGTCTGCATGCCGCTGAAGAACGAACGCCGTCCTCGCAGTCGTGGTGAGGCCAGGCGCGTGCTGGTGGTAGACGACGAGGCCGACATCCGCGAATTGCTCGACCTGACCCTGGCGCGCATGGGTCTCCAGGCGGATTGCGTCGGATCCCTTGCCGAGGCGCGCCGCATGCTGGCCAGCCAGCGCTACCAGCTATGCCTGACCGACATGCGACTGCCCGATGGCGAGGGGCTGGAACTGGTGCGCCATATCGCCGATACGGTAGCCGACTTGCCGGTGGCGGTGATTACCGCCCATGGCAGCGCCGAGAATGCGGTGTCGGCGCTTAAGGCCGGGGCATTCGACTACATCGCCAAGCCAGTCTCGCTCGATCAGTTGCGCGGTATGGTCAAGTCGGCGCTGGAGCTACCCAATGCAGACCCAGTAGGCGAGTGCAGTGACGGGGCGGGTTTGCTGGGTGAATCGCCGGCCATCGAGCAAGTGCGCAAATTGATCGACCGTGTCGCGCGCAGCCAGGCGCCGGTCCATATCACGGGCGAATCCGGCAGCGGCAAGGAACTGGCGGCGCGCCTGATCCATGCGCTGGGATCCCGTCGCGACCGCGCCTTCGTACCGGTTAACTGCGGCGCGATTCCCGAAAACCTGATGGAAAGCGAGTTCTTCGGTTATCGCAAGGGCGCCTTCACCGGAGCCAACGACGACCGGGAAGGCTTCTTCCATGTCGCCGATGGCGGCACGCTGTTTCTTGACGAAGTGGCGGAATTGCCGCTGACCATGCAGGTCAAGCTGCTGCGCGCGATTCAGGAGAAGCGCGTGCGCAAGGTCGGCGCGACCGCCGAGGAAAGCGTCGACGTGCGAGTCATCTGTGCTACCCACCAGGATCTCAAGGCGCTGGTGGACCAGGAGCGCTTCCGCCAGGACTTGTTCTACCGGCTCAACGTCATCGAGTTGCGCATGCCGGCCCTGCGCGAATGTCGCGAGGACATTCCCATGCTGGCGCAACACATTCTGACCCGGCTGGCGCGGGCCGCCGCCCTGACGCCGCCGCCGCTGACCGCGTCCGCACTGGCGGCCTTGCAGAGCTATCCCTTTCCGGGCAACGTGCGCGAACTCGAGAACGTGCTGGAGCGGGCGCTGGCCCTGATGGTCGATGACCGCATCGACGGCGCCGATCTGAATCTGGCGCCGACCCAGTTGCCCGGCATCGGCGGCAACTCGGCCGGCTCGCTGCAGGAGCACCTGGACCATGTGGAACGCCAGGCCATTCTCGATGCGCTCAAGCAGTCGAACAACAATCGAACCGCTGCGGCGAGGCTGCTCGGCGTCACCTTCCGCTCGCTGCGCTATCGCATGGCGCGGCTGGGAATGAACGAGTGACCCCGTCGTCGCCGGCGGCCGACGACGCCGAATGGTGGCCCCAGGCGCGCCGCGTGCCATCGCCGAATTTCGATGAGCGCCCGGAGCATGCGCCGATCGATTTGATCGTCATCCACGCCATCAGCCTGCCGCCTGACGAATTCGGCGGCCAGGGCATCATGCAGCTGTTCACCAACACGCTCGATCCGCTGGAATACGCCTATTACCGCGAAATCCAGCATCTACGGGTTTCGGCCCACTTCCTGGTTCGCCGCGACGGCGAATTGATCCAGTTCGTTCCCTGCTCCCGGCGTGCCTGGCATGCGGGCGTTTCGGCCTGGCGGGGCCGCGAGAACTGCAACGACTTTTCCATCGGCATCGAACTCGAAGGTTGTGACCAGCTTCCATTCGAGGATGTTCAGTACCGGGTCCTGAACCGACTCCTCGCGCAGCTGCGTGATCGCTACGGGATCGACGCGGTGGTCGGGCACAGCGACATCGCGCCGGGGCGCAAGACCGATCCAGGTCCGTGCTTCGACTGGCATCGAGTACGCGGCATCGGCGCGTGACTGTCGCAAAGCCGCAACGCATGCTGTCGAATCGTCAGCAGAAAACTCTTGCAGTCAAAAAATTCAAACACTACAATTAGTAGCGAATCGTCGATGACCTACTAGATATAGTAGGTTGCCGTGCAGAAGGGGCGATGCCGGTTGTTCACCACAGCGTCCCGATCATCACCGGCTTCATTACGCCAAGACGGGAGATCTGAATGCAGGAAGCCGCGGGCACCGACCGAACCGATTTGAACCGGTCCGCCCAGCAATCTTCTGCTGATCTTGATACGGATCAGCGCCTGCATTCCTTCCCCGGCATCGAATTCAATCCCCTGATCCAGGCATTCGTTTGCCGCGCAGATTTGCCGACCGGCAATTTCCGCAGCAGGTGCGGGTCCGCGCCAGTGTCCGCGGGACATTCGTGTCGCATCGGGGTTGTCGCAATATGATCAATGCATGCGTGTGCGTTTGTCATCGGGCGTTTCAAAACGAAGTGATAGGCGGATAAACGTGAGGAATTCGTCGCTTTCGATTGCATCGGAGCGTTGGATAATCCGTGCTAGCCCAGACGGGTTGCAGTAAAAAGTAGTGGTGGTTCTTTCCTGTTAATTTGTTAAGGAGGTTCAACATGGCTGATACCAAGAAAGCCAAGAAGCCGGCCGCAAAGAAGGCTGCGGCTAAGCCCGCCGCTAAGAAGTCTGCGGCCCCGAAGAAGCCAGCTGCCAAAAAGCCGGCTGTAAAGAAGGCTGCTGCCAAGCCCGCTGCGAAGAAGGCTGCTGCCAAGCCCGCTGCGAAGAAGGCTGCGCCGAAGAAGGCTGCTGCCAAGCCCGCTGCGAAGAAGGCTGCTCCGAAGAAGGCTGCTGCCAAGCCCGCTGCGAAGAAGGCTGCTCCGAAGAAGGCTGCTGCCAAGCCTGCGGCGAAGAAGCCCGCTGCAAAGCCGGCTGCCAAGCCTGCTGCGAAGAAGGCCGCACCGAAGCCCGCGGCAAAGCCTGCCGCTGCCGCAGCGCCTTCAACCGCTGCTGCACCTGGCATCAAGTCGTCGCTGAATCCGGCCGCAGCCTGGCCGTTCCCCACCGGTTCCCGTCCCTGACGGTAGCATCGGCCTGCGCTCGGTCCTACCGGACTGATCGCGGCGCCAAGTGGATTAGCAAGCGCGTGCTGTTCTCAGCACGCGCTTTCTTTATGCCTGCGGCGCCTGCCGCAGACTGTATGCCCTGGTAGCTTCCTGCAGCCTGCGGCGTCTTTCCTCGATCAGAGAATCATGCCGGCACCGACGGTGTTGTTGCTCGACTCGTCGATCACGATGAAGGCGCCGGTCGAGCGGTTTTCGCGATAAGCATCGACGCATAGCGGCTGCGCCAGTTTGAAGGTCGCGCGCGCGATGTCGTTCATGCCCAGGCGCTCGGCGGGCAGTTGTTGCAGGGTATTGATGTCAAGCCGGTAGTCGATGGCCTCGATTATGGCTTTGGTCTCGCGCGTGGTCTGGCGGATCAGGTATTTGCGCTGGGGATCGAGTGGCGTGTCGCCCAGCCAGCAGAGCATGGCTTCGATGCGCCGTGTCACCAGCGTCAACTCTTGGGCGCGCACGATCATGTCGCCGCGCGAAACGTCGACTTCATCCTCGAGCAGCAGCGTGACCGACTGCTCGGCTATCGCGCGCGGCAGCGAGCTGCCATGGATCTCGATCGCCTTGATGCGGCTGCGCTGTTCCGACGGCAGGACCAATACTTCGTCGCCCACGGCAATCTCGCCGGACTCGACACGCCCCATGAAACCGCGGTAGTCGTGGAGTTTCGGGTCGCCCGATTTTTGCGGGCGGCAAACATATTGCACGGGAAAGCGGAACCGTTCGTCGCGTTCGCTGTGCGCGGTGGGCGCATTCTCCAGGATGTCGAGCAGCGTCGGGCCCGAATACCAGGCCAGGCGTTCGCCGCGATCGACAAGCATGTCGCCGTTCAGCGCCGACAGTGGAATGAAGCTGACGTCGCCGATGCCCAGCGTCGCGGCAAATTCCCGGTATTCGCCGCGGATGCGATCGAAGGTGGTCTGGTCGTAGTCGACCAGGTCCATCTTGTTGATCGCCACCACGATGTGTGGGATGCCGACCAGGTGCGCCAGGTAGGAATGGCGCCGGGTCTGGGTCAGCAGGCCCTTGCGCGCGTCGATCAGGATGATCGCGAGGTTGGCCGTCGAGGCGGCGGTGACCATGTTGCGCGTGTACTGTTCGTGCCCCGGTGCGTCGGCGATGATGTATTTGCGCCGACCGGTAGTGAAGTAGCGGTAGGCGACATCGATGGTGATGCCCTGCTCGCGTTCGGCGCTGAGGCCGTCCGTCAACAGCGACAGATCGACTGCCTCCAGCCCGCGCCGTTCCGAGGTGCGCGCGATCGCATGCAGCGTGTCGGCAAGTATGGTCTTGGTGTCGTAGAGCAGCCGGCCGATCAGGGTGCTCTTGCCATCATCGACGCTGCCGCAGGTCAGAAAGCGCAGCAGGCCGTTGTCGATGCCGGGCAGGTGTTCGATTGCGCTCATCAAAAGTAACCTTCCTTCTTGCGTTGTTCCATCGAGGCTTCCGAGGTCTGGTCGTCCAGCCGCGTTTCGCCGCGTTCGGTGATGGTGGTCGTCGCCGTTTCCTCGATGATGCTGGCGACCGTATCGGCATCGGATTCGACCGGCGCGGTGCAGGTGATGTCGCCGACCGTGCGAAAGCGCACCGTGAGTTCCTCGACCACGTCCCCGGCGCGCGCCGGCGTCAGCTCGGTGACGGGTTGCAGCAGTCCGTTCCTGCGGATCACTTCGCGCCTGTGGGCGAAGTAGATCGAGGGCAGCGCCAGCCGTTCGCGTTCGATGTACTGCCAGACGTCGAGTTCGGTCCAGTTCGAGATCGGAAAGGCGCGAATGTTCTCGCCCTTGTGCACCCGTGCATTGAACAGATCCCATAATTCCGGGCGCTGGTTCTTCGGATCCCACTGGCCGAACTCGTCGCGGAACGAGAAAATGCGCTCCTTGGCCCGCGCCTTTTCCTCGTCGCGGCGTGCGCCGCCGATGCAGCAGTCGAAGCCGAATTCCTCGATGGCTTCGAGCAGGGTCACCGACTGGTGCTTGTTGCGCGACTCGCCGGACGACTTGAGCACCACGGTGCCGCGCCGCATCGAATCCTCGACCGAGCGCACGATCAGGCGCTCGTTCAACTGGCAGGCACGCAAGTCGCGAAAGTCGATGACCTCGGTGTAGTTGTGGCCGGTATCGATGTTGAGCAGCGGGAACGGGAAGCGCCCTGGGCGGAAGGCCTTCTCCGCCAGGCGCAGCAGCACCAGCGAATCCTTGCCGCCGGAAAACAGCAGCGCGGGATTGGAGCATTGCCCGGCGACCTCGCGCAGGATGTGGATGGCTTCGGATTCCAGCCAGTCCAGATGCGCCAGCGTGGCATGTTGCTGCAATGCCAGTGCACTCATGCTTCCACTCCCTGTTTTGAAGTCCGTTGCAGGCGGCCGTCGACCAGATGCAGGCCGCATTCCTTGGTTTCGTCGATCTGGCTTCGGCCGGCGCCTGACGGTGCCTTAAGCTCGGCTTCGCCGAGCTTAGCCTCCGCCGAAGCGCGAACAAAAGTGCCGTCCGGCCTCCTGTGGAGGCCGCACTCTTTGGTGTCCGCGCTTTCCCACCACCAGCGGCCGGCGCGCACGTCTTCGCCGGGCTGGATGGCGCGGGTGCAGGGCGCGCAGCCGATGCTCGGATAGTTGCGGTCGTGCAGCGCGTTGTAGGGCACCTTGTTGGCGCGCAGGTAAACCCAGATCTCGCGTTCGCTCCAGTCCGCCAGCGGACTGATCTTGACCAGGTTGTTGACGCTGTCGAAACTCACCGTCTTGAGTTTTTCGCGGGTCTGCGATTGCGCTGCGCGCAGGCCGGTGATCCAGGCCTGCTTGCCGGCCAGGGCACGCTGCAGCGGCTCGACCTTGCGTGCATGGCAGCAGGCCTTGCGTGCTTCGACAGAGTCGTAGAAGCCGTTGATGCCGAAGCCCGCGACGAAGTCCTGCACCGCATCGTGGCGCGGCGCGAAGACTTCCAGGCGGCGGCCGTAGTGGCGCTCGGCCTGTGCCATCAGCTCATAGGTCTCGGCCGGCAGGCGCCCGGTGTCGAGCGAGAAGATGCCTATCTGCGTGCCCTCGCCCCAGATCATGTCGGTCAACACCATGTCCTCGGCGCCGAGGCTGTTGGCGAACACGGCGGGCGCGTAGTCGCGCGCGACGTCGCGCAGCAGTTGTTTGACGCCGACGGCCTTTTCGGCGACGGCGGCGACCAGTTCGAGGTCGGCCAGGTCCGGTATGGCGGGCAGGTTTTCACGCAGCATGGCAGGCTCCTTCCAGTCTTGGTTCAGGCGGCCCGTCGGCGGAACAGTGGCAGCGGCTGCACCGCATTGCCCTGGTAGCTTTCGGGAAAATCGTCAAAGGCGGCCAGTGCATCTTCGGCGCTCTTGCCCTCGCCGATCACGAAGGCGTCGAAGCCGACGCGATTGAGGAAGAAAACCTGGTCGCGGCCGATGTCGCCGAAGGCGCGCAACTCGCCGTCATAGCCATGGCGTTCGCGCAGCAGGCGCGCGGTCGAGTAGCCGCGGCCGTCGGTGAATTTCGGAAAATACACGGCGATCACCGTGAAGTCGTCGAGGTCGGCGGCGATCTCGGCGACATCATCCTCGGGCGCAAGCCAGATGCCCAGCGGCGTGCCGTGCTCGTACTCGCGATGGATCAGGCAGGCTTTCTTCGCCTTCCAGACCGAAACAGGCACCAGCAGCGGGCCGACCGGCAGGCAGACGTCGAACGGCGCCTCGCCGTCGACCAGGGTCACGACTTTCCACGCGTCATCCTGCAGGCGACGCTCCTTGATGATCTGTTTCTTAGCCATTTGCGACTCTCCTTGATTGATGGGGGTGCGGGTATGCAGCGTTACGGAAGGGTTCCTCGCCGATGCGGTCGAGGGTGTCGATGAAGCGCTCGTCGGCATGACGGTGCGCGAGGTAGGCGGCAATCAGGCGCTCGATGACATCCGGCACTTCGGCGGCAGCGAAGGAGCGACCGATCACCTCGCCGATGCGAGCGGCATTGCCCTGGCGTCCGCCGAGCGTGACCTGGTACCACTCCTCGCCGTTCTTGTCGACGCCGAGAATGCCTATTGCGCCAAGGTGATGGTGGCCGCAGGAATTCATGCAACCGGAGATATTGAGTTCGAATTCGCCGATGTCGTGCTGGTAATCGAGATCCTCGAAGCGTTCCTGGATTGCGGCCGCGATCGGCAGCGAACGGGCGTTGGCCAGGCCGCAGAAGTCGCCGCCGGGGCAGGTGATCAGGTCCTGGATCAGGCCTACCGTGGGCGAGGCCAGGCCGGCGGCCTTGGCGCGGTGCCAGACGGTGTAAAGCTCGCGCTGCGGCACGTCGGCGAGGATCAGGTTCTGTTCGTGGGAGACGCGAATCTCGCCGAAGCTGTAGCGCTCGGCCAGGTCGGCGGCGGCTTCCATCTGCTCCGCACTTGCATCGCCGGGAGCGGCGCCGGGCTTCTTCAGCGACAGCGTGACGGCGGCGTAGCCGGCCACTTTGTGCTTCTGCACGTTGCGTTCGACCCAGCGCGCGAAGGCCTTGTCTTCGCGCAGGTGGGCGAGGTGGCAGAGATCATCCTCGGCCAGGGTTTCGTAGGCTGGCGCCGCGAACTGCCTGGAGACGCGGTCGACTTCGGCTTGCGTCAGGGTGGAAGGGCCATCCTGCAAATGCGCCCATTCCTCTTCGACCTGCCGCGCGAACTCCTCGCGACCGAGCGCCTTGACCAGGATCTTGATGCGCGCCTTGTAGGCATTGTCGCGACGGCCATAGCGGTTGAACACGCGCACCAGCGCTTCGGTGTAGCTCAGCAGGTGTTGCCAGGGCAGGAATTCGCGCACCACCTGGCCCAACAGCGGGGTGCGGCCGAGGCCGCCGCCGGCATAGACCTTGAAGCCGAATTCGCCCGCCTCGTTCTTGGCCACCTGCAAGCCGAGGTCGTGCACCTGGATCGCGGCGCGGTCCTCGGTCGCGCCCGAAATCGCGACCTTGAATTTGCGCGGCAGGTAGGCGAACTCGGGGTTGAAGGTCGACCACTGGCGCAGGATCTCGGCCCAGGGTCGCGGGTCGGCAATCTCGTCGGCGGCGACGCCGGCGAAATGGTCGGTGGTCACGTTGCGGATGCAGTTGCCGGAGGTCTGGATCGCATGCAGTTCCTCCTGCGCCAGCTCGGCGAGGATGGCTGGCACCTCGGGCAGCTTGACCCAGTTCAGCTGCAGATTATGGCGCGTCGTGAAATGGCCGTAGCCGCGGTCGTAGCGGCGGGCGATGTCGGCGAAGCGGCGCAATTGCGCGGCCGAGAGCAGGCCGTAGGGCACGGCCAGGCGCAGCATGGGGCCGTGGCGCTGGATGTAGAGGCCGTTTTGCAGGCGCAGCGGACGGAATTCGTCGTCGCTCAATGCGCCGGCAAGATAGCGCTCGGTCTGGCCGCGGAACTGGGCAACGCGGGCCTGGACAATGGCGTGGTCGTAGTCGTCGTATTTGTACATGGCGTTTCCTTAACGTGAAATACGTCGCAATGCGTGTTGTGTCAGGTTCGAGCGCAGCGAGCCAACTGATAGCCTCCCCGTGAGGGGGCGAGGCGGGAATTCGCGACGCATGCGTCGCGCCGCCGCAGCCGGCTGGCTGTGCAAAGCCAGCCGTGGGCCGCGCGGCGGACGGGAGGGGCGGGCCGATTTGCCAGCTAGCGGCCCTGCGACGTCGCGGAGTTTCATGATGTGGGGTGGTTGATCGAAGCCATGAGCGTTAGACGAAGATCAGCTTGCCGCCGACTAGCAGCAGCACGGAGGCGAGCAGGCCGCGCAGCGCCCGTTCCGGCACCCTGGCGGCGAAATGGGCACCGAGCGCGATGCCGGGCAGCGAACCGATCAAGAGCGAGACCAGCAGCACCACGTCGACCGTGCCCAGCCACCAGTGACCGAGCCCGGCGACCAGGGTCAGCGGCACGGCATGGGCGATGTCCGAGCCGACGATGCGCCGTGTGGCGAGTTGCGGGTAGAGGAAGGCGAGCGCAGTGACGCCCAACGCGCCAGCGCCGACCGAGGAAATCGTCACCAGCGCGCCGACGATGGCGCCGACCAGAATCGTCAGCGCCGCGGTGTGCTTTTGAAAGTTGGCGCTGGCGGCACGGCGCTGCGCGAGTTCGAGCAGGCGCCGGCGGAAGATCAGCGATGCGGCGGTAAGCAGCAGGGCGATGCCCAGCACTACAGAGATCAGGCTGGCGCCGCCGTGGCCTTGCACGCCGAGCTGCGCCAGCAGCAGCAAGGTCAGGCCGGCTGCAGGGACGCTGCCCAGGGCGAGTCGCCCGGTGATCGCCCAGTCGATGTTGTCGTGGCGGTGATGCACCCAGGAACCGCCGCTTTTGGTGATCGCCGCATACAGCAAGTCAGTGCCCACTGCGGTCGCCGGCTTGAAGCCGAACAGCAGTACCAGCATCGGCGTCATCAGCGAGCCGCCACCGACGCCGGTCAGGCCGACCAGCAGGCCAACGACGAAGCCGGACAGTGGAAGCAGGGGGTTGAAGATGAATTCCATGATGGAGGCCATCGTAGCGAGTTCATATAGGCCTGAAAAATACTTAGTATGTATTTAGATAGAAGCAACGGGTATATAATGAAACAATGAAACTCCAGCAGCTGCGTTATCTGGTCGAAGTCGAGCGGCGCGGACTCAGCGTGTCGGCTGCCGCGGAGGCTTTGTTCACCTCGCAGCCGGGAGTCTCCAAGCAGATCGGGATGCTCGAGGAAGAGCTCGGCGTGACGATTTTCGAACGCAGCGGCAAGCGCCTCATCGCAGTGACCGCTCCCGGATCGATCGTGCTGGCGATGGCGCGGCGCATCTTGACCGAGGCGCAGAACATGAAGCGGGTGGGCGAGGACTACGCCGCCGAAAGCAGCGGCATGCTGTCGATCGCGACCACCCACACCCAGGCGCGCTACACCTTGCCGCCGGTGATCCAGCGTTTCGTCCAGCGCCACCCGCAGATACACCTGCACATCCAGCAGGGCAGCCCCTTGCAGGTCGCCGACTGGGTGCTGGACGGCAGCGCCGACCTGGGGATCGCCACCGAGGCACTCGACCGGCATGCCGAGTTGCTGACCCTGCCCTGTTTCCAGTGGGCGCATCTGGTGGTGACGCCCAAGCGGCACCCGCTGCTGGAACGCCAGCCGCTGACGCTGGCGGCGCTGGCCGATTTTCCGCTGATCACCTACGACGCGACCTTCACCGGGCGTTCGCGCATCGACCGCGCTTTCGAGCGCCAGAGCCTGCGGCCCAACGTGATGCTGACCGCGATCGATTCCGATGTGATCAAGACCTATGTCGAACTGGGCCTGGGCGTCGGCATCATCGCCGAAATGGCCTTCGACCCGCTGCGCGACGCTGCGCTGGCCGCCCTGCCGGCCACTCACTTGTTCGAGGGCAACACCACGCGGATCGCTTTTCGCCGCGACATCTGGCTGCGCGGCTACGAATACGACTTCATGGAACTGCTGGCACCGCATTTGACGCGGCGCATGGTCGAGGCCACGTTGAAGGGCGAAGGCGCCGATCCCGGCCTTTGAAGCACCGGCCGCGGAGATTTCCTTCGGGCAAAAGCCTGCGCTCGCGGCTCCGGAAGCTAGAATGCGTCCATTGCCGTACATTCAAGAGCGAGGTTTGACATGCCCTACACGCCCGATCTGGTCCATGAACTGAATACCCTGATCCGCTTCGACCTGGAGACCAGCCAGCATGGCATCAAGGTGCACAAAACCGCCGATCCGGACGTCATTGCCGCCACGCAGCGTTTACATGCCAAGGGTTTGCTGACCCTGGTCGACGGCGGTTATCTGACGGGGCTGGGGCGCGACGCGGCGGAACATGCGCAGGCGGTGCTGACCATACTGACCTCGAGCACCAGCCCGGCGGCGGCGCAAAAGGATTTTGCCTAAGCGCCGTTAAGCGGCGTCTTCGTCCGCCGCTTGGTCCGCCGCCTCGTCCGCGGTGCCGCCTTCGAGGGCGCGCAGTTCGCGGAACAATTCGCGGTAGGCGCGCGGCGGCTTGCCCTGCTGGGCTTCCTTCAGCGCATTGCGGCGCAACTGGCGCAGATGCTGCATGTCGGCACCGGGGTAGTCGCGGGCCACTTCGCTGAACACCGCCTCGTCTTCCATCAGTCGCGTACGCAATCTCTCCAGCTGGTGCTGGCGAATCGTGGCGGCTTTCGACACGCCGTTGATTTCGTCCATCGCCGCACGCAAGGGCGCCGCATCGACCGTGCGCATGATCTTGCCGATGTATTGCATCTGGCGGCGTCTGGCTTCGTGCTTGGTGATGCGCTGCGCTTCGAGCAAGGCATCGCGCAAGCGTTCCGGCATGTCTATCTTCGCCAGGCGCTCCTTCGATAGCGCCACCAGTTCCGCGCCCAGATCCTGCAAGGCGGTCATTTCGCGCTTCAGTTGCGACTTGCTGGGACCGGAGTATTCGTCCGCGTCGTTGTCGATATCGTCCACGCTTATTTCCCCGGAGTTTGCGAGGGGGACGGTATCCCCCGGTGGGATATGATTATAGCTTCGCCAATCGAAGGGTTCCCGCATGTCCCAAGGTTTCGCTCATTCTCAAGAGGCGTTGCGCGCATTGGCGCAGTCCGTTCTCGACCACGCGGCCAGCAAGGGCGCCACCGCTTGCGAAGTAGATGTTTCGGAGGGTTTCGGCCAGTCGGTCAGCGTGCGCCGGCAGGAGGTGGAAACCATCGAGTACAACCGCGACAAGGGGCTCGGCGTCTCGGTGTACCTCGGCCAGCGCCGTGGCCATGCCAGCAGTTCCGACTTCTCGCCGGCGGCGGTCAGGGCCTCGGTCGAGGCGGCGTTGTCGATCGCCCGTTTCACCGCCGAGGACGATTGCGCCGGCCTGCCCGATGCGAAGCTGCTGGCGACGCAAGGCATGGACCTCGATCTGTTCCATCCCTGGGATATTTCGGTGGAGGACTCCATTCAGCTTGCGCGCCGCTGCGAACAGGCCGCCTTCGACGTCAGCCCGATGGTGAAGAACTCCGAAGGCGCCACGGTGTCGGCGCAACAGTCGCAATTCGTTTCGGCCAATAGCCTGGGCTTCATGGGCGGCTTCGCCACCTCGCGCCACTATGTCTCCTGCTCGGTGATTGCCGGCGAGGGCGAGGACATGCAGCGCGACGACTGGTACGCGACGCGGCGCAATGCGGACGAGTTTCCCGATGCCGCCCGCATCGGCGACTACGCGGCGCGGCGCGCGCTGGCCCGGCTCGGTGCGCGCAAGCTGAAGACACGCAAGTGCCCGGTGATCTTCGAGGCGCCGCTGGCGGTCGGCCTGATAGGCAGCTTCGTGCATGCCATTTCCGGCGGTTCGCTGTATCGCAAGACCTCCTTCCTGCTCGACAGCCTGGGCCAGCAGATCTTCCCCGACTTCGTCCAGATCAGCGAGCGCCCGCATATTCGCGGAGCCTTCGCTTCCTCGCCCTTCGATGACGATGGCGTCGCCACGCACGACCGCGAGGTGGTGAACAACGGCGTGCTGCAGGGCTACTTCCTCTCCACCTACTCGGCGCGCAAGCTGGGCATGGCGACCACCGGCAATGCCGGCGGCTCGCACAACCTGCTGGTGCAATCGGGACGCCACGACCTCCAGGGACTGCTGCGCGAAATGGGCAGCGGCCTGCTGGTGACCGAGCTGCTCGGCCAGGGCGTGAATTACGTGACCGGCGACTATTCGCGCGGCGCCGCCGGCTACTGGGTGGAAAACGGCGAAATCGCCTATCCGGTGGAGGAAATCACCATCGCCGGCAATCTGCGCGAAATGCTGCGCGGCATCGCCGCCATCGGCAACGACATCGAGGTGCGCGGCTCGAAACAGGTCGGCTCGATGCTGGTCGAACGCATGACGATCGCGGGCAACTGAGGCTGGCCCGCGCCGCGGAACCCCCGGCGTGATAAGCCAGTCAGGAGTTGGCGTTGGCGTTGGCGTTGGCGACACGGCGGCCGGATTGGCCGCCGCTCAGGGCGAGCGGGCGCTGTCGATGTCGGCCAGGTTGCGCTCGTCGACATAGACCCTGACGGCCTCGCCCGGCTCGCCGGCGAAGCAGGTGACGATCACATTGCTGACCGGCGCCGACTTGGCGAGTACCTCGACCGCGCAGCGGCCGTAGGCACTCTCGATGGTGGCCAGCAGATTGCGTGCATAGCTGCTGGCGAGCCGGCCGTCGAGGATCAGGTTGGCCAGCATCACGCCGTCGGGCGTCAGCGCGTGCCGCGTGTCGCGCCAGAATTCGCGCGTCACCAGATGGCCGGGAATCGAGTTGCGCGAGCTATAGACATCCACCACCACGGCGTCATAGCGCTGCGCGGTTTCGCCCACGAAGCGGCGGGCGTCGGTGGCGATGAACTCGCCTTGGGCGGGCTCGCGCAGAAAGTCGCGTTCGGCAATGGCGCGGATGGCCGGATCGATATCGACGTAGGTGTAGCGGTTCAAGGGCTCGCGGTGCGACAGCGTAAAGCCGCCGGCGCCCAGCACCAGGATCTCGCGCTGCCTGAATCCCAGGTCTTCGAGCAGGATGCGTCGCAGGTGCTGCACGTAGCGGGCATAGAGCGGCGGTTCGCTGTCGTCGATCAGCGAGGCGACCTGGTTGTTGACGCGGAAGGCGCGCGGCGCCTGCATGCCTTCGCGCGCCACGGCAACCACCTCGTAGTCGGCGTAGGCGGTATCGGCGCGCCGCCGGTCGCCGAGGTTGGTCGCCACGCTAAGGGCGGCGACAGCGGCCAGCAGCGCTGTCGCCAGCGGTCGCGGGCGTTGCACCAGCGCGGCACCGGCGATAAGCATCCAGGCGCCGAGCAGCACCGCGGCCCAGACGCCGAACATCTGCATGACCAGCAGCGACAGCGTGACCGAACCGAGGAAGGAGCCGAGTGTGGACCAGTAGAGCGCGCGTCCGGCCGCCTCGCCGCTGCGTTGTGCGCGCATCAGGTTGGTCAGGATCGGCACGGTCTGGCCCAGCAGCCAGGCCAGCGGGCAAAGAATAGCGCCGATGAATATCAGGTAGGCCAGCCCCGTCGGGGCTCCGGCGAAGATGGCATTCACGCTGCCGCCGGCGAGGCCGGCGCCCATCAGCAGCGCGGAAATCATGAAATTGCGCGCCACCACGGCGCGGTAGTCCGCCGCCACGCGGCTGCCGGCGTGGTAGCCGAGGGCGAGGGCGAGCAGGAACAGGCCGATGGTCGGCGCCGTGACCACGATGGAGCTGCCGATGTGGGGAATCAGCCGCCGCAGGGCGATGATTTCGGCACCGAGCGAGCAATAGCCTTCGATGAAGACGATGGTGAACAGGAGGCGAGGTGACATCGCGTGCGGACCGGTGGCGGGGATCGCGACTTTACCGCAAGAGTTGGTGCTGGCAGTACGGTGCGGCAAGGCTGGCCAGGCCGTCCTCGCTGGAAAAATTTATGGGCTATCCACTTAGCTCCACTAAGTGGCTTTCCTTGCTTTTTTGCTCTTGATGTCGTCGTAGGTGATCGTTGAGGTGGCGACGGCTTGTTGCATCAGGCGATAGAAGAGCAGGCCGCGCGAACGAGACGTTCGGCGGTTGAATCGGAACACGAATTCGTCGAGATAAGCATCCACCTGA
>JAUYSD010000033.1 GCA_030696505.1 Sulfuritalea sp. | reverse complement strand
CCGATGCTGGGCCACGAAGTCGAGCCCGAATACCACGTCACCGAGGCCACCGAGAAGAAACGCATCATGGTCATCGGCGCCGGTCCGGCCGGCATGGAGGCGGCCATCACGGCCAGGAAGCGCGGCCACACCGTGACCGTGTTCGACAAGGCCGACAAGATGGGCGGCGCCCTTGCCGCCTATGCCGCCAACGACCTGGCGCGGCCGGCCGATCTGCAAAGCGTGATCGACTACTACGGCGTGATGGCGAAAAAGCTCGGCGTCGAAGTGCGCCTCAACACCGAAGCCAATGCCAAGTTCATGAGGAGCGTGCTGCACGAGTACGACGTCTGCATCGTCGCGGCGGGTGCCCGCACCGACATGGCGGTGTTCCAGTACCTCGAAGGCGCCGAGCTGCTGGTCGATGCGCTGGACGTGGCGCATGGCCGCTTCACGCCGGGTAAGCGCGTGGTGATGATAGGCGGCGGCATGATCGGCCTGACCATTTCCGAATTCCTCGCCAAGGCCGGCCACGAAGTCACCGTGGTGGAGAAGGAAAAGCGCATCGGCGGCGACATCATGCCGACCTTCAAGTGGCGGCATACCGCCTGGGTCGATGAGTTGGGCATCCAGACCGTGACCCTGGCCAGCCTGGTCAAGGTGACCAAGGAAGGCGCGACGGTGAAGACGCCCAAGGGCGAGCAGTTCATTCCCTGCGACAGCGTGATCGTCTCCAGCCCGCGCAAGGCCAACCACGACCTGTTCCACGAGTTCCAGTGGATGGTCGACGAACTGCACGGCGGCGGCGATGCCACGGTGCCGCGCGGCCTCGATCAGGCCATTCAGGAAGGTTATCGGCTCGGGGTCAGGATTTAGGCGGAATCATATTGCGTGAAGAAAAGCCTGAAGATTTTTCAGAAGCGGCGCAAGTCAGCCGAACAACAAGTACAACCTGGAGATAAAGATGATACCGACGCAAATTGATACATGGCAAATGACCGAAGCGGGCAAGTTGGCCCGCACCCGCATCGCCATGCCTGAAGTGGGGCCTGACGATGTGGTGGTAAAGATCGCCGGCTGTGGTGTTTGTCACACCGACCTGTCTTATTTTTACATGGGCGTGCCAACCATCCAGAAGCCGCCGCTAACCCTTGGACATGAGATTTCAGGCGTAGTGATCGGGGGCCGAAAGGACCTGATTGGCAAGGAAGTGATTATCCCGGCGGTGATCCCCTGTGGCGAATGTGAAATTTGCAGGAGCGGGCGCAGCAATCGATGTCTTGATCAGCACATGCCTGGCTATTCGATGGGAATCTACGGGGGCTTCTCCAGTCACATCGTCGTTGGAGGACGGTTTCTTTGCGTCGTGTCGGACCGCGGAGCTACTCCACTTGAACACTTGTCGGTAGTCGCTGATGCGGTGACGACGCCTTATCAAGCTGCGTTACGTGCAGGTATCAAAGCAGGTGATCGAGTGATCGTTATTGGCGCTGCTGGCGGCGTCGGGTCGTTCATGACCCAGACCGCCAAGGGTCTGGGCGCCGCGGCGGTTATTGCGATCGATCTCAACGAGAAGAAACTGCAGACGATGCTTGGCTACGGTGCCGATTTCGTCGTTAATCCCAAAGGCAAGAGCGCGAAGGATGTAAAAGCACTGATCAAGGGATTCTGTCAGGAAAAGAAAATTCCCGCCAACATAGATTGGAAGATCTTCGAGGTGACAGGATCCAAGCCGGGCCAGGAGCTAGCTCTGGCCCTCTTGTCCTATGTTGGCACCTTGATTGTTGTCGGTTACGGGGCCGACCAGACCAGCTATATGCTCTCCAGACTGATGGCATTTGACGCCGAGATCATCGGTACCTGGGGCTGCCCTCCTGAACATTATCCGGAAGTGCTGGCAATGTGCCTAGATGGGCGTATCCAGCTCGCACCCTTTGTCGAGACGCGCCCGATGAGTCGCATAGCAGAGACATTCGAGCAGGCACACCACGGTGAATTGACGAAGCGGGTGATCCTGACTCCGGATTTTTGAATCGCAACAGAATCAGAGGGGTGCATGAAATGGCACTTGAATGGTTGCGTCGAGACAATTCGCTCAAAGACCACGCGCTTATCGGTGATGAATACTTTGGCGCAGCAGCACCGTCGATCATTTACGAGCGACGGCCGGTTCTGGATCCGCAGGGCCACTCAGTGCCGAAGCTGTTCGCTGCGTGGATTTGGCTCAATAACCCGGCGCAATTCAACTCCTACACCACGGAGATGCTCAAGGGCCTCAGCGCCGGAATCCAGCGTGCCTCGTCGGATCGGGAAGTGGTCGCCGTCGTGTTAACCGGCGTTGGCGAAAAGGCCTTTTGCACTGGCGGCAACATTGCCGACTTTGCGGCCTACTACTCGCGGCGGCCCAACGAATATGGCGAGTACATGGATCTGTTCAATGCCTTGATCGACGGCATTCTGAATTGCAAGAAGCCGGTAATCAACCGTGTAAACGGCATACGCGTCGGTGGCGGACAGGAAATGGGCCTGGCAACGGATCTGACCGTGAGTTCCGACCTTGCCGTGTTCGGGCAGGCCAGTGCCAGGCATGGCTCCGCACCACTCGGCGGCGCGACGGACTTCCTGCCCTGGTTTCTGGGCATCGAAGACGCCATGTACAACTGCGTTTCCTGCGAGACCTGGAGCGCATACAAAATGAAGGCCAAGAATATGCTCACCAAGGTAGTACCAGTGCTGAAGCAGGACGGGCGCTGGGTGAGGAATCCGATGGTGCGCACGGATACCTATGTGGACGATGGCGAAATCGTCTACGGCGAACCGGTTTCCGCGAGTGACGCAGCTCGGGCAAAGGCGCTGGTGGCGGCCTGCACCACCGATTTCGAACTGCTCGACGCCGAAGTCAATCGCCTAGTGTGGAAGTTCGCCAACCTGTTCCCCAACTGCCTGATCAATTCGATCGACGGCATCCGCGGCAAGAAGAAGTTCTTCTGGGACCAGATGAAGCTGCCGAACCGGCATTGGCTGGCAGCCAATATGAACCATGACGCCTGGCTCGGTTTCAGCGCCTTCGACAGCAGAAAGTCGACCGGAACGGACGTCATCGACTTCGTGAAATACCGACAGTTGGTCGCCGAGGGCGCCGTATTCGACGAGACGTTCGCCGCCCAAGTGCTGGCAAGGCCCAAATCATGAACGGCGCCGTTCAGGTGGGTGTTCTGGCTGGCGCCAGGATGCTTCCCCCGCTGGACGTCTTCCCTGATCCGGAATTGTGGGTGGCGGCAGCGCAATGTCATTCGCATTTATTTGCGACCCTTGATTCAGGTGCTCGCATCGGCCTAGTTATCCGCGAGGCACCGACGTCCATGCTGGTTTGGGAATCGGACGGCAGCGGTTGCCGGGTCGATGTCGTCGGATTTGGCGGGTTTTCGGCGTGCGGTGCCGACGTGCTCATGTCCGCCGATGCGGAGGCCATGGCGCAAATTTGCGATGCCGGCGAAGTTCGCCTGTTCGACGTGTTACGGGCCTGCATCCGGCGCGGTACGGTGGTCTGCTACATGTTGCGGCGGCGTTGCGATCTCGAGGCTCGCGGATTCGACGAGCTGCTCGAAGCCCTGGGCTTTGCGTTCATGGGCGCCTGTCGATGATTTTCAAGAATCCTGCGGGGGCTCCGGAACTGGCCTGCGACGAATGCGGTTGCCGCTGGGCCGATCGCATGAAAGGCACCTGCTACGAGTGCGGAGCTCCAATTTCTTCCGAGCGGCAGGTCGAATATCTGCAGGCGCTGGAAATCTTCACTCGGACCCGTCACGACTGGCTGGATGCCGGAGCTTCAACTCCCGATGTCTGATCGCCAGCTTGTTCGGATGAAGGACGAGGATCGCTTGATCCGCAGGGTCAAGCCATCCAGACATGGACATTGGTTTCCCGGCTGCGGCCTTGCCACGAATTTCGACAAAAGGATACAAACATGATTCCGTCGCACATAGATACCTGGCAGATGGTCGAGCCAGGCACGTTGGCCCAGGCCCGTATCGCCATGCCGGCATTGGGCCCTGACGATGTCGTGGTGAAGATTGCCGGTTGCGGTGTCTGCCATACCGATATGTCCTACTTCTACATGGGTGTGCCAACCATCCAGAAGCCTCCATTGACGCTTGGGCATGAGATTTCGGGTGTTGTAATCGGGGGACGGACCGATCTGATCGGCAAGGAAGTGGTCATTCCGGCGGTGATTCCCTGCGGTGATTGTGAAATTTGCAGGAGCGGGCGCAGCAATCGCTGCCTCGATCAGCACATGCCCGGCTATTCGATGGGAATCTACGGTGGCTTCTCCAGCCACATCGTGGTTGGAGGACGGTTTCTTTGCGTAGTGCCGGAGCGTGGAGCCATCCCGCTGGAACACCTGTCGGTGGTTGCCGATGCAGTGACAACACCTTATCAGGCGGCGTTGCGCGCCGAAGTGAAGGCGGGAGACGTCGCAGTCGTGATCGGCGCCACTGGCGGCATCGGGTCTTACATGACCCAGATAGCAAAGGGATTGGGGGCTGCAGCGGTTATCGGCATCGGGCGCAATACGGAGAAACTGCAGGCGATGTCGAAGTTCGGCGCGGACCTGGTGATTTGCCAGGAGGGCAAGACCAAGAAAGAGATACGCGATCTCGTCAAGGCGTATTGCATGAAGATGGGCTTGCCCGCGAACCACGGCTGGAAGATATTCGAGGCGACCGGCACAAAGCCGGGTCAGGAACTGGCCCTGTCTTTACTGTCCTACGCAGGCAAGCTGATCGTTATCGGCTACGGCACCGAGCAAACAGGCTACATGCTGTCAAAACTGATGGTCTACGATGCCCAAGTGATAGGTGTTTGGGGCTGCCCTCCTGAACATTATCCGGGAGTGCTGGATATGTGCCTAGACGGGCGTATCCAGCTTGCACCCTTTGTCGAGACGCGCCCGATGAGTCGCATAGCAGAGACGTTCGAGCAGGCTCACCACGGCAAATTAGCGAAGCGGGTCATCCTGACTCCGGATTTTTGAATAGCGAAAAACAATTGGCCTCTAACATTATGAGTGAGGTTGAAATAGCTTCCCA
>JAUYSD010000396.1 GCA_030696505.1 Sulfuritalea sp. | reverse complement strand
CGCGAGCTGCCGGCGCTGATCCTGCCCGATGCCGAGGTGAGCTGCTACGCGGCGCAGGCCGCGGGCAACGCCGAGATGGTGCGCCCGCTGTGGACCGGCGGCCAGGATCTGCCGCGAGCCTGCGAAACCGTGGTCGATCAGTTGGTTGCCGCCGGCGGCCTGACGGTGGAAGAAGTCTGGCAGCGCGTGCGCCGCCTGTTCGAGGCCAAGCGGGTCGGCGCCGCACGCAGCGCGGCGGCCTATCTGCCGGCCGGCGAGGGCTTCGACGGGCGCGGCCTGGAAGCCATTGCGCAAAGCCCGACGCGCCATCTCGACAAGCTGCCGGCCGGCTTTGCCGCGAAACGCGGCGGCCGCGAAGTGGCGCTGTTCGCCATACAGCGCACGGCGCGCAACGACCCGCAGGATGCGGCGACACGCTTGGCGCGCATCGAAGCGCGCTTCGGCGCCGAAGAGCGCGCCTATGCCTGGGGCCAGGTGGCCTGGCAGGCCGCGCTGCGCCACCAGCCCGAGGCCCTGGCCTGGTATGAAAAAGCTGCCGGCACGGCGCTTTCCGAGGAACAGCAGGCCTGGCGTGTGCGCGCCGCGCTGCGCGCGCACGACTGGAGCGCAGTCCGGCATGCGATTACGGCCATGCCGCCGCCGCTCGCCGCCCAGCCGGAATGGACCTATTGGCAGGGCCGCGCCCTGGCCGCTGGCAACCAGCTCGACGCGGCGCGCCTGAACTACCTCAAAATCGGCGGCCAGCCGAATTTCTACGGCAACCTCGCCGACGAGGAACTCGGCCGCGCGATCGACGTGCCGCCCCACGCCCTGGCCCCCAGCAATGAAGAACTGACTCTCGCCGCGGGCAATCCGGGGCTGCAGCGCGCGTTGGCGCTGTTTCGCCTCGACATGCGCGTCGAGGGCGTGCGCGAATGGGTCTGGGCGCTGCGCGGCATGGACGACCGGGCCCTGCTTGCGGCGGCCGAGTTCGCCCGGAAGAACGAGATCTGGGATCGCGCCATCAACACGGCGGACCGCACGCGGGCGCAGCACAATTACAGCCTGCGCTACGTCGCGCCCTTCAGCGACCGTGTGCGGCCCAAGGCCGACGAACTCGCGCTCGACAACGGCTGGGTGTATGGCCTGATGCGGCAGGAATCGCGTTTCGTGATGAACGCCAAATCCTCGGTCGGCGCCAAGGGTCTCATGCAACTAATGCCGGCGACCGCGAAATGGGTGGCGAAGAAAATCAACCTGGGCAATTTCCATCCGGCGCGCGTTGCCGATATGGAGACCAATGTCACGCTCGGCACGCATTACCTGAAGATGGTGCTGAAATCGCTCGACAACCATCCGGTGCTGGCCTCCGCTGCCTATAACGCCGGCCCCGGCCGCGCTCGCCGCTGGCGCGCGGAGCGGCCCATGGAAGGCGCGATCTACGCCGAGACCATCCCGTTTGCGGAAACCCGCGATTACGTGAAAAAGGTCATGAGCAACGCGGTGTATTACAACACCCTGTTTTCCGGCCATCCGCAGTCGCTGAAGGCCACGCTGGGTGTGATCGGCGCGCGCGGCCAGGGTGAGAACGGCGTGGAGCAGCTGCCATGAACAGCATCCTGGTCATCGGCGGTACCGGATTTTTGGGCTCGGCCGTGGTGCGCGAACTGGCGCGCCGTCCCGCCAGCGCCAACTTTCAATTCACGCTGCCGACGCGGCGGCGGGACAAGGCCAAGCACCTGCTGGTGCTGCCGACCGCCGACGTGATCGATGCCGATGTGCATGATCCGGCGACGCTGGCGCGGCTGATGCAAGGTCAGGATGCGGTGATCAGCCTGGTCGGCGTATTTAAGGGCGGTGAAGGCCAACCGTATGGGAACGGCTTCGCCCGCGCCCATGTCGAACTGCCGCGCAAGATCGCCACCGCGGCCAGGGCGGCCGGCGTGCGCCGGGTGCTGCATGTCTCCGCGCTGCAAGCCGCGGCCGATGCGCCTTCCGGCTATCTGCGCTCCAAGGCCGCGGGCGAGGCGGTGTTGCGCGAAGCCGGACTGGACCTGACGATCTTCCGCCCTTCAGTGGTCTTCGGCCCCGGCGACGCCTTCCTCAATCTGTTCGCACGCATGGCCAGGATCGCGCCGTTTTTCCCGCTGGCCGGCGCCGACGCGCGTTTCCAGCCGGTGTGGGTGGAGGACGTCGCCGCCACGATAGCCGACAGCCTGGCGCGTGCCGAGAGCATCGGCGCCAGCTACGATCTGTGCGGCCCGCAGCAATACAGCCTGCGGCAACTGGTCAAGTATGCGGCGGCGGCCGGCGGCCATCCGCGGCTGGTGATCGGCCTGCCGCAGGCCGTTGCCTGGCTGCAGGCCTGGGCCATGGAGTTCATCCCCAACGGCCCGATGACGCGCGACAACATGCGTTCCATGCGCGTCGCCAGCGTCTGCGACAGCGGCTGCCGCCTGCCCTTCGGCCGCGTCGCGACGCCGCTCGAACTCGTTGCACCCACGTATTTGCGTGGCTGACCGCACCTGCCCATGAAGATCTACGCCGTGGGCGGCGCGGTACGCGACGAACTGCTCGGTCTGGCCGTCAAGGACCGCGACTGGGTGGTGGTCGGTGCCACGCCGCAGGACATGCTGGCGCAGGGCTATCTCGCCGTCGGCCGCGATTTTCCGGTTTTCCTCCACCCGCAGACGCACGAGGAATATGCGCTGGCGCGCACCGAGCGCAAGACCGGACCGGGCTACACCGGCTTTGCCTTCCATGCCGCGCCGGGCGTGACCCTGGAGCAGGACCTGATTCGGCGCGACCTGACCATCAACGCCATTGCCAGGGACGAAGCGGGCGCCATCATCGATCCGCATGGCGGCCGCGCCGACCTCGCCGCGCGCATCTTGCGCCACGTTTCGCCGGCCTTTGCCGAAGACCCGGTGCGCATCCTGCGCGTGGCGCGCTTCGCGGCGCGCTTTGCCGATTTCACCATCGCCGCGGAAACCATGGCGCTGATGCGCGGCATGGTCGCCGCCGGCGAAGTCGATGCGCTGGTGCCCGAGCGGGTCTGGCAGGAACTCGCGCGCGGCCTGATGGAAGCGCGGCCCTCGCGCATGTTCGAGGTGCTGCGCGAATGCGAGGCGCTGGTCCGCCTGCTGCCCGAACTCGATGCCCTGTGGGGCGTGCCGCAGCGTGCCGACTACCATCCCGAAATCGATACCGGCGTGCATGTGATGATGGTGATCGACATGGCGGCGCGGCTCGGCGCCGCCCTGCCGGCGCGCTTCGCGGCCTTGACCCACGACCTCGGCAAGGGGCTGACGCCGGCCGAGATCCTGCCGCGGCATTACGGCCATGAAGCGAAAAGCGTGGCCCTGCTCGAAGCGGTCAGCGAACGCCTGCGTGTGCCGGTGGAGTGCCGCGAGGTGGCGCGTCTGGCGGCGCGCTTCCACGGCGACATGCACCGCGTCGCCGAGCTGCGCCCCGAAACCCGCCTGACGGTACTCGAACGCTGCGATGCCCTGCGCCGGCCGCAGCGCTTCGAACTGATCCTGCTCGCCTGCGAAGCCGATTATCGCGGCCGGCTGGGTTGGCAGGAGCGCGAATACGCGCCGGCCGCCGCCTGGCGTGCCGGATTGGGTGCCGTGCGCGCCGTCGATGCCGGGGCGATCGCGCGGGCGACGGCCGTTCGCGCCGGCCGGGCCGATCCGCAGGCCATCGCCCGCGACGTCAGCGCGGCGCGTGTCGAGGTTTTGCGGGAACTTAAAGCTAAAGCAGCCAGCCGATAAAGGCGGCGACCAGCGAAAACACGATCACCGAGGCGAAGGGGAAGGCATACTCCCTGCCGCGCAGCCGAAAGCGCAAATCGCCCGGCAGCCGCCCCAGTTGCAGCAGACGCGGTTGCAGCAGGCCGATCACGAGAACCGTGGCGACCAGGACGATCAGCCATTTCAGCATGGGGGGTGCGCGGTAGAATTCATGGAAACCCGATCTTATCCCAGCAGAGGATACCGTCCGCCGGCATGACTGCCGCCGGACATGCCGGAACCCCGCATAATGATGCCGTCCCCCAACGTTTCCAGCCGATGAATCCACCCCGTTTCGCGCAACACGAAGTCCTGGTCCGCACCCCTGCCGTCCCGGCGCAGCCGACACCGCTGCTGTTCGTGCACGGCGCCTATACCGCCGCCTGGTGCTGGGAGGAGCATTTCCTGCCCTTTTTTGCCGAAGCCGGCTACGCCGCTTATGCCGTGAGCCTGTCCGGCCACGGCGGCTCGCCGGGACGCAAGCATCTCGACAGTTTTTCGATCGCCGACTATGTGCGCGACGTCGAGGCCGTGGTCGCCGCACTGCCGAACCCGCCGGTCCTGATCGGGCATTCGATGGGCGGCTTCGTGGTGCAGAAATATCTCGAAGACCATCTGGCGCCCGGCGCCGTGCTGATGTGCGCGGTGCCGCCGCAGGGCCTGATGTCGGCAGCGATGGGCATGATGTTTTCCAAGCCGGGCATGATGCAGGATCTGAACAGCCTGTTGAGCGGCGGCAAGGCCTCGCTGGAAACCCTGCGCGAGGCCCTGTTCGCCCAGCCGGTGTCGCTCGACGACCTGAAGCGCTTTTACAAGGGCTCGCAATCCGAATCGCACCGCGCGATCTGGGACATGTCGCTGTTCAGCATGCCGCGCACTGGGCGCGTCAAGCGCACGCCGCTCTTGGTCCAGGGCGCGGAATTCGACCACCTGATCGCCGCTTCGCTGGTGGAAATGACCGCGCGCTCCTACGATGTCGATGCCCATATTTTCCCCGGCATGGGCCACGGCCTGATGCTGGAGCGCGACTGGAAAAAGCCGGCGCAGCAGATTCTCGACTGGCTCAAGGAGATTGAAGCATGAGCGCTGCCGCAGGGCCGCCCCAAGGCGGCGCAAGCCAAATCCGGAGCCGGCGCAGCCGGCGAACCACAGTCACCCCCGCTCTTGGAGCGGGGGGCGTAGGCAGGGTTTCGCGAAGCACTGCTTCGCGCTGCCGTAGCCGGCTGGCTATGCAGAGCCAGCCGTGGAATGGGGGAGAGCACCTATGATCGTCACCTTTCAATCCCCGGCTTCGGGCGACGTCATCATGTTCGGCGACGTGGCCCAGCGCATGATGAAAATCATGGGCAAGGAGGCCAGCGACAAGGGCATCGTCACCGTCGAGCAACTGCCCGACGCGATCGCCCGGCTCAAGGCCGCGATCGAGGAAGACAAGCAGCAGCGCGCCGGCCTGCAGGACGAAGACCTGCCGCGCACCGAGCCCGACCACAGCGGCCACGCCCAGAGTTCGCGGCCCTACGTCACCCTGACGCAGCGCGCCGTGCCGCTGCTGGAACTGCTGGAGTGGTCGCTTAAAAAGCAGAAGCCGGTGGTCTGGGGCGTCTAAGCGGAATAGTTTCGCTCAGTGCGGCTTGTCGCGGCCGATGAAGGAAATCGGGAACACCGCCTCCGGCCCCGCGCCCTTGGCCGCCTGCGACTCGTAATCCGGCATCTGTTCGCCGATGCCGGCGGCCTGGGTCAGTTTGCCCAGCAGCACCTGCAGCTGGTCGGTGAGCCAGTCTTCCTCGCAGCGCGTCGGCACGAACAGCAGTTCGCGCACGCGATCGGGAATCTCGTCGTTGGGGATGATGTCGTTGGCCGCGTAGGCCGCGGAAAAGAACGGCCCGGCGATGAAGCGCAGGGTCCAGCCCTCGTCCTCGTCGGGCAGCAGCAGGAAGACGCGGGCGCCTTCGGCCTGCATGTTCTCGTCGCCGTCGTCGTCGCCGAACACCGGCATCGCGGCGAAGGCGGCTTTCCTGCGTTGTTTGACGAAGACCACGGCTTCATTGAAGCTGAGGCGGTTCAGCGCGTTTTCTGACATTTGCGTCTCCTGGGGATTTACAACAAGGGGGCGAGCCATTTTTTGGCTTCTGAAATGGGATAGTTGGCGCGTCCGGCCCAATCTTCAAGCTGGTCGCGATCGATTTTCGTGATGGCGAAATAATGCGCCTCCGGGTGAGCCAGATAGAAGCCGGCAACCGAGGCCGCCGGCGTCATGGCGAAGCTTTCGGTCAACTGCATGCCGGCATTGGCCGGGGCGTCGAGCAGCTTGAACAATCCGGCCTTCGACGTGTGGTCGGGACAGGCCGGATAGCCGGGCGCAGGGCGGATGCCCTGGTATTTCTCGGCGATCAGCGCCGCGCGGTCCAGCGATTCGCCGCCAGCGTAGCCCCAGTAGTGGGTGCGTACTTCGCGGTGCAGCCACTCGGCGGCAGCCTCGGCGAGTCGATCGGCGAGGGTCTTGAGCATGATCGCGTGGTAGTCGTCGTGCTGCGCTTCGAACTCGGCGAGCTTGGTTTCGATGCCGATGCCGGCGGTCACGGCGAAGGCCCCGGCGAAGTCGCCGGTCGGCGCGACGAAGTCGGCGAGGCACTGCTGCGGCTTGCCGGCGGGGCGCTCCTGCTGCTGGCGCAGGCCATGCCAAGTGAAGGCCGGTTTGTCGTCGGCAATGAAAGTGATGTCCTCGTTCTCGCGCCTCACTGGAAACAGTCCGAACACGGCATTGGCGGTGATCCACTTTTCGGCGATCAGCTGCTGCAGCATCGCGCGGCCGTCCTTGAACACATTGCGCGCGGCTTCGCCGACCACGGCGTCGTCGAGGATTTTCGGATACGAACCGGCGAGGTCCCAGGTCTGGAAAAAGGGGCCCCAGTCGATGTACTCGGCCAGCAACGCCAGATCGAGATCTTTCAACACGGTGACGCCGAGCTGCTTCGGCTTGACCGGCGCATACATAAGTTTTGCCGCATTGGCGCGAGCGGCTTCCAGCGACACCAGCGGCACGCCCTTCTTGTTCGCGTGCTGGCCACGGACTTTTTCGTAGTCGGCGGCGACTTCGGCGACGTAGTCGTCGCGCATGTCGAGCGAGAGCAGTTTGGTCACCACGCCCACCGCGCGCGAGGCGTCCGGCACATACACCACCGGCCCGGCGTAATTCGGCGCGATCTTGATCGCGGTATGGGCGCGCGAGGTGGTCGCACCGCCGATCAGCAGCGGCACCGCAAAGCCCTGGCGCTGCATTTCAGTGGCGATGTGGCTCATTTCTTCCAGCGAGGGCGTGATCAGGCCTGAGAGGCCAATGGCCTGCGCGCCGTGCTCCTTCGCCGCGTGCAGGATCTTGTCGGCCGACACCATGACGCCGAGGTCGATGATGTCGTAGCCGTTGCAGCCCAACACCACGCCGACGATGTTCTTGCCGATGTCATGGACGTCGCCCTTCACCGTGGCGATCACGATGCGGCCCTTGGAGGTCGAACCGGTGCGCTTCTTCTCTTCCTCGATCCAGGGGATCAGGTGCGCCACGGCCTGCTTCATGACACGCGCCGACTTGACCACCTGCGGCAGGAACATCTTGCCGGCGCCGAACAGGTCGCCGACCACGTTCATGCCGCCCATCAGCGGGCCGTCGATCACCGACAAGGGCGGCTTGCCCGCGGCCGCCAGCTCTGCGCGGCATTCCTCGGTATCGGCCACGACGTATTCGGTGATGCCCTTGACCATTGCGTGTTCGAGGCGCTTGTCGACACTCCATTCACGCCAGGCCAGATCGACCACCTGCTCCCGGGCCTGCCCCTTGACCCGCGTCGCCAGTTCGATCAGCGTGTCGCCAGCGCCAACTTTTCTGTTAAGTACCACGTCCTCGACCGCCTCGCGCAATTCAGGCGCGAGGTCGTCATAGACGCCGAGCTGGCCGGCATTGACGATGCCCATGGTGAGGCCGGCCTTGACCGCGTGATAGAGGAAGACGGTGTGGATCGCCTCGCGCATCGCGTCGTTGCCGCGGAAGGAAAAGCTCACGTTGGAGACGCCGCCCGAAGTCCGCGCCTGCGGCAGGTTTTCCTTGATCCAGGCCAGCGCATTGATGAAGTCCACCGCGTAGTTGTCATGCTCGGGGATGCCGGTGGCGATGGCGAAAATGTTCGGATCGAAAACGATGTCCTCGGCCGGAAAGCCGTCGGCCACCAGCACGTCGTAGGCGCGTTTGCAGATGCCGATCTTGCGCTCGAAGGTATCGGCCTGACCCTGCTCGTCGAAGGCCATGACGATCACCGCCGCGCCGTAGCGCCGGGCGAGGCGCGCCTGTTCGAGGAATTTCGCCTCGCCTTCCTTCATCGATATGGAATTGACGATGCCCTTGCCCTGGATGCATTTGAGGCCGGCTTCGATGACGTCCCACTTCGAGCTGTCGAGCATCAGCGGCACCTTGCAGATGTCCGGCTCGGAGCCGACCAGATGCAGGAAGCGCACCATCGCCGCCTGCGAATCGAGCATGGCCTCGTCCATGTTGATGTCGACCACCTGCGCGCCGTTCTCCACTTGCTGGCGGGCGACGGCCAGCGCGTCGTCGAAGCGGCCTTCGAGGATCATGCGGGCGAAGGCCTTGGAGCCGGTGACGTTGGTGCGCTCGCCGACGTTCACGAACAGGCTGTCGTCGCCGACGTTGAAGGCTTCGAGGCCGGCCAGGCGCAGCTTCTTCTCGATCTGCGGAATCGCGCGCGGGGCCATGCCCTTGAGTGCGTCGGCGATGGCACGGATGTGGTCGGGCGAGGTGCCGCAGCAGCCGCCGGCGATGTTGATGATGCCCGCTTTGCCCCACTCCGCAATCTCGTCGGCCAGCATCTGCGGCGTTTCGTCGTAGCCGCCGAAGGCGTTCGGCAGGCCGGCGTTGGGGTGGGCCGAGATGTAGCAGTCGCACAGCCGCGACAACTCCTCGACATGCTGGCGCAGTTCCCCGGCACCCAGCGCGCAGTTGAGGCCGAAGGAAATCGGCCGCGCATGGCGCAGCGAGTTCCAGAAGGCCTCCGCCGTCTGCCCCGACAGCGTGCGCCCGGAGGCGTCGGTGATGGTGCCCGAGATCATCACCGGCCAGCGCCGGCCGGCTTCGTCGAAGAACTTCTCGATGGCGAACAGCGCGGCCTTGGCGTTGAGGGTGTCGAACACCGTCTCCACCAGCAGGATGTCGGCGCCGCCGGCCGTCAGGCCGCGCGCGGCCACGACGGAATCGGCCACCAGGGCGTCGAAGGTGATGTTGCGCGCGCCGGGGTCATTGACGTCGGGCGACAGCGATGCGGTGCGCGAAGTCGGCCCCAGCACGCCGGCGACAAAGCGCGGCTTGTCCGGCGTGGAGAACTTGTCGGCGGTTTCACGCGCCAGCCGCGCCGCGGCCACGTTGAGTTCGAAGGCGAGATCCTCCAGTCCGTACTCGGCCTGCGACACGCGCGTCGCATTGAAGCTGTTGGTCTCGATGATGTCGGCGCCGGCTTCGAGGTATTCGGCATGGATGGCGCCGATCACGTCGGGGCGCTTGATGCTGAGCAAGTCGTTGTTGCCCCTGAGGTCCTTGCCGTGGGCGGCCAGGCGCTGGCCGCGATAATCGGCCTCGCCCAGGCCGTGGCGCTGCACCATGGTGCCCATGGCGCCGTCGAGGATCAGGATGCGCTGCGCCAGCAGCGTGCGCAATTCTTCGCTGCGGTCCGGTTGCCAGCGGGCAGGGGTTGGGATGCGGGGGGCGGCGGTCATGCGTCTCTCCAATCCATGACCGGGGCCGGGAGCCTTGCTGCATGACGGCTCACCTTGTGCCCCGGCGGAATTCTCCAAGGGTGGGTGAGCGCGGTTGTGATCAGGTTCCGAGCCTAGGGTCGCGGCCCATCAAGTCTGGGCCATCCACCTTGCAGCGCTCCTCGGAAGCGAAGGCAGATTATAGCGCCGTCCCGTGGGCGCCGAAAGTCAGCACGGCGCCGTGCAGGCCTCCACCGGCAGGCCGCGCTTGAGCCAGCCGGGGCCGGCGGCGCTGCCGGCCATGCCTTCCTTGACGTTGTAGACCTGGGTGAAGCCGACGCTCTGCAGGTAGCGTTGTACCTGCGTGGTGCGGTTGCCGGTACGGCAGATCAGCGCGATCGGCGTGTTCCGGTCGCCCTTGACCTCGCCCAGCAACTGCTCGACGAAGCCCGCTGCGCCCTGCGGATGCAGCATGTTCACGCGGCGCGCGCCTTTGGCTATGCCGGTTTCCTTCCATTCGGGCGGCGTGCGAATGTCGATCAGCGTGATCTTGCCGGCCGCGACGGCGGCGGCCGCATCGGGTGCCGCCAGATCCGGTGTGGCGCGGGCGAAACCAGCCACCGCCAGCAGGGCGAGGGCGAAAACGAATTGACGCAGCTTCAGACTATGCACAGCGATATCCTCATGAAATTGGGTGGGTGGCAGGCTCCGACCGGGCGCGCTGCGTTTGGTTCATGCCGGCCTCAGCCGACCGGGGCTTCCTCGCGCCGCGAAGTCCGCGTGACGAAGCCGTCCGGGCTGAAGTGCACGTGGAACCAGGCGCTGTTGCCCGGCGTCACCGGGTCGATGCGCCATTCCCAGACCACCTCGGGCTTCAGCGGGAATTTTACTTCGCCGGCCGGCTTGCCCAGCAGACGCCGCACCTGTTCGCCGCTCCAGCCTTTTTGGATACGGGCGAAGTTCTCCTCGGTCAGCGCCTGATCGATTTTCTGCAGCACGCCGCCGGCATTCAGCGTCAGCATCCAGCACCGCGTGCCCTCCGGTCCGCGCGGGTATTCCCAGGTCACGCTGCCGTCGCCGTTGGGCCACTCGGTGCCGGGCGGGCCGAGCCGCTCGCGCACTTCCTGCGCGGTCGAAATCCCCGGCTTGAGTTGGGCGAGCTGATCGGCATCGCAGCCGTAAAAGCCGATCATGGAAGCAAACGCGAGAAGCAGGCGGGACAGTGGATTCATGCGCCGATGATACCCGAGGCTCCCGGTCCGGCGCCCGCGGCAAGCCTATGGGGCTGAGCTAGAATGCAGCAATAAAGACAAGGAGTCGCCATGAAACACTTGACCCCGAAGGAAGCCGCCCAGTTTCTGCACGACAACCCCAGCGCCCTGTTCGTCGATTGCCGCAGCGAGATGGAATTCTTCTTCGTCGGCCATCCGGCCGGCGTCAGCCATGTCTCGTGGAACGACGGTCCCGACTGGGAAATCAATCCCCACTTCGTCGGCGAAGTCAGGAAACTCGCCGGCCATTCCGGCGACCGCCCGGTGGTGCTGATCTGCCGCAGCGGCAACCGCTCGGTCGATGCCGGCCATGCGCTCGAAGCCGCCGGCTTCACGCGCGTGTTCAACGTGCTGCACGGCTTCGAAGGCGAACTCGACGACACCCACCATCGCGGCTCGATGAACGGTTGGCGTTTCGAGGGCCTGCCCTGGGAGCAGTGCTGAGGCTGTAGAAAGTTGGCGCTGGCGGTACGGCGCTAATCGGGCAAGCTCAGGTCCGCGATCACCGCCGCCAGAAAGCGCGCCGCTTCGCCGCCGGTGACGACGCGGTGGTCGAAGGTCAGGCTCAGGGGCAGCACGCGATGCACGGCGGGCAGGCCGGCGACGGGCAGCACCTGTTCGTGGATGCGGCCGGCGCCGAGGATCGCCACCGTGGGCGGGACCACGATGGGCGCCGCGTACTTGCCGCCGAGCATGCCGAAATTCGACAGGGTGACGGTGTTGCCGCGCAGTTCCTCGGCGGGGATCTTGCGCGCCGCGACGTCGGCGCGCATGCGCTCGAGGCCGCGCCTCAGGTCGGCCGCATCGCGCCCGGCGACGTCGCGCAGCACCGGAACAAAGAGGCCCTCGGGCAGATCCACCGCGATGCCGACGTCGATCTTGGCGAGCACGCGCCGCGCCATGCTGTGGCTTTCATACCAGGCATTGAGTCCGGGCTCCGCCCGGCAGCCCGCCACCAGTGCGCGGATCAGGCGCATCGTGACGTCGCCGTCGGGCCGCCAGGCATGGATGTCGGCGTCGTCGATGACGGTGGCCGCGGCCACTTCGCTTTGCGCCAGCGCCATGTTCTGCGCCATCGCGCGGCGCACGCCGCGCAGGATTTCCGGCGGCCCCAGTTCGGCCAGGATCTTGGCCACGCGCTGGACGTCGGCGGCGCTGATTACGCCATCGGGGCCGGAAGGCGTCACCATCGCCAGCTCGACATTCAACTGCCGCGCCAGTGCGCGCACCGCCGGAGTCGCCTTGATCGCCGTGCTTTTGCCAAACTCGCCAGCGCCAACTTTCGATGGCGCTTCCGGCTGCAACTGCTGGCCCACCCGCACTTCGCCGACCACCGCGCCGGCATCGTCGCCAGCGCCCTCGAAGCCGACCAGCGGCGCGCCGACATGCGCGATCCCACCTGCCGCGACAAACAGCTTCTCGATGCGGTCGGCATAGGGCGAAGGGATCTCGACGATGGCCTTGGCGGTTTCCACCGACAGGAGCGGCTGATCGACCGCAACCTCGTCGCCGGCCTGGACATGCCATTCGACGATTTCCGCGTCCTGCAGGCCTTCGCCCAAGTCGGGCAGCTTGAAGATTTTCATGTTGCCTCCGCAGGGCCGCCCCAAGGGGGCAACGAGTCAAAATCATGGAGCGGGCGAAGCCCGCGAACCAAAGTTACCCCCTTCCTCGGGAAGGGGGGGAGGGGGATAGCCGTCACCCCGCCTCCAGCGATTTCCTGACGGCCGCGACGATGCGTTCGACGCTCGGCAGGTACTGGTATTCGAGCCGCGCCAGCGGAACCACGATGTCGTAGCCGGTGACGCGTTGCAGCGGCGCCTGCAGCGAATAGATGCCGCGCTCGGCCAGGTTGGCGGCGATCTCGGCGCCGAGGCCGCCGCTCCTGGCTGCCTCATGCACGATCACGCAACGCCCGGTGCGCGCCACCGAGTCGAGGATGGTCGCCATGTCGAGCGGCTTCAGTGTCGCCACGTCGATCACCTCGGCGCTGATGCCTTCCGCCGCCAGCGCATCGGCGGCGGCCTGGGTTTCCTGCAGCATCGCGCCCCAGCTCACCAGCGTCACGTCGCTGCCGGCGCGCAGCGTGAAGCAGACATCGAGCGGCAGCGCCGCGCCGTCGTCGGCGATTTCCTGCTTGAACAGGCGGTAGAGCCGCGTCGGTTCAAGGAAGATCACCGGATCGGGATCGCGCAGCGCCGCCAGCAGCAGGCCGTAGGCGCGTGAGGGCGAGGAGGGCATCACCACGCGCAGGCCCGGCACATGGGCGAACAGCGCTTCGGGGCTTTCCGAATGGTGCTCGGGGGCGTGGATGCCGGCGCCGCAGGGCGAACGCAGCACCATGGGGCAGGTCAGCCGGCCGCGCGTGCGATGGCGCAGGCGCGAGGCATGGTTGATGACGTGGTCCAGCGTCGGATAGATGAAGCCGGAGAACTGGATTTCCGCCACCGGCTTCAAGCCCATCGCCGCCATGCCGATCGCCGCGCCGGCAATCGCGGTTTCGGCCAGCGCGGTGTCGATCACCCGCGCCGCGCCGAAGCGTTGCTGCAGGCCGACCGTGGCGCGGAAGACACCGCCGTTCACGCCGATGTCCTCGCCGAGCAGAACCACCGCCGGGTCGTGTTGCATTTCCCAGGCCAGCGCGCGATTGACGGCTTCGACCAGATTCAGCTCAGCCATGGCCGCCTCCCTCGTGCGGCGCAAAATGCAGCGCCGTCTCGCGCTGCTCCGCGAGGGCGGTCGGCAGCGTGGCGTACAGGTGATCGAACATGTCGGCGGCGCTCGGCGGCGGGGTCGCGAGATAGGCCTCGACCGCGGCATTGACCGCTTCGCTGCATTCCTTGATCAACTGCTCTTCCTGCTCCGGACCCCAGGCCTTCAGCCGCAGCAGGTAATTGCGCAGGCGGCGGATCGGCTCGAAGGCCCATTGCGCCTCGACCACGGCCGGATCGCGGTAGCGGCTCGCGTCGTCGGCCGTGGTGTGGTCGCCGAGGCGGTAGCTGATGGCCTCGATCAGCGTCGGGCCGCCGCCGGCGCGCGCCTTGGCCAGCGCCCGTTGCGCCAGATGATGCACGGCGACGATGTCGTTGCCATCCGCCTGGCAGCCCTCGATGCCGGCCGCGATGGCCTTCTGCGCCAGCGTCGGCGCGGCCGACTGCTGGCTGCGCGGCACCGAAATCGCCCACTGGTTGTTGTTCACCACCACCACCAGAGGCGCCCGCCAGACCGCGGCGAGATTCAGCGCCTCATAAAAATCGCCTTTCGAGGTGCCGCCGTCGCCGAGGATGCAGACCGCCACGCGCGGCTCATTGCGCAGCTTGAAGGCATAGGCGCAGCCCGCGGCATGGCAGACCTGGGTGGCGATCGGCACGCAGATCGGAAAGTCCTGGCGCGGCACCGAAAAATCGTTGCCGCGCTCGTCGCCGCCCCAGTAGAGCAGGCTTTCCGCCATCGTCACGCCGCGCTGCAACTGCGCCGCATGGTCGCGGTAGGAAGGCACCAGCACGTCCTCGGCGCGCATCGCACTGGCGACGCCGATGCCGATCGCTTCCTGGCCCAGTGCCGAGGCGAAGGTGCCGATCTTCCCGGTGCGCTGCAGCGCGATCGCCTTGCTGTCGAACAGGCGCGCCTGGGTCATCGCGCGGTAGAGCGGAAGCAGTGCCGCCGGGTCGAGCGCGAAGGGCGGCAAAGCCTGCGTCGCCTCGCCCTGGGGATCGAGAAAGCGCGTGTACTCCACCTCGAACCGAGCGACGACGGCCATGGCAAGCTCCTTCTTGTGCTTTTCTTCAGTCTAGCCCGCTTATTTGATAAGGGTAGGACGGCCGAGGTTCCCGGCGCAATCGCGTTCCGTCCGTTAAGATTCGACGATGAATTTTTCCTCCAAGCTGAAAACCCTGCTTCCCCAAAAACGCTGGCAACGCCTTCTCCTCGAAGCCGGCCTGTTCGTCGCCGTGATCCTCGGCGCCCAGTATTGGCAGACGCGCGATTTGCCCGCGGGCGCGGCGCCGCCGCTGGTCGGCGTGCTTACCGATGGGACAACCGCAAGAGTTGGCGCTGGCGACACGGCGACCGCCGCGCCGACTCTGATCGCCTTCTGGGCGACCTGGTGTCCGGTGTGTTCGGCCGAGGAGGGCAACATCGTTGCCGTGGCGCAGGATCACCGCGTGATCTCGGTGGCGATGCAGTCGGGCGACGCGGCGACGGTGAGCAAACATTTGCAGCAGCGCGGCATAGCGCTGCCGGCGCTGATCGATGCCGACGGCCGCCATGCGGCGAACTGGCGGGTGAGCGGGGTGCCGACGCATTTCGTCGTCGATGCGGCCGGCAATGTGCGCTTCCGCGTCGTCGGCTATGCGACGACCTGGGGGCTGAAGGCGCGGCTGTGGTGGGCGGAGACTTTCCCGGCGTGAGTGATCTGAAAAACTTTCCACCCGCAGGTCTGGCATGGTCGGTCTGGGGCCTCGGTGCGCTGCTCTACCTGATCGCCTTCTACCTGCGCGTGGCGCCGGCGGTGATCACCGACCAGTTGATGGTCGAGTTCGCCATCGGCGGCGCGGCGCTGGGCAATCTCTCGGCCTTCTATTTCTATTCCTACGTGGCGATGCAGATTCCGACCGGGATGATGGCCGACCGCTGGGGGCCGCGCCGCCTGCTGACCGCCGGGGCGGGCGTGGCGGCGCTGGGCACGGCGCTGTTCGCGTTTGCGCCCACCATCTTCTGGGCCAGCATGGGGCGGCTGCTGATCGGCGCCTCGGTGGCAGTGGCTTTCGTCTCGATGCTCAAGCTCGCCAGCCACTGGTTCGCGCCCAGGCAGTACGCGCTGGCTTCGGGCATGGCGCTCTTGATGGGCGTGGTCGGCGGCGTGGTGGCCGGCGTGCCGCTGCGCTTCCTGGTCGAGAGCTTCGGCTGGCGTCCGGTGATGGGTGTTTCGGCGGCGCTGACGGCGGCGCTGTGCATCGCGACCTGGCTGCGCGTGCGCGACGACCCGGCCGAGCGCGGCTACGCCAGCCACTATCAGGGCGTGCATGGCGGGCACGGTTCGGGCTCGCTGCTGCGCGGATTGGTGGACGTACTGTCCTACCGCAACATCTGGATCCTGACCGCGGTGCCGATCGGTTTTTCCGGCGCGGTGCTGACCTTCGCCGGGCTCTGGGGCGTGCCGTATCTAAGACAGGTGCATGGGCTGGATCCCAAGGCCGCCGCCGCGATCACTTCGATCCTGCTGATTTCCTGGGCGCTGGGCGGGCCCATGCTGGGCAGCTGGTCGGAGCGCATGGGGCGCAGGAAACCGCTCTACCTGATCGCCTCCGGCGTGGCGCTGCTGGGCTGGATGGCGATCGTCTTCCTGCCGCTGCCGCTATGGGCGCTGGTGCTGCTGCTGATTCCGACCGGCTTCGCCTCGGGCAACATCATCATCGGTTTCGCCTGGGCCAAGGAATCGGTGCCGCTGCGGCTGGTGGGCACGGCCTCGGGCTTTTGCAACATGGGGCCGCTCCTGGGCGGCATGCTGTTGCAGCCGGCGGTGGGCTGGATGCTCGACCGGCGCTGGGACGGCACGCTCGCCGCCGGCGTGCGGCTCTACGACGCGGCCGCGTATCAGGCCGGCTTCGCCCTGCTGGTGGCGGCGATGGTCGTCGCCGCCATCATCCTGAGCTTTGCCCGCGAAAGCCATTGCCGCCAGATGCACGACTGAGATACACGATGAACCCGGACATCCTTTGCGAACGCGACGGCAGCATTGCGACCGTCACCCTGTTCAACCCCGACAAGCTCAACGCGCTGAACGCGGCGATGTGGCGCAAGCTGCGCGCGACCATGGCCGAACTGGCGGCCGACGAGTCGCTGCGCTGCATCGTCCTGCGCGGCGAAGGCATGGTCTTCGCCGCCGGCGGCGACCTCGAAGAGTTCCGCAGCGCGCGCGCCACGGTCGATCTGGCGCTGGCCTATCACGAGGCGGTGGGCGAGGCGCTGGCCGCGATCGAATCCTGTCCGCAGCCGACGCTCGCGGCGATCCTCGGCCCTTGCGTCGGCGGCGGCCTCGAAATCGCCTGCGCCTGCGATCTGCGCATCGCCGGCGAGGGTGCGAAGTTCGGCGCGCCGATCATGAAGCTGGGCTTCTCGATGTATCCCGGCGAACTGGCCGGCCTGCTGCGCCTGGCCGGCCCCGCGGTGGCCAAGGAAATCCTGCTCGAAGGGCGGCTGCTGAGCGCGGCCGAGGCCTATGCCACGGGCTTGTTGACGCGCGTCGTGGCCGATGAACAGGTGGAGCAGGAAGCGCAGGCGACCGCGGCGCGCATCGCCGCCGGCGCG
>JAUYSD010000364.1 GCA_030696505.1 Sulfuritalea sp. | reverse complement strand
AAGCCAAGCGCCTGCGCCGCGAAACCGAGCTCGGTGCCGGCGAGAAGATCAAGACCATCTTTGCCGCCAACGAACTCCAGGCGGAAGAGCTCCTCAACGAACCGCGCGGCGAAGAACCGATGACCGGCGAGGACTACTAGCGCTCATGCCTTCGATGAGCCACACTGCATCATGAAATATTGCACTTTCGATAAGCTGCGGGCTGGCAAATTGGCCCGCCCCTCCCATCCGCTGCGCGGCCCACGGCTGGCTTTGCACAGCCAGCCGGCTGCGGCGGCGCGCCGCCTTCGTCGCGAAATACCCCCACGCCCCGCGCGGGGAGGCGACTGTTGTAACCCCAGCCCAGCAACACCGCCACCAAAGCGGGCTCGTCGCTGCGGATGATTGGCTCGCTGCGCTCGAAAATTTTCATCCGCACTGGCCAAGGACCTTCACGTTAGCCATCGTGGTCGACGAAACCGCCTTTCGTCACACCAGGGAAGCCGTCAATCGACTGCCCTGTGTTTTCGAGCGCGCGCTGCTGGCACGCCACGCAGCCTGCGAACTGGCGCTGAGTCACCAGATTGCCGAGCGCGAGAGCGTCGCCTGCACGCAGCCGGCGGCGCACCAGGCCTGTACCAGGATGTCGCAACTGCTGCGCGAGAAGTCCAGCTTCGCCCTGCATCTGACCGCCACCCAGCGCATCCTGCCGCATGCGATGGTGATGAAAATCCAGTGCGGTGGCCTCGATGGCCTCAAGGCCCTGCTCGATGCCGATACCGCGGCGCCGCAGGTTGATCGTCTGCTGCGTCTGGCGCAGGAACGCTACGGCGAACTGGACGCACTGCCCTTCTCCGAGATCGTGCAGGGCGTCGCAGCGTGGAAGGCCCGCCGCCGCCATCACGGAGCGCCGCGATGATTGCCGGCATGGCGGCGCTGGTCAACGCCGTACAGACCAACTGCGACATCGCCGACGCCCGCCATGCGCGCGACGTCAGCCTGTGCACCTATCTGCTCGGCATGCGCGAGTTCTATCGCTGGGAGCACCAGTTGCCCTACGGCGTGTCGCCGCCGCGCGAGGAAGTTGGGCGCTGGATTGCCGAGCGCGAGGCGCGCTGGGAACTGATCGCCGCCGACGACTTCGTCGCCGTGCCGGTCGCCGGCCGCGAGTTCGATCCCTTCGCCGCGGAGATGGTCAATGCCGCGCTGGCTGGCAGCGGGCTGGTATATGGCGCGGGGCTGGGGCGCTTCCACAAGCCGCACTTCTTCCTCGGCCAGCTCGACCGCGAGGAACAGCGCGGCGAGGCGCACCTGCTGGTCTGCGGTTGCGAGTACGCGCGCGACGTCTCGGCGATTCCGGCGGCGTCGCAGGGCGCCACGCTGATCGTGCGCCGCGAGGCGCTGCGGCAGTGGTTGTGGGAAAAGGCCGAAGGCTGGAACGTCAAGCAGCAGGACGGTGCGCTGAAGTCGGCCCTGCTCGCTTACGGTTTCGACCTCGATCCGCAGGCCGCCATCGAGCGCATGACCGACGGCGAAATTGAAACCCTGGTGTTGCACGAGGAGGGCGAATTCGCCGCGGGCCGCCTGCTGGGCCACGAATGGACCGACAAGCTGGCCGGCTTCAGCGGCAAGCGCGCCGAACTGCTGGCGCGCGCGGTGCGCGACAACCTCGCGGATTGCCTGGTGACGCTGCCGGCATTGTTGCAGCGGGACGCGGCGGACTCGCTGCATTTCTGGTTTTCGACTTTCGACGGCCTGCGCCGCGAACTGTTTCCGCGTCTGGTCGAGGCCTATGGTTCAAGAGTTGGCGCTGGCGACCCGGCGACCCTGAACGCGGCGGCGACCGCCGGCCGCGCGCACTTCGCCGCGCTCGGGCGGCGCCTGCTCGATCTCGACGAAGCCGGCATCGAGGCGCTGTCCCACGCGCCGGCCTCAATCTCCCTGTAGGGCCGACTTCAGTCGGCCAAGGGTGGATGGCGGACTGAAGTTCGCCCTACGGAACGCGCTACCGCTCGCCTTATTCCTTGACGGCTTCTACGGCGATGCTGAGGCTGACTTCGTCGCTGACGTAGGGCACGTTCTTGCTCATGTTGAAGTCCGAACGCTTGACCTTGGTCACGGCGTTGGCGCCGATCGCATCCTTCTTCAGCATCGGGTGCGGCATGGCGTGGAAGTTGGTCACGGTCAGGGTCACCGGCTTGGTCACGCCCTTGATGGTCAGATTGCCGTCGATGGCCACCGGCTTGTCGCCATCGAACTTCACGCTGGTCGATTTGAAGCTGATGGTCGGGAATTTCTCGGTATGGAAGAAGTCCTCGCCCTGGATGTGGCCGTTGAACAGCGCGAAGCCGGTGTTGACCGACTTGGCGTCGATGGTCACATCCACCGATCCGGTCCTGGCTGCGCGATCGAGCACGATCTTGCCGCTGGTCTTGTCGAAGCGGTGCTGCTGGAAGGAGTAGCCGAGGTGGTTGTACTCGAAGCGCGGCAGGGTATGGCCGGCGTCGATGTTGAAGGTTTCGGGAGCGGCGAGGGCGGCGGCAGACAAGCTGGCAAGGGTAACTACGAGGGCGAGTTTCTTCATGGGTTTTCTCCTGGGGTGAAAAACGGGAATGCTACTTTGCGGCGGCCGCGGTGGCGACCAGGCGGAACTTGATCTGGATTTCGTTGGCAACGGTGCCGAAGTCGGCCCAGATGCCGTCGCCTATGCCGTAATCGGCGCGCTTCAGCACCAGGCTGCCGTCGAAGGTTGCGGAGTTGCCTTGCTGGGTCACGGTGACCGGTGTGACCAGATCCAGGGTCTTGCCCTTGATGCTCATCTTGCCGGCGAGTTCGAGGCGGTTGCCGCCCAGCGGCTTGACCGAGGTCGCCACGAATTTGGCGATGGGGAAGGCCTTGGTGTTGAACCAGGCCTTGCCGGCCACCTCGTCGTTGGCGTCCTTCGACCCGGCATCGATGCTGGCCAGGTCGATTTCGAGCTCGGCCTTCGCCGCGGCCGGCTTCGCCGGGTCGTAGGCCAGCTTGCTGCGGAAGCTCTTGAACTGGCCTTCGACCGGCACGTTCATCTGCTTGTATACGAAGCTGAGCGAGCTCCTGTTGAGTTGCAACTGGTTGAACTCGACGGCTTGCGCGGCGGGTGCCAGCACGGCCAGCGTGCAGGCCAGGACAAGGCTATTGGGCCAGAACTTCATTGGGTGTCTCCGGAGGGGTTGCGCAGAAAGGGCAGCATGCGCGCGAGTATGTCGTCGCGGTCGATGAAATGATGTTTCAGCGCGGCGCCGAGGTGGGCGAACACCAGGGCCGCCATGCTGTAGTTGAGCAATTTGTGCATCTGTTGCAGCAGATCGCCCAGTTCGGCGTTCTTGGTGAGCAGATCCGGCAGCGGCAGCACGCCGAACCAGACGGTCTGAAAACCCTTGGCCGAGCTCATCAGCCAACCGGAAAGCGGCACCGCGACCATCAGCAGGTAGAGCAGGACATGGGTTGCCGCGGCGACGGAACGCTGCCAGGCGGGCATGCCGGCGGGCAATTCGGGCGGCTGGTGCGCCAGGCGCCAGCCCAGGCGCAGCACCACGAACAGGAAAATCGTCACGCCGGCCCATTTGTGCCAGGAGTAGAACTTGAGTTTCTGCGGCGAGATCGGCAGGTCGGCCATGTAGAAACCCAGCGCAAAGCTGCCGATGATAGTCAGCGCGATCAGCCAGTGCAGGCCGATGGCGGTGAAGGTATAACCAGTGTTCGGAGTGGGAGCGGCAGGGTGGGAAGTCATGGTCTGGGTGCATAGGACAAGCGCAAGTCAAGCGTCGCACTTTACGCGCCGGACTTCACCTCGCAAAGGTGGGCAACCACAAATGATTGGTGCTCCATCTGCAACAATGAGCCGGAACTTTTGATTCCTTGCCGCATCGCCGCGCGCTCTTCCCTGTGGTCGAAAATGCTGTCGCCCGAGCTTGTCCGATGACATACCGTATCCGATACGACAGCATCCAGGTCATATAATCGCCCCATGCCACGCTTTGCCGCGAACCTTTCCTTCCTGTTCACCGAGCGTCCGTTTTTCGAACGCTTTGCCGCGGCTCGGGCCGCCGGCTTCGCGGCCGTCGAGTTTCATTTTCCCTACGAGCATGACCGCGCGGCGCTGGCCGAGGTGGTGCTGACTTCGGGCCTCGAGGTGGTGCTGTTCAACCTGCCGGCGGGCGACTGGGCGGCCGGCGAGCGCGGCATTGCCTGCCATCCGCGGCGCATCGCGGAGTTTCAGGACGGCGTCGGCCTCGCCATCGAATACGCCCGGCTGCTGGGTTGCAGCCGGCTCAACTGCCTGGCGGGCATTGCGCCCGGCGACATCAGCAACGAAAAGGCGCGCGAAACCCTGATCGAGAACCTGCGTTTTGCCGCCGCGGTGGCCAGGCGCGCCGACATTCAACTGCTGCTGGAGCCGCTCAACACCCGCGATACGCCGGGCTTTCTGGTCGCCACCCCGCGTGCCGGGCTGGCATTGATCGAGGCGGTCGGCAGCGAAAACCTGCGCCTGCAATACGACATCTACCACGCCCAGGTCATGGCGGGCGACCTCGCGCGCAGCCTGGAAGAACATCTGCTGCAGATCGGCCACATCCAGTTGGCGGACAATCCGGGACGTCACGAGCCGGGCACCGGCGAAATCAATTTTCCCTTCCTGCTGCAGCATCTCGACCGCATCGGCTACACCGGTTGGGTCGGGTGCGAATACAAGCCGAGCGGGCGCAGCGAGGACAGCTTCGGCTGGATGCGGGGATGGCAGTGACCTATCAGCGGCAGCGGGCATCGCTGCGCGAACTGTTCGACGCCGCCGTGGCGGCGGCCGATCCGGCGCGCTGCCTGCCGACCTGGCTGCCCGATCCACCCAGGGGCCGCACCGTAATAGTAGGCGCTGGCAAGGCGGCGGCGGCCATGGCACGGGCGGTCGAGGAGCATTGGCGCGGCGACCCGCAACGTCTCTCGGGCATCGTCGTCACGCGTTACGGACATGGCGCGCTGACGCGGCACATCGAAGTCGTCGAGGCCTCGCACCCGGCTCCCGACGAAGCCGGCCAGCAGGCAGCGGCGCGCGTGCTGGCCGCCGTAGCGGGGCTCACGGCGGACGACCTGGTGCTGGTGCTGCTTTCGGGCGGCGGTTCGGCCCTGCTCGCGGCGCCGATGGCCGGCATCACGCTGGCCGAAAAGCGCGCCGTGACCAAGGCCTTGCTGGCCTGCGGCGCCAGCATCGGCGAAATCAACTGCGTCAGGAAACACCTGTCGGCGATCAAGGGCGGCCGCCTCGCGCTGGCAGCCGCACCGGCGCGGGTGCTGACCCTGGCGATTTCCGACGTGCCCGGCGACGAGCTGTCCACCATCGCTTCCGGCCCCACGGTGCCCGACCCGACCACCTGCGTCGAAGCGCTGGAAATCGTCGCGCGTTACGGCATCGAACTGCCTGCCGCGGCGCGCCAGGCGCTCGCCAGCGGCGCCGCCGAAACACCGAAGCCCGACCATCCCGGCTTTGCCCGTTGCGAGTCGCAGGTCATCGCCACGGCGCAAGGCTCGCTGGCCGCGGCGGCTGAACTGGCAAGCGCGCGCGGCATCACGCCGCTGGTGCTGGGCGACGCCATCGAGGGCGAGGCGCGCGAGGCGGCGCGGGTGCTGGGCGGCATCGCGCTGTCCTGCGCCGCGCACGGCCAGCCGCTGGCGGCGCCCTGCGTGCTGCTTTCCGGCGGCGAAACCACGGTGACAGTGAAGGGCGGTGGGCGCGGCGGGCGCAATGCCGAGTTCCTGCTCGGCCTGGCGCTGGCGCTGAACGGGCATGCCCGCATCCATGCCATCGCCTGCGATACCGACGGCATCGACGGTTCGGAAGACAACGCTGGCGCGCTGCTGCTGCCCGACAGCGCGGCGCGTGCCGCCGCCGCCGGAATTGATTTGCGCGCACGGCTGGCCGAAAATGACGCCTACAAGGTGTTCGCGGTTCTGGGCGATCTGGTCGTCACCGGGCCCACGCGCACCAATGTCAATGACTTCAGGGCGATCCTCATTGAACCCCATTGAACCAACGGAAGGCCTGCCATGACTCGACGCGAACACTCTGCCGATAGCGCGCAGGACTTTGCCGATACCAATTACTCGGCACTGCTGGTCGAGCTCGCGGGCCTGCTGCCGGCGGATTCGCTGCTGCAGGTGAATGAGGATGTGAAGCCCTACGAATGCGACGGCCTGTCGGCCTATCGCCAGGTGCCGATGGCCGTCGCTCTGCCGGAAACCGAGGCGCAGGTGATCGCGGTGATCAAGGCCTGTCGCGCCGCCGGGGCGCCGCTGGTGCCGCGCGGCGCCGGCACCGGACTGTCGGCAGGCGCCTTGCCGCATCCGCAGGGTGTGGTGCTCTCACTGGCCAAGATGAAGAAGATCCTCCATGTCGACCCGGTGGCGCGCGTCGCCGTGGTGCAGCCCGGCGTGCGCAACCTGGCGATTTCCGAGGCGGCCGCGCCGCTGGGCCTGTATTACGCGCCGGACCCGAGTTCGCAGATCGCCTGTTCGATCGGCGGCAACGTCGCCGAGAATTCCGGCGGCGTGCACTGCCTCAAATACGGCCTGACGCTGCACAACGTGTTGCGGGTGCGCGCCGTGCTGATCACCGGCGAGATCGTCGAATTCGGCAACCATGCCCTCGATGCGCCCGGTTACGACCTGCTGGCTTTGACAATAGGCTCCGAGGGTCTGCTGGCGGTCGTCACAGAAGTCACGGTGAAGCTGGTGCCGAAGCCGGACCATGCCCAGGTCATCATCGCCAGCTTCGGCGACGTGATGACGGCCGGCAACGCGGTGGCGGACGTGATCGCCGCCGGCATCATTCCCGCCGGTCTGGAAATGATGGACAAGCCGGCCACCGCCGCAGTCGAGCCCTACGTCAAGGCTGGCTACGACCTGACGGCGGCGGCGATCCTGCTCTGCGAATCCGACGGCACGGCCGAGGAAGTCGCCGAGGAAATCGGCCGCATGCAGGCCGTGCTGGAAAAGAGCGGCGCGACGAAGATCCGCGTCTCGCATTCGGAAGCCGAGCGCCTGCTGTTCTGGGCCGGGCGCAAGGCGGCCTTCCCCGCCGCCGGCCGGATTTCGCCCGATTACTACTGCATGGACGGCACCATCCCGAGGAAACGCCTCGGCGAAATGCTGATGGCAATCTACGGCATGGAGAAGAAGTACGGCCTGCGCTGCATCAACGTGTTCCATGCCGGCGACGGCAACATGCATCCGCTGATTCTGTACGACGCCAACGTGCCCGGCGAACTGGAGCGCACCGAAGCCTTCGGCGCCGAAATCCTGCGCCTCTCGGTGCAGCTCGGCGGCACCATCACCGGCGAACACGGCGTCGGTTACGAGAAGATCAATTCCATGTGCGACCAGTTCTGCGCCGACGAAATACGCGCCTTCCACGCCGTCAAGCGCGCCTTCGATCCGGAAGGCCTGCTCAACCCCGAGAAGGCCATCCCGACCCTGTATCGCTGCGCCGAATCCGGGCGCATGCACGTGCATGGCAACGACATTCCCTTCCCGGAACTGGAGCGCCTGTGATGGAGAAAATCGTCGAAGAATTTCGCTCGCGCATCCTCGAACGCAAGTCGCTGCGCCTCAGAGGCGGCGGCAGCAAGGACTTCTATGGCGGGCCGCTGGCCGGCGCGGCGCTGGAGACCGGCGGCTACAGCGGCATCGTCAGCTACGAGCCGACCGAATTGGTGGTCACCGCGCGCTGCGGCACGCCGTTGGCCGAGCTGGAGTTGGCGCTGGCGGCACGGCGTCAATTTCTCGCCTGCGAGCCGCCCGGCTTCGGTGGCGCGACCGTCGGCGGCGCCGTCGCCGCCGGGCTTTCCGGGCCGCGTCGGGCGATGGCCGGCAGCCTGCGCGACTTCGTCCTCGGCGTGAAGATCATGGACGGCGAGGGCCGCGTGCTGAAGTTCGGCGGCGAGGTGATCAAGAACGTGGCGGGCTTCGACGTCTCGCGCTTGATGACCGGCAGCCTCGGCACCCTGGGCCTGATCCTCGAAGTGTCGCTGAAGGTGATGCCGCTGCCGGTGGGCGACGCCACTCTGCGTTTCGAGATGCCGCAGGCTCAGGCGCTGGACGCGATGAATCGCTGGGCCGGCCAGCCGCTGCCGCTGGCGGCGGGCAGCTGGCAGGACGGCGTGCTCACGCTGCATTTGTCCGGCGCGCAGGCGGCGGTCGCCTCGGCCTGTCGCAAGCTCGGCGGCGAGTTGCTCGCGGCGACGGCGGCGACCGAGTTCTGGCAAGGGCTGCGCGAGCAGAGTGCAGCCTTCTTTGCCGGTGATGCGCCCTTGTGGCGGCTGTCCGTGCCTTCCGTCGCCGCGCCGCTGGAACTGCCCGGCGCGCAACTGCTGGAGTGGGGCGGGGCGCAGCGCTGGCTGCGTGCCGACGCCGATGCCGCGCAACTGCGCGAAATCGCCGCCCGGGTCGGCGGACACGCGACGCTGTTTCGCGGCGGCCGCGGGGAACAGCGGAGCGGCGGGGTGTTCGCGCCGCTGCAGCCGGCGCTGATGGAAGTGCATCGTCGGCTCAAGCAGAGCTTCGATCCTTTCGGTGTGTTCAATCCTGGCCGCTTGTATCCGGAGTTCTGATGGAAACCCATCTCGCCGATTTCATCCGTCATACCACCGCCGGCCGCGAAGCCGAGGAAATCCTGCGGCGCTGCGTGCATTGCGGCTTTTGCACCGCGACCTGCCCGACCTATCAGCTGCTGGGCGACGAGCTCGACGGTCCGCGCGGCCGCATCTACCTGATCAAGCAGGTGCTGGAAGGCGCCACGCCGACCGCCAAGACTCGCCTGCATCTCGACCGCTGCCTCTCCTGTCGCTCCTGCGAGACCACCTGCCCCTCGGGCGTGCATTACTCGCGGCTGCTCGACATCGGCCGCGAAGTGGTCGAGCGCATGGTGCCGCGCAGCGGCAGCGATGCTTTCATGCGCGGCGCGCTGAAGAACCTGCTGCCGCGCGCGACCGTGTTCGGCGCCGCGATGAAACTCGGCCAGTCGGTGCGCATGCTGCTGCCGGGCGTGCTGCGCGCCAAGGTGCCGCCGCTGTCCGCGGCCGGTCCGACGCCGCGGCGCAGCCATGTGCGGCAATTCATCGCGCTGGCCGGCTGCGTGCAGCCCTCGATGTATCCCAACGTCAATGGCGCGGCGCGGCGCGTGCTCGACCGTCTCGGCATCCAGATGGTCGAGGCGAAGGGCGCCGGCTGCTGCGGCGCCGTGCGTCTGCATCTGAACGAAGCCGAAGGCGCGCGCGACGACGCGCGGCGCAACATCGACGCCTGGTGGCCGCTGCTCGAAGCCGGCGCCGAGGGCCTGGTGATGACGGCTTCGGGTTGCGGCTCGCATGTGCTCGAATATGCCCATCTGCTGCAGGACGATCCCGATTACGCGGTCAAGGCCGCGCGCATCGTACTGGCAACGCGCGACATCAGCGAAGTCATCACGGCCGAAGTCGCCGCGCTGGCGCCGCTGCTGCAGGCCTGCCGCCCCCTGCCCGCGAGCGAACGCCTGCTGGCCTTCCAGAATCCCTGCAGCCTGCAGCACGGGCTGAAGATCCGCGGCACCGTCGAGTCATTGCTGGCGGCGGCCGGCTACACGCTGACCGCGGTGGCCGATTCGCACTTGTGCTGCGGCTCGGCGGGTACCTACTCGGTGTTGCAGCCTGAACTTTCGAAGCGCCTGCAGGCCAACAAGATCGCCGCGCTGATCGCCGGCGGCCCGGCCGCGATCGCCAGCGCCAATGTCGGCTGCATGGGACACCTGCAGGGCGCCACCGATTTGCCGGTCAGGCACTGGATCGAATTGCTCGACGCAAGGCTGGCGTCATGAGCGACATCCGCAGGGCCGCCCCAAGGATGTCGCAGCCAAGCACCCGGAGCGGACGCAGTCCGCGAACCACAGTCACCCCCTTCCTGGGGAAGAGGGCGGGGGGGAAGGTATTCCAATGAGCGGGATCGGACTCGACAGCAAGGCGCGCGACTGGCAGACCCTGCGCGCTTCTTTCCGCTGGAACGCGCCGGCGCGCTACAACATCGCCCAGGCCTGTTGCGGCCGCTGGGCCGAGGACCGCACGCGCTTCGCTTTGTATTACGAGGACGAGGCGGGGCATACCGAAGCCTGGAGCTTCTGGGACGTGCAGCAGGCCGCCAACCGCCTGTGCAACGTGCTCGGTGCGATGGGCGTCATGGCCGGCGACCGCGTCGCCATCATCCTGCCGCAGCGGCCCGAAACCGGCATCGCGCACATCGCCTGCTACCAGATGGGCGCCATCGCCGTGCCGGTCTCGCACCTGTTCGGCGCCGACGCGCTCGAATTCCGCCTCTCGCACGCCGGCGTGCGCGTGGCCATCATCGACGAAGGCGGCCTGGAAAAGCTCGGCGCCGTGCGCGAGAAGCTGCCCGATCTCAAGCACGTCATCGGCGTCGGCGGCGCGCGCGAAGCCTGGGTGCGCGAGTGGAGCACCCTGCTGCCGCTGGCCTCCTCGCGCTACACGGCGCGCGACACGGCGGCCGACGATCCGGCCATGATCATCTACACCAGCGGCACCACCGGCAATCCCAAGGGCGCGCTGATCGCCCAGCGCAGCCTGATCGGCAACCTCTCGGGCTTCGTCTGCTCGCACGATTTCTATCCGCAGCGCGGTGACATGTTCTGGTCGCCGGCCGACTGGGCGTGGACCGGCGGCCTGTTCGACGCGCTCCTGCCGAGCTGGAATTTCGGCCAGCCGCTGCTTGGCTACCGCGGCCGCTTCGATCCGGAAAAAGCCTTCTGGCTCATGGAAAAGTACGGCGTGAAGAACAGCTTTCTGTTTCCCACGGCGCTGAAAATGATGATGAAGGCCGTGCCGCAGCCGCGGGAGAAATTCGACCTGGCCCTGCGCAGCATCATGAGCGCCGGCGAGACCGTCGGCGAAGCCGTCTGCGGCTGGGCGCGCGAGGCGTTGGGCGTGACGGTCAATGAAATGTACGGCCAGACCGAGATCAACTACATCGTCGGCAACTGCGCCGCGGTGACGCCGCCCAAGCCCGGCGCCATGGGCCGCGGCTATCCCGGGCACCAGCTTGCGGTGCTCGACGATGCAGGCAATCCGGTGGCGCCCGGCGAACTCGGCGAGGTCTGCGTGCAGCGCAGTTGCAACGGCGAGATGGACCCGGTGTTCATGCTCGGCTACTGGAACAATCCGCAGGCCACGGCGGAAAAATTCTTCGGTGGTGGCATCGATGATCCGCAGGCCTGGGGCCGTACCGGCGACCTCGCCAAGCAGGACGAGAACGGTGTGCTCTGGTACCAGGGCCGCTCTGATGACATGTTCAAGAGCGCCGGCTACCGCATCGGCCCCGGCGAGATCGAGAACTGCCTGGTCAAGCACCCGGCGGTGGCCAATGCCGCCGTGATCGGCGCGCCCGACGAAACGCGCGGCACCGTGGTCAAGGCCTTCATCGTGCTCGCCGCCGGACAGACGCCCTCGGCCGAACTCGAAGCCTCGCTGCAGCAGCACGTGCGGCAATACCTGGCGCCCTACGAGTATCCCAAGATCATCGAGTTCATCGACGCCCTGCCGATGACCACCACCGGCAAGGTGCAGCGGCGGTTGCTGCGCGGGCGGGGCGCTGCCGGCGCTTCCTAGGGCTTGCCGGCGGCATCCGGCTTTGCTAGTCCAGACTGAACGAGAGTTGGCGGTGATGGCGAATCGCCAGCAAGGAAATCGTCGCCCCGGTCAGCGCGTAAAGCATGAGGTAATCGCCGCTCAGGTATTCGCGTATTTCGGCGGCCGGATCAAAGCGACGTAGCCTTGTGCGCAGGCGGGCGACGCGAGTCTGCGCCTGTATCGATCCGCAAGTGCGGGCCAGGAAATCACGTCCGAACCGTGGGTGGTGCTCCAGATTGGGAATCACCGTCTGCAGCAGTTCCGCGAGCAGATCGTCATAGGCGTGAGGCGCGCCGCACTCCTGCCAGAAAGCCTCGATCGCATCGAGATTGCGCTCGAAGTTCGCCGTCAGTTCGAGACGGACCTTCATCTCCGGCGCGTCGCGCGTCAGCCTGCGAAACGCTTTGCCTGTCGCTTCTTGAGCGCTGATCGTGCGTCGCCGGTCAAGCCGGCGGCAAGATCCTCAAGCCCCTTTTCGGCGTCGTCGATGAGCATCAAGTGAACATGCTCGCGCTCCAGTCGGTGGTAGTAGTCGAGCCGCGCCGCATCGACGAGGGCGACATAGCTTTCACCGTTGCGGGTGATGATCTTTTCGCGGCCGGCCTTTACCTCGTCGGCAAGTTCGGAAAGGCGTGCACGCGCCTGCGTGAGCGGAACGATATCCTTGGTGGCGAATCCCATGACCGGCTCCTTCAATTATTCTGTACAGAATAGTGCGCAGTATAACATTGCGATGGCGACAAAAAATCCGGTTGGCAAATCGAGCAGCGGCAAGTTCTTGAAGTTCATGCCGCAGATGGGCGGGACCAAGTCTGTCCCGCCTTGCCGGCAGTTTCCCCTATGCATGATGGAAAAGATCGCGGCCATGGCATAAGAATACCCATTCGCCCTATTGTTTTGTCCTTCCAAGTCAATTATCATGACACGCAAAATACTAAACTGTGGTATCGCGAAATCGGCGAGACGCCAGTCCTTGCAAGAAAAACAACACTGCGGGGGAGGGGGAAATCCTGGATCGATCGCTGGCGAGCGGACACCTGCTCTGGCTGCTGGGCAGCCTGTGCACCCGCTATCGCATCCCCTTCGATGCGGCGCTGTTGGCCCAGCAGTTTCCGCCGCCGCATCAGCGGGCCTCATTCCATCAGGCCGCGCAAGCGCTGGGAATAAAAACCGGAGTCCGCAACCTCGCCGGATTCGATCGGCTCAAGCTGCCGTTACCGGCCATCGCCTTCCTGCGCGGCGAAACAGCTAACGCCGACGACGCATCCGCAGCCGCAGAATCGCCCGCGACGCCCGTCCTGGTCGTCAAGCGCGACGGCGACAGCCTGGTCTACTTCCGTCCCGGCAGCCAGGCGCCGGAAACCCTGGCGCTCGACCAGGCAGCAAGCCGGCTCGAAGCGGAACTGATCGTCGTCGCGCGGGAATCCCCCGCCGCCGACCTCGATGGTGAAGAATTTTCCGGACTGGCGGCCGCGACTAAGCCCTTCGGTTTCCGCTGGTTCGTCCCCGAACTGCTCAAGCACAGGCGGATCTGGCGCGACGTGCTGCTGGCCTCTCCGGCGGCCAGCGCCAGCGCATCGCGATCGCCCGCGCCCTGCTCAAGCGGCCCAGGGTGCTGATCTTCGACGAGGCGGTGTCCAACCTCGACCAGCAGACCGCGGAACACTTCGCCCGCACCATCAACACGCTGAAGGGCCAGGTGACCATGATCTTCATCACCCACCAGATTCCGCGCGGGCTGCATGTCGACGAGGTGATCGCGCTGGGCGAGCACGGGGCGCGCATGGGCGTGGTGAGCGAGGCCGGGCAGGAACCGACGAACCGGGAGATGACGGAATGAGTGATGCGGCCGGCAAGCAACTGGATCAGGGCCAGGATTTGAGCTACGTGATCAGCCTGATTCCGGGCGACCTCGCGGTGCGCCGCAGCGACGACGGCCAATACCTGCTGCTGTATGCCGGCCAGACCCTGCTGGCGATCTACGGCGCCATGGGCGCCGACCCGGAATACGTCGAGTTCGCCGACGGCGGACGGTTTGCCGTCGATGACCTGCTCGACATGGTGGCTGGGGCGTGAAACGACATGGACAAGCGGGCAGGCTGCGGCGCTGCTTAGCGATTGCGGTAAGGCGATTGAAAAGTTGGCGCTGGCGAGACGGCGATCCAATGACGACAGCACGCAACGACAACACCTGGAGGAAGACGGCATGAGCAGGACACTGTTTCAGCGGATTGCAGCAATCAACAACAGCGCATGGAGGAGGGCAGCATGAAGCGCTTGCACACACTTTCCCGTTGGACGGGCATCGCACTGCTCAGCCTTCTCGCCGCCTGCCAAAACACCCCAACTCAGGCCGACCCCAACGCCGGCGAAGCCGCCGTATCCCGCGCCCTGAGTGGCAAGGCTCTCTGGGAAGAGAAGTGCCGCACCGTGGCCGGCGAGAAAATCTACCGCAAAGTGGAGAACGTCGAGGGGCTGCTGTTGATGAAGGTGAGGCCGGCGCGCGGGGACCGAGAGCTTGCCGACCGCATGTGGACTGGGGCGGCGTTTGCGCGGGAGTCGCGGGCGGACGAGTTCATCACCACCTTCCTTGGCTACGAGGAAGGTGGCACTGCGCTAGGGGGCACGCCAACACCGGTTACCCCTATGTATCGCGGATCAATAAATACCAATCGCAATCCCGGCGGCCTCCCCGGCTACCGCTGGGTCGAAGTCATCGACGAGAAGGACGGCCAGCGCTACCGCTATACCGGCCGCTATGACGAGCCATGGAAGACCGATAGCTCTTACTCAAAAAGCTACGTTCGCTTCAATCTCGATAAAACCCCCGCCTCCGGCCCGTCGCCGCGCTACGGCGTCACTTACGAGGACCACGTCATCCCCGAAGACCGCAACCTCGGCATCGCCAGCAGCACGGTCAAGGTGATCGACCTCAACACCAACGAGGTGCTGGGCGAGATGACGCGTTACGCCTGGAGCCCCGGCGCCCCCAGTCGCGTCAATCCCAGCCCGTGGCTTACGGCCTATCGATGCCCGGACCATGCGCGCGGCACCAATGCTGCTACCCGCAAGTTTGTCGATCAAATTCTGATTCCCGCCAAGGAGAAGTGAAATGCCTACCACCGCCGATTACCTGAAATTCGCCAACCTGCAAATCAAACCTCAGGGTCAGAGTCATTTGACATTCTGAGCACCTGACATGCCACGCCGCCCGCGCATTCTTGTTCCCGACTACCCGCTGCACATCGTTCAGCGCGGCATCAATCGCGAGCCCTGCTTCTTTGCCGACGAGGACTACCAGTGCTATCTCCATTGGCTGGAGCTATCTCCACTGGCTGGACGAAGCTGCTCGCGATTGCGGATGCGCGATACACGCCTATGTGCTGATGACCAACCATGGGCACCTGCTGCTCACGCCCGCGATTCGGGGCGCGCCCTCGCGCCTGATGCAAGCGCTGGGCCGCCGCTACGTGCAATATGCCAATCGCACCTACCGACGCAGCGGCAGCCTGTGGGAGGGGCGCTACAAGTCAAGCGTGGTGCAGGCGGAAAGCTACCTGCCGGCCTGCATGCGCGACATCGAACTCAATCCGGTGCGCACCGCGATGGTCGCCGATCCCGGCGGCTACCGCTGGTCCAGCTACCGGGCCAACGGCCTCGGACAACTCGATACCCGATTGACCCCACACTCTGCCTACCTCGGTCTCGACGTGGGATTCGCGTCTTGCTGTGCCGCCTACCGGGCGCTGTTCCGTCCGCAACTGGATGCCGACGCCGCCAGCGACGTGCGCCAAGCCCTGAGGCTGGGCATGCCGCTGGGCAGCGAGCGGTTTGCCGAAGCCATCTGTGCCCGCCTGGGCATACGGCGCAATACCGGCAAGCGGGGGAGGACGCACGCCGACGATCCGTGCCGTTGACCCTGGAATGCATCGCCGATAGCTGGCCCGTGGGCCGACAGTTTCTTGCGGATTTTGTCTTAACCAACCCTGAAAGGATCAGAGATCACCATGTCTTCGCCAACCAACTCCACCCTGCTTAAGCGATTGATCCTTTCCCTGGCTTTGCTGGCCATGTCCTCCGGCCCGGCTCTGTCGCAGGGCAAAGCCCCGACAAGGAATGACGTCGACGCCGCGCGACAAAGCGGCGCTTCGGTAAAGACGATCACCCGGATTTTCGGTCAGCTCCTGATGTTCTCCTTCCCCAGGGGATTCAAACCGGCCTTCGAAGACGCCAAGGGAGGTCAGTACATCCAGGAATCGGTGCTTGACGGAGAGAGCACGAAGAAGTGGTCGCAGATGCTTACGGTCACGGGAGCCAAGGGACTCGCGTCCAATCCGAACGTGAGCCCGCAGCTGTTCGCCAACAAAATGGCCGGTGGGTACAAGAATGCATGCCCCTCCTCGTTCAGTGGCGCCGGCCTGGGAGCTTTCAAAATCGGCGTCCATGATGCGTTTGCCGCGGTAGTCAGTTGCGGCGTCGCCAACCCCGCCGGCGAGGCGCATAGCGAGTCGATGCTGCTGATTGTCGTCAAAGGTCAAAGCGACTACTACACCATTCAATGGGCCGAGAGGAGCACTGCTTCCACCGCGCCCATCAAGATAGACGACGCAAAATGGCAAGGCCGCCTGAAGCAACTCGCGCCGATCAAGCTGTGCCCCGTTGTTCCTGGCGAAGCGGCACCCTATCCAAGTTGCGTCGAGCGGGCCTGACCATGGATTGCCCGGGAGAGTTCAAGGCGTCATCGTCATTTGGCTTCCCGGCAACCCTGGCAACTTAAAATGGCCGCCTTTTCCCGACGCCCATGACCTACACGCCCAACCACGTCCCGCTCAGCGCGCGCCTGCTGCGCAGTTTCGGCGCGCTGGCGCTGATCGCCTGGGGCGCGATCGGGGTCATGGTCGATGATCTGGTGCTGCCGACCAAGACCGGGGCGCTGCATCTGCACGGCGTGGCGGCCTGGGTCATGGCCGCGGCGATGCTGTGCGGCGCGGCGGTGCTGGTTTCGGTGGTGTTCGATCACTATGACAGACAGGACAACGAGGCGGCCTATCGCCGCTGCGGCCTCTGGGGTGCGCGCCTGGGCTGGGTTCTCGCTGGCTTGTCGTTTGGCCTGCTGCTGGCCGGCATCCGCTACCCGCAGGCGTCCGATTTCGGGCCGTGGCGGGCGGTGGCCGGGGTGCTGGGCTGGATCTTCGTCGCCGCGATCGGCTTCGCCAACGAGAACGCGATCGAAAGGGCGCGCCTCGGCCCGCTCGCGGCGGGCGTCGCGCCAGCCCGGCCGCTGGGCGGATTCTTCGTGCTCAGCGGTGCGCTGGCGGCGCTGGCCGCGCTGCCCACGGTCTGGTGGCCGACGCTGTTCTCTTCGGCGGTGACGGCCAGTGCCGGCATCGTCATTGCCGTGATCGGCGCACTGATGTTCGCCGCGCGCGACATGGCCGTGGCGGCGGCCGCGGCGGAGCCGCAAGAGTTGGCGCTGGCGCTACGGCGCGAGCCGCCGCTGGTGCACAACTGGCTGCCGGTGCGCATCGGCATCTTGCTGCTGATCGGGCTATGGGCGGTCTGGTGGGCCAGGGGCCACCAGTCGGATCGCTGGCTGGCCGAGGACGAAGCGGAGCGCCAGGCGGCGCCGGCGTGGAAATATCACCTCGATGATTTTGCCGGCGGCATGGCCATGGCGGAGATCCGCCAGCGTCTGTCCGCGGCCGGCTTCCGCATGCGCTGCTATGGCGAACTCGGCCGCAACGAGCAGGTCGAGGCCAGCGACACCCAGGTGTGCTGGACGCTGGCCAACAACATCGACGGCATTCCCTCGCAGGCGATCACTTTCTTTTTTGGCGCCGAGGGCCTGCGCCATATCCGCATCGCTTTCGCGCACGAGCACTGGCCGGCGGTCAAGGCCTGGTTCGAGGCTTTCGACGGCGTGCCGGCCGGCAAGTTCGGCAGGGACGCCGGCGGCTCCGACATCCTCGGCCGGCGTGGTGCAACGGGTTTGCTGCTGCTTTCGGAGTCGCGGCGCACGCCGGCGATCATGGCGCTGTGGCAGGCGCGCGAACGCCTCGCCGAGACGGCATGCAAGAGCGGCGAATACGCTACCGAGCGCTGGCGGCTGCTGTGCCGCGATTGGCCGGCGCCGTCGGCGCCGGCGTCACGCTAGCCAGCGGCGGCGCCAGAAGATGACGGACAGCGTGGTCGCCACCGTCGCCATCAGGCCGATGGCGATCATGAATCCCGTGGGCATGTCGAGCAGCGGCATGGTCTTGAAGTTCATGCCGAAGATGCCCGAGATCAGGGTCGCCGGCATGAAGATGATGGCGACCACGGTCAGCGCGCGGACTTCCTGGTTGACCCGGTTGCTGATCGCCGACAGGTAGATGTCGAGCATGCCGGCGATCATGTCGCGATTGGCTTCGAGGGATTCGATGGCGTGCACCGTGTGGTCGTACACGTCGCGCAGGTAGGGGCGGGTTTCGGCGCGGAAGAAGCGCTCGTCGGCGCGGGTCAGGCTGTTGATGACTTCGCGCAGCGGCCAGATCGAGCGGCGCAGGCTCAGGGTCTCGCGCTTCAACTGATGCACGAGTTGCAGCGCACCCGGCCGCGGCCGGTCGAGCATGATGTCTTCGAGTTCTTCGGTGCGTTCGCCGATATTTTCGAGGATCGTGAAATAGCGGTCGACCACGGCGTCGAGCAGCGAATAGGCGAGGTAGTCGGCGCCCAGCTTGCGGATCTGGCCGCGATCCTGGCGCAGGCGCTCGCGCACGGGATCGAAGCGGCCGCTGGGCCGTTCCTGGAAAGTCAGGACGAAATTCGGTCCGAGGATCAGGCTGACCTGGTCCGAACCGATCTGCTGGCTCTCGCTGTCGATCTCGAAGAAGCGGGCGACGATGAACAGGTAGTCGCCATAGTCGTCGACCTTGGGCCGCTGGTTGGTGTTGAGGATGTCTTCCAGTACTAGCGGATGCAGCTTGAAGCGGCGCCCGATCTCGGCCATCACCTCGGGTTCGTGCAGGCCATGCACGTTGAGCCAGAGCACCGGCAGTTTCGGCTGGTAGCTGTGGGCTTCGGCCAGCGAGTTGAATTGGCGTTCGGTCAAGTCGGCATCGCCGTACTCGATCAGCGAGATCGCCGCCTGCTCGGTCTTGCGCTCGCCGAGGTGGATCAGCGCGCCCGGTGCCAGGCCCACCTTGGCGGCCGGCGAGAGGCGTTTGGCGCCGTGGGCGCGATGACGGCCGGGCTTTGGACTGGTCATGTCGGGCGATCGAAAGACGATTGATATCGATCAAATAGACTGATAAGGAAGGCGTATCATACCGGCGGCGCGCCCTCTGGGTTGGCAAACGCGCACAAGGCTGGGACGAAAACGACAAAAACAGGCGTTCGTCGAGCGGGCTATCAATGGACATGCAAATGGGAGAATCATGGCGCTAACAATTGGAGTTCCCCGGGAAACGCTGGCTGGCGAAAAACGCGTGGCCACGGTACCCGAAGTCGTCGAAAAACTCATCAAGCTGGGCTTCAATGTCGCCGTCGAGTCCGGCGCCGGTGATGGTGCGAATTGCAGCGACGACACCTATCGCGCCGCCGGCGCCCAGGTCATCGAGGGCGCCGCCAATTTGTGGGCCGCGTCCGACATCGTGTTCAAGGTAGGCGTGCCGACGACCGAGGAAGTCGGCCTGCTGCGCGAAGGCGGCACCCTGATCGGCTTTGTCTGGCCGGCGCAGAACCCGGAACTGATGCAGCAACTCGCTGCCAAAAAGGCCACGGTGCTGGCTATCGACTCGCTGCCGCGCACGCTCTCCCGCGCCCAGAAGATGGACGCGCTGACCTCCCAGGCCGGCGTTGCCGGCTACCGCGCGGTGATCGAGGCCGCCAACGCCTTCGGCCGCTTCTTCAACGGCCAGATCACCGCCGCGGGCAAGGTGCCGCCGGCCAAGGTCTTCATCGCCGGTGCCGGCGTCGCCGGCCTCGCGGCGATCGGCACTGCAGCCGGCCTCGGCGCCATCGTGCGCGCCAACGACACGCGTGCCGAAGTGGCCGACCAGGTCGTGTCGCTCGGCGGCGAATTCGTCAAGGTCGATTACGAGGAGGAAGGTTCCGGCGGCGGCGGTTACGCCAAGGTCATGAGCGAGGGCTTCCAGCAGGCCCAGCGCGAGATGTACGCCAAGCAGGCGCGCGAGGTGGACATCATCATCACCACCGCGCTGATTCCGGGCAAGCCCGCGCCGCGGCTGATCACCGCCGAGATGGTGCAGAGCATGAAGCCGGGCAGCGTGATCGTCGACATGGCGGCCGAGCGGGGCGGCAACTGCGAACTGACCGAGGCCGGGAAAACGGTGGTGAAGCACGGCGTGACCATCGTCGGCTACACCGACCTGACCTCGCGCCTGTCCAAGCAGTCGTCGACGCTGTATGCCACCAACCTGTTCCGTCTCGCCGAGGAGCTGTGCAAGACGCAAAGCGTCAAGGACGACGGCAGCCTCGACGTCAATATGGAAGACGAGGCCATCCGCGGCCTGACCGTGATCAAGAACGGCGAAGTCACCTGGCCGCCTCCTGCGCCCAAGCCGGTCGCCGCTGCCCCGGCGAAGCCGGCGGCAGCCGTGGTGCAGGCGAAGAAGGGCCACGGCCACGGGGCAGCCTCCGAACCTATGGCGGGCAACAAGCTGGCCATCATGTTCGGCGTTGCTGCTGCGCTGTTCTGGTTCGTCGGCGCCAACGCACCGGGCGCCTTCCTTGCCCACTTCACGGTTTTCGTGCTGGCCTGCTTCGTCGGCTACATGGTGGTATGGAACGTGACGCCGGCGCTGCATACGCCGCTGATGAGCGTGACCAACGCGATTTCCAGCATCATCGCCATCGGCGCCCTGGTGCAGATCGCGCCGCCGCTGGCCGGCGGCCTGCCGCCCGACCAGTGGATACGCTGGCTGGCCGTGGTGGGCATCGTGCTCACCTCGGTCAACATGTTCGGCGGCTTCGCCGTGACCCAGCGCATGCTGGCAATGTTCCGCAAATAGGAGACAAGAAGAAATGTCTGGAAATCTGGCAACCGTCTCCTACATCGGAGCAACAATACTTTTCATCCTCAGCCTGGGCGGACTTTCGAATCCCGAGAGCTCGCGCCGCGGCAATCTGTTCGGCATGATCGGCATGACCATCGCCGTGCTGGCCACGGTGTTCGGCCCGCGCGTGACGGCGGCAGGCTACCCCTGGATCGTCGGCGCCATGGCGGTCGGCGGCGCGGTCGGCCTGTATGCCGCCAAGGTCGTCAAGATGACGCAGATGCCCGAGCTGGTGGCGCTGATGCACAGCCTGGTCGGCCTCGCGGCATGCCTGGTCGGCTATGCCAGCTACATCGACACCTCGGCCCCGCTCTCCGGCGCCGAAAAGTCGATCCACGAGATGGAAATCTACATCGGCATCCTGATCGGCGCGGTGACCTTCTCGGGTTCGCTGATCGCCTTCGGCAAGCTGTCGGGCAAGATCGGCGGTTCGCCGATGCTGCTGCCGGGGCGTCACTGGATGAACCTCGCCGGCCTGCTGGTGGTGATCTGGTTCGGCCGCGAGTTCATCAACGCCCACAGCATCGCCGATGGCATGACGCCGCTGGTCGTGATGACCGTGATCGCACTCTTGTTCGGCATCCACATGGTGATGGCGATCGGCGGCGCCGACATGCCGGTGGTGGTCTCGATGCTCAACAGCTACTCGGGCTGGGCCGCAGCGGCGACCGGCTTCATGCTCTCCAACGACTTGCTGATCGTGGTCGGCGCGCTGGTGGGTTCCTCCGGTGCGATCCTGTCCTACATCATGTGCCGCGCCATGAACCGCAACTTCATCAGCGTGATTGCCGGTGGCTTCGGCACCGGCGGCGGCACGCCGGCGGCCAAGGGCGACGCAGCGGCGCCGGTCGGCGAGGTGGTGCCGATCAGCGCCGTCGAGACGGCGGAACTGCTGAAGGATGCCAAGAGCGTGATCATCGTTCCCGGCTACGGCATGGCGGTGGCGCAGGCGCAGCACACGGTGTATGAAATCACCAAGCACCTGCGCGAGAAGGGCGTCAATATCCGCTTCGGCATCCACCCGGTGGCGGGGCGCATGCCCGGCCACATGAACGTGCTGCTGGCCGAAGCCAAGGTGCCCTACGACATCGTGATGGAAATGGACGAGTTGAACGACGACTTCCCGGCCACCGACGTCGCCATGGTGATCGGCGCCAACGACATCGTGAACCCGGCGGCGCAGGACGATCCGACCAGCCCGATCGCCGGCATGCCGGTGCTCGAAGTCTGGAAGGCCAAGACCTCGATCGTCATGAAGCGTTCCATGGCCTCGGGCTACGCCGGCGTGGACAATCCGCTCTTCTACAAGGAAAACAATCGCATGCTGTTCGGCGATGCGAAGAAGATGCTGGACGAGGTGCTGGTCGCGCTGAAGTCCTGAAGCCTGTTGCTCGCGCAAAACGCCACGGCTCGCCGTGGCGTTTTTATTGCCGGCCCGCGCAGCGAAATCCCCGGCAGGCAAGGCCCCGCGCCGCAGGCGCGGACGGCATCCGCAGTAGCCAGGCTCGCGTCGCGCAAGAGTTGGTGCTGGCGCCACGGCGACGAGGTAAGCTGTCGCGTCCGCGCCGCGAGCCCACACATGACACTCGATCCCGACACCCTGCAGCAGGTCGTCGCCCGCACTCTGCGGCACTACCACACGCGAGCCCAGGCCTTCTGGGAAGGCACGCGTGACCACGACGTGGCGCAGAACATCGCGGCGCTGCTGCGCCACATCCAGGGCACGCCGCCGTTCACGATTCTGGATTTCGGCTGCGGTCCGGGCCGCGACCTGCTGACCTTCGCCCGGCGCGGGCATTGCGTGGTCGGCCTCGAAGGCGCGCCGGCGCTGGCCGACATGGCGCGCGCCCACGCCGTCGGCGAAGTCTGGCAGCAGGATTTTCTGGCCCTCGACCTGCCGCCGGCCCGCTTCGACGGCGTGTTCGCCAATGCCTCGCTGTTCCACGTGCCGATGCAGGAACTGCCGCGGGTGCTGCGCCAATTGCATGCGACGCTGAAACCGGGCGGGGTGCTGTTCAGCTCGAATCCTCGCGGCGAAAACCAGGAGAGCATCGGCGGCGAGCGCTACGGCGCCTATTACGATCTTGCGGCATGGCGCGGCTATCTGGCGGCAGCGGGCTTTGCCGAACTCGAACATTACTACCGCCCGCCGGGCCTGCCCTGCGAGCAGCAGCCCTGGCTGGCCAGCGTCTGGCGCCGCAAGGAGCGGAAGTGAACAGGCGCAGGGCTTGAGGCGCGGCGTGCTTCAGGCCGCCGCATGGTGGCTTGCGGCGCCGGCAATCCTGGCGGCTGCTGCAGTCTGGATTGGCGCCGACGGGGCCGGCCTTCCGCCGCTCGATCGTCGGGGCCTGGAAATCGCCGCTGCCTGGCGCGGGCCGGTGCTCGACGCGGCATTCCTCGGCCTGACCTGCTTGGGCTCGCTGAGCGTGCTGCTGCCACCGGTATCGGCCGCCGCGATCCTGTTGTGGCGCCGGGATTCGCCGGCCGAGGCGGGTTTCCTCGCGCTGGCGCTGGTCGGTGCGGCGGCCCTGGCGCATCTGGCCAAGGAGTTGTTTGCCCGCGCGCGGCCCGAGGCGGTGCCGGGCCTGAGCCCGGTGGTTTCCAGCCTTTCCTTCCCCAGCGCGCATGCGCTGCAAATCACCGCCGTGGCGCTCGCCGTGTTCGTCCTGGCGGCGCATCGCGGCTGGCGAAGGAGCGCGGCGGCCGGCTGGCTGCTGGCGCTGATGGTAGCGCTGGTGGTGGTTATGGTCGGCCTGTCGCGGATATACCTGCAGGTGCATTACCCCAGCGATGTCATGGCGGGAATGCTCGCCGCCGTTTGCTGGGTGCTCGGCCTGCGCGCGGCGATGTTCGCCGCCGGCCCCGCCCGCCAGGGGTGAGCGGGAAAAGAAAAAGCGGGCCGAAGCCCGCTTTTTCCGGAGAAGCTGCGATTTACTTCTTCGCGTCTTTCTTCTCGGCCTTCTTCTCTTCCTTCTTCTCGACCTTTTCAGCCTTTTCGGCCTTCTTCTCTTCCTTCTTCGGCGCGTCGGCGGCGAAGGAAGCGGCGGAAACGGTGGCGAACAGGGCGGCGACGAGGATGGAAAGCAGCTTGCTCATGTAAGACTCCTTGAATGTTTTAGGCGTGACGCCGGATGGCGCACCCGCTGCATAACGCCATGACGTGCCGCCGGGTTGACGCCTTCGGCACAAATTCTCTGCCTACGGTCATGGTTATTCCCGCTGTGCCCCGTATGGCAAAGCAAGCCTATGTTTTTATGGCATAAAAAAGCGGGCCGGAGCCCGCTTTCGGTCATGCGGATGGTCCGGCTTACTTCTTCTCGGCCTTCTTTTCTTCCTTCTTCTCGGCCTTCATTTCCTTCTTTTCTTCCTTCTTCTCGGCCTTTGCGTCTTTCTTGGCGGTCTTCTCTTCCTTCTTCTCCATCTTCTTGTCGTCCTTCATGGCGCCGCCATGCGAGGCAGCGAAGGAACCGGCGGAAACGGTGGCAAAAGCGGCGGCGATCAGGATGGACAGTAGCTTGCTCATGTAGACTCCTTCGATATGTTGTTGAGGTTCGTAACGGCCGGTATGGCGCGCACGAATAAACTATAACGCCCATGACATTCAGCGAGTTGACCTGTTTTCGCTCTATCCGCGTGCTCGCGCTGACGTTTGCCGTGGCCGCGCTGGCCGCGCCTATCCTTGCTGCGCCGCGCAAACCGCTGGACGACAGCGAGCTGCTGGAGCGCCTGCCCCTGCGTGCTGGCGACGGCAGCGCGCGCGAATTGGCGGCGCTGCGCGCCGGCATGCTGGCGGCGCCCGGCGCCCCGGGGCCCGCAGCCTTGTTGGCGCAGGCCTATTTCGATCTGGCCATGGCGCGTGGAGACCCGCGCTATGTAGGCTACGCCGAGGCAGTGATCGCTCGCTTTGGCGAGCCCAGGACAGCCTCCTTGCGCGTCGTTCGCGGCCTGCTGCGGCAATATCGCCACGACTTCGGCGGCGCCCTCGATGATTTTGCCGCGGCCCTGGCGCTCGATCCAGGTTTTGCCGCGGCCCACGCCTGGCGCGCCGCGATCTTCCTGGTGCAGGCCGATTATGCGGCGGCGCAACAGGAATGCGCAGCCTTGCAGGGTCTCGGCCGCGCGACGCTTTTCGGCGGCTGCAGCGGCCTGGTGCAGGCCTACGGCGGTCATCTCGATGCCGCCTACCGGACCCTGCAGCAGGCCCTGGCGACGACCGACGACCCCGGCAACCGGCTCTGGCTGCTGACCCGGCTCGGCGAGGTTGCCGCCTGGCGCGGCCAGCCGGCGCTGGCGGAAGGCCATTACCGCGCCGCCCTGGCGCTGGGCCGCGACGACGGCTACCTGCTCGCCGCCTGGGGCGACTTCCTGCTCGACCAGAACCGCCCTGCCGAAGTGCTCGTCGCGCTGGCCGGCTGGGAGTCCGCCGACAACCTGCTGCTGCGTCTGGCCGAGGCCGCGGCGGCGCTGCAGCGGCCGGAGGCGGCGCGACTGGCGCAGGCGCTGGGCGAACGTTTCGCCGCCGCCGGCTTGCGCGGCGACACCACGCATCGCGCCGAAGAGGCGCGCTACCGCCTGCGCCTGCGCGGCGATGCCGGCGCCGCGCTGCGCCTGGCGGCCGAGAACTACCGCGTCCAGCGCGAACCGCGCGATGCCCGCATCCTGCTCGAAGCCGCGCTCGCCGCCGGCGATGCCGGCGCCGCCCAGCCGGCGCGCGACTGGCTGGCCGCCAGCGGCTTCGAGGACGCGCGGCTGCGCCGCCTGGCCCAGGAGTTGGCGCTGGTGACACGCCGCGCAGCAAGTCCTGGTGGGGTGGGGCGATGAGGTTGCGCGCGTGGCTGTGCGGGTTGCTGATGCTGGCGTCGCTGCCGGCGCTGGCGCACAAGGCCAGCGACAGCTATCTGGTGCTCGACGTGCAGGGCAGGGAGGTCACGGGGCAATGGGACATCGCGCTGCGCGACATCGATTTGCGCTGGGCCTCGATGCCGACGGCGACGGCGGCATCACCTGGGGCGAAGTCCGCGCCCGCCACGCCGAGATCGCCGCCTGGGCGCTGGGCCGCCTCACGCTGCGGCGCGGCGGCGAGTGCACGCTGGCGGTTGCCGAC
>JAUYSD010000258.1 GCA_030696505.1 Sulfuritalea sp. | reverse complement strand
ACCGACAGCAGCAATGGCTTCCATGATGCGCTGGGCAACGTCATGGTAGATCAACCCGACCCGGGCTACGGCGGTTCCGCCGAAGGCGGTAGCGGCAACAACACTATCGATCTGAGCAATGTAGCCACCTTCTCGGCCACTGGCGGCTACGACCTGACTGGTGGGGCAGGCAACGATACGCTCACCGGATCGGCCTACGAGGACTGGATGAGCGGCGGCACGGGCGCAGACACCATGAGCGGCGGCGGCGGGCCGGACGAGTTCGAGTTGCAGCAGGGAGATTCGCCCCTGGTGACCCTGAGCAACGGTATCTACAGCTTTACCGGCGGCGCTGCCGATGTCATCACCGATTTCGGTGCGGACGACGCGATCTGGATTGACATGCTCGTAACCTCGAGCCAGGGCCCCCGCAGCTATGGGGATTCGTCGTACGAGGTGGTGCAGGGCAGCTATGCTGCCGGGGCATTTACCGCTGGCGCCGGAGCGGATACCCTTCTCGTTTATGATGGCGACCCGACGGCCGGCGCGGTAATGACCGGGGTTGTCCTGAGCAATGTGACGGCGATGAACCTGGAGACTTTCGGCAACTACATCACCCTTAACACTCAGCCCGTATAAACTCCGGTTCAAGCACCTCCGCAGGAGCCGCCCTTACCAGAGGGCGGCTTCTTGTTTTAATGAGATTCTGCAAGGATGCATTCACCATGACCGACGTAATCGAATCGATGAAGGCAGCGCATGAGCGCGAACTCGCCACCGTTCAGGAACAGCAGGACAAGCAATTGCAGGCCATGCTTGCCCAGCAGGAAGCGCAACTGGCCGGCATCAGGAAGCAGCAGGAGATGCAACTGAACGGGATGCGCGAAAGCCACAAGGCGCAACTCGCTTCCCTGCGTGCCCGCCATGCGGCCCAGCAGGCTGCGGCGGCGCAGGCCGTGCCCGGCGCGCAGCCGACGCGCCACTGAATATTCATCGTTGGACCACCGAAACATGAAGATTCTCTCGCTTGGGCTGGTCGTCCTGGCATGGGCGGCCGGCGTAGCGCATGCCGATTCGCTGCTGACCTTCGATCAAGTCCTTGACGCATCGCTGACTCAGCATCCGGCGATTCTCGGCAAACGCTCGGCACGGGACGCCGCCTCGGCCGACAAGGAGGGCGCCGAATGGGCGCGTTATCCGACGCCCAGTATCGAGGCGACCTCGGGCAGTGACGGACGGGCGGCCGCCAATCTCGTGCGCATCGACCAGCCCTTGTGGGCAGGCGGGCGCATCGATGCGGGCATCGAGGTTGCCGGCAGTCGCTTCGACGCTGCGGATGCGGGGCTCGACGAAACCACGCAGGAAGTGTCGCTGCGGGTCATCGCCGCCTACCTTGAAGCGTTGCGCCAGAAAGCCAGGGAAGGCCATGCGGCGTCCGGCGTGCAGGCGCATGAAAAACTGCTTGCCATGATTCGCCGCCGCGTCACGCAGGAAGTCAGTTCGCAGACCGATCAGCGCCTGGCGGAGTCGCGGCTGTATCAGACGAAAAACGAACTTTCGCTGGTTTCCCAGTCCTTGAGGAATGCGTTAACCCAACTGGCACAATTGAGCGGTCGGCCGGTGAGGGAAGTCTCCTGGCAGGCTCTCGGCGAACAGGGAGTGCCGGCCACGCTGGACGCGGCGCTGGAATCGGCGCTCGCCGCTTCGCCGACCCTGCGCCGCCTGCGTCACGAGGAAGAGGCGGCTACGGCGGAAATCGACCAGAGGCGCTCCGCCTATATGCCTCAGGTCGCCTTGCGCTTCGAGCGAAGCTCGGGCGGCGGATTGGCAACCGACAGCCGGGCGCTGGTCGTACTTACGGCGCAGCCGGGGGCCGGTTTGTCCGCCGCCTCGGGGGTGGACGCGGCGATTGCCAGGCGTGAAGCCGCGCGCCAGGCACGCGACGCAGCCGAGCGCGACCTCAGGGAACGCATCGCGGTGGACTGGGAAGAGTGGACGGCAGCCCGTTCGCGGTTGGAAACGGCACGCCTGTCCAGCTTCATGTCGGACGAAGTGTTCGCCTCCTATGAACGCCAGTATGTGATCGGGCGCAAGTCCTGGATCGACGTGCTCAATGCCGTGCGTGAAGCCACCCAGGCACAGTTTTCCGCCGAGGATGCGCGAGCTCAGTCCATCGCTGCCGGCTTGCGACTGCGAGCCCAGGCTGGAACCCTGACCAAGAAATGAGCGACCCATTGAATGCGGTAACGAGTAATGAGCAAGCTGGCGTCGCGCAAGGCTGTATGGGACAACTGGTGGACCGGGCGGCACGTCTGGCCGGGCAGCGAGTCGAGGGTGCCCGAATGGGCGACCTCAGCCAATTGCCGGATCGGGTAGGAGCACCCTCCGGCAGAACTGCCGCGGAATTGTTTGCCGAGGCCTGGCGCCTGGCCGAACTCGACGGTTTGCCGCAGCCGATTTCCGCACCGACTCCCGCCAACCTGCCGTTTGTGGTCCATACCGGAACCCTTGGCTGGGCTCTGATTACGGCGCGGGCACATGACGGCAGCTGGCGTGGCGAAGGCGTTGGCGGCGAAGCCGTTTCCTTGACGGATTTGGCCGGGGCAAGCTGTCTTTCACTGCCACCTCGCTCACGCGAGGCGAAGGCGAGGCCGCGCGCACTGGAACTGGTACGGCAGGCTCTGTGGCAGCGCAAGGGCGTGTTCGGCGACGCGGTGCTGGCCACCGGCCTGGTTTCCCTGCTTGCGCTGGCGACTTCGCTCTATGCGATGCAGGTTTTCGATCGCGTCATTCCGAACCAGGGATTTCACACCTTGTGGGTGCTGACCGTCGGCGTGGCGCTGTCGGTGGTGCTGGAACTGCTGCTCAAACAGGTGCGCAGCCATACGGTCGACCGCACCTGCAACACCATCGATCATGAATTGTCGGAGTGGTTTTTCAGGCGCATGCTCGGTATCCGCATGGAGGTCCGGCCCGCCTCGGTCGGCACGCTGGCTTCGCAGGTCAAGGGTTTCGAAATGGTGCGCGGGGTCCTGGCATCGACCTCGCTCTTCGTTCTTGCCGATGTGCCGTTTGCCATCGTTTTCCTGCTGGTCATCGCCGCGGTCGGCGGCTGGGTCGTCGTCGTGCCGCTGATCTTTCTGCCCATCGCGCTGACCACTGGCCTCATGTTCCAGGGCGCCATCCAGCGCCATACGCGGCGCAATCTTTCCGCCAGCAATCGCAAGGCCGGCCTGCTGGTCGAGGCAGTCGATGGCGCCGAGGCGCTCAAGTCGAACAGCGCCGAGTGGGCGATCCAGTCGCGCTGGAATCGCCTCGTGGCCGAAACCAGCGATGCCGAGCAGAATATTCGCAGTTATACGGCCCTGTCGCAGAACCTCACCGTGGCCTTGCAGCAGTTGAGCTATATCTCGCTGGTGGCAGCAGGCGCTTATTTCGTCACCGAGAACCGCCTGACCATGGGTGGTCTGCTGGCCTGCTCGATCATAGGCAGCCGCGCCATGACCCCCATCGTGCAACTGCCCGGCGTCATGGTGCAGTGGGCGCTCGCCCGTGCCGCCCTGGACGGACTGGAACAGATCGTCGCCCTGCCCAACGAGGCGGACGAGGCGCATGCGGCGTTGATGCCGCAAAGCCTGGAAGGCGGTTTTCGTTTCGAGCGGGCGCGTTTCGTTTATGGCGCGGCGAAGACCGCGGCACTCGAAGTCGAGCGCCTCGAGATCAAGCCGGGCGAGCGCGTCGGCTTGATCGGGCCGATCGGTTCGGGCAAGAGCACCTTACTCAAACTGGCTTCCGGCTTGTATCGCCCGGCCGAAGGCAAGGTTTTTCTCGGCGGCGTCGATCTGGCGACACTGGCACCGAGCGTGACGCGCGAGGTCATCGGCTATCTGCCGCAGGAGACGCGCCTGTTCAGCGGCAGCTTGCGCGACAACCTGGTGCTCGGCCTGCCCGACCCCGGCGAGGACGCGATTCTGGCCGCGGCGAAGCGCACCGGCCTGATCGATTTGATTCTGGGGCAAGCCGCCGGCCTGGCGCTGGAACTGACCGAAGGTGGGCGCGGCGTTTCGGGCGGACAAAAGCAGTTGATCGCGTTGACCCGCATGCTGCTCGCCAAGCCCAAGGTTTGGCTTCTCGACGAACCGACCGGGGCGATGGATTCGGCAACGGAGGCGCGCGTGGTCAATCTGTTGCGCGAATTGGCAGCCGAGGGGGCGACCCTGCTGGTGACGACACACAAGACGGCATTGCTGCCTCTGCTTGATCGGCTTGTGGTGCTGCATGGCGGGCGCGTGCAACTCGACGGTCCGCGCGACGCCGTCCTTGCCCGGATCTCCGGCAAGGCGCCCGCTCAGCAACCTTTGCCCCAGGAGACATCCGCTTGATTACGCAATTCAAAATGGGAACCGGTCGCATGCTGATCTGGGGCAGCGCCCTGGCCGTCGTCGGGTTCTTAATCTGGGCCGACTGGGCGGTGCTGGATCAGATCACGCGCGCCAGCGGCCAGGTTATTTCCAGTTCGCGCAATCAGGTGATTCAGGTCATGGAAGGCGGCGTGCTGTCCGAACTTCCGGTGCGCGAAGGCACGCCTGTGAAACGCGGGCAACTGCTGGCGCGCTTCGACCACACCAAGGCCGAGGCCAGCTATCTGGAAAGCGCGGCCAAGTCGGCCGCACTCAAGGCCACGGTGGCGCGCCTGAATGCCGAGATATTCGGCGGTACGCCCAGTTTTCCAAAGGAACTGGCCAAATACCCGGATTTTCGTGCCAACCAGCTCGCCTTGTTCGCCAAGCGCCAAGGAGCCTTGCGCGAGGAAGTCAGTTCGCTGGAAAAAGCCGAAGCCCTGATCAAGGAAGAGCTTGAAATGAATTTGCCGCTGGTCCAGGCCGGCGACGTCAGTCGAGCGGAAATCATCAAACTGCAGCGGCAACTCGTCGATGTCCGCAGCCAGATCACCAACAAGCGCAACAAGTATCTGCAGGACTGTCAGGCGGAACTGGTGAAAGCCGAGGAAGACCTGGCGGGCGTGCAGCAAATAGTGACTCAGCGCAAGGAGCAGCTGAATTTCACCGAGGTGCTCTCACCCATGGATGGCATCGTCCGCAATGTGCGTCTGACCACCCTGGGCGGGGTGGCCAAGCCGGGCGAGGAAATCATGCAGATCGTGCCCGCCGACGAAGACTTGATCATCGAGGCCAAGGTAAAGCCCGCCGAGATCGCCTTCGTCAAACCAGGCTTGCCGGCGACGATCAAGCTCGACGCCTACGATTATTCGATTTACGGCATTCTTACTGGCGAAGTCAGTTATATCAGCGCGGACACGCTGACCGAAACCATCCAGGGGACCGAGCAGTCCTACTACCGGGTACAGATCAAGACCACCGGAAAGGGCTTGGTCAACAAGCAGAACCAGCCCAT
>JAUYSD010000026.1 GCA_030696505.1 Sulfuritalea sp. | reverse complement strand
GCCATGGCCTGCGCGATGTCATTGGGACTGATTCGGGCCGTGTCCCTATCGCCGACGTTCGAGGCGTCAGGATTTTTCATGGTGGTCATTCATTTGTTCAGCATCTACGGCGTTTTTCGCCTGCGTTTTCCGGCGGCGGTGGCCGGTGGATGGATCAGCATGGCCATGTACCTGATCGTGCTCAGCGCGCTCGGATTGCTGTCCGGTACCAACATGTTCAGGCATGCTGGAGCACTCTTGATGGCAAACCTCTGGGGCATGCTGATCTGCTACCAGATGGACCTTGCCCTGCGGCGCGCGTTCCTTGCGGTGCGCGACGTCGCCGCCGAGCGCGAGCGCTCGGAGCGCCTGCTGTTGAACATCCTGCCGGCGGAACTGGCACAGGAGCTGTCGGCGACCGGTAGCGCGCGTCCGGCCCGCCACGAGTCGGCCACCATATTGTTCACCGACTTCAGCGGATTCACCCAGGCGGCCTCATCCATGCCCGCCGAACGAATGGTCGCCGAGCTTAGCGAGATATTCGCGGCCTTCGACGACATCACCGACGCCTGTGGCGTGGAGAAGATCAAGACCATTGGCGATGCCTACATGGCGGCGGCCGGGTTGCCCAAATCCTGCCCGGATCACGCGCAGCGCTGCGTTCGCGCCGGGCTGGGCATGATCGACTATCTTGAAAATAGAAACAGCACGGCAGCCTTCAAATGGTCGCTGCGGGTGGGCGTTCATTCCGGTCCGGTGGTGGCCGGCGTGGTCGGCAAGCGAAAGTACGCCTTTGACATTTGGGGCGACACCGTGAACGTCGCTTCGCGCATGGAAAGCTCGGGCGAGATTGGTCGGGTCAATGTTTCGGCTTACACCTTCGATTTGATCCGGGCAGAGTTCGACTGCACATACCGCGGCAAGGTGGACGCCAAGGGCAAAGGGCAGATAGACATGTACTTTGTAACGGGCGCAAGGCGGGTCTAATTTGCTCTAGACGGGTGGGAACTTCGCTGGAACTATGGGATTTCCTGTTGTGTCATCTGGTTTCAACTGACTCGCAGTGCCCGCAGGGCCGGGCGCAGCGCCAGCGTCAGTGGCAGAACCAGCAGCACCACTGCCGCGATCACAGCGCAGCTGCGCTGCACCCCGATCACGTCTCCGAGCAGGCCATAGAGCACCGGTGACACTGCGCCCGCGCCGATCGTGAGCGTATAGAAGACCCCGAAAGCGCGAGCCCGTCGCGCGACCGGCACGAGTTCCGGTACCGTTCCGTATAGGATCGACGACGTGCCGTTCAGAGCAATACCGATCACCGGCAGCAGCAGCATCGACCAATCCAGCGCAAGCGGCAGCAGCGCGACTATGCCGGCGGCGGTGGCAAGTTCGGTCAGGATCGTCGTTCGCAGCACACCGGCGCGCGCGGCAATCAGGCCGCAGAAGAATTTTCCCGCGGCACCGCCCGCAAAGACCAGGCTCAGCGCGAAACCGACCTGCGTGATCGACGCGCCTTTCGCGATCAGCAGGAATGGCAATAGCGTCAGAAAACCCATGCGCGTTGCGCTGTCGATAAAGCCGATCGCCGACAAGGAGATGAAGCCCGGGGTCGCCAGCGATCCGGTCGCCGTGTCTGTCGCTGCGGATGCTTCCGGCGCATCCGCAGGAGACGCCGCCGGGGGCAATGCCCGCGGGACGGCAAACCAGATGGCGAGCGCCGCGCCGAGGCCGAGCGCGCCCATCAGCGATGTCACCGCATGCCAGTCGAGCACGGCCAGCAGCGCTGCGCAAAGCGCCGGCAACAGCACCTTGCCGACATCGCCGGAGAAATTGTAGGTGCCCAGCGCAGCGCGCAGCCGAGTACCTTCGAACGCCCGGGAAGTGAGTGCGGAGCCGAGCGGATGTTGCACGCTGGCCCCGGCGCCGCTCAGCATCAGGCACAGCGCGAGGCCGAGAAATCCTGTGGTCGAGCCCGACACGATGAACCCGGCCGCGGCGACGAGCGTGCCGAGCGCAAGCAGCAAGCGTTCGCCGACGCGTTCGGCGAGGAGGCTCGATGGCAGCTGCAAGGCCGCCATCGAACCGGAATACAGCATCTTGAGCATGCCGACCTGAGCCAACGACAGTCCGAACGCCGCCTGCCAGATCGGGAACAGGACGTACAGCAGATCGGCAAATCCGTCGTGCAGCACGTGCGCACCGCAGCATGCGGCAAGCGTCCGCCGGCTGCGCAAATGCGCGGGTGGAGCCGATGCGGCGAGCGCGGCGGTGCTCATGCGATGGCTGCCGTTCTACGGCGTCTGCAGCAGTAGGGCCCGCTCCAGGCCGTGGCCCCGATAAATCTGCGTGACGGCTTCCGTGGCCAAGTAATCGAGCAGCGCACCGCCCCATGTGCCACCATCGCCAACGAGTCCGCAGTCGGTGCGTCCGACCTCGCTCCCGTCATCCCGTGCCCAGGCTGCTGGTTGCACGAAATCGAACAGGTCGGGAAAGATGCGCTGGTTACGCAGCGCCAGGTGATAGAAGACGACGGCGACGTCGGCCCGAGTGTCGGCCATAGTGTCGGCAATTGCCTGGGGCGCCTCGCGGTGATGAATCGATCCGCCATACAGCAGCTTCCCGGGATCGGGCTGTCCGTTCGGATGCTCGGGAAACCCGAGCGCCACGCCTTCCGCCGCCGCAAGTCGATGCAAGGCGCCGAGATAGGTGTCGTAGCTGACTTTTTCGGCAAGCGGATTGGACAGGAACAGCCTCACCTCGTCGCGCAGCAGGTCGGCTGCGCCGAGAATCCTCTTCGGGTTTCCCTTCCTTACCAGCAGAGCAGCACCGCGGCTGCGCATGAACGGGCGATGGGCCGCCATGTGTCCGGCCGCCACCGCCTGGTCCAGCGCAGGCGGTGGTCCGATCATGACGTGAGGCTTGGCCGAAAGGCGAAGATTGCCTATGTCGAGATGACCGGCGCACACCAACTGCAGCGCCACGCGCGGCGGCGTGGTGGTGTAGAAGATGTCTTCCATGGCGGGATTTTCCGCCAGAAAAACCGCCAGCACTTCGCGCAGGGCCATGTGGTGATTGCCGTCCGACACCACCATCAGCCGCGCGCGCAGCGGATCACCGTGAAAGTCCAGGCAGACGTTCGATCCCGGCTGGACCAAGCGTGCTTCGCCGCCATCGCTCGGGCCCGCGGCTTCGTCCGGCCAGTTCAGGCTAGCCATGACGGATGAAGCCACTCGCGATCAGGTGAAGGTGGGAAACACGGCCGAAGTCCATACCTTCGCATCATCGATCTGCCGGCCGAATAAGTAAACCGGGCGATGGCCGTGCGGGCCGTTGTGCGGATCGATGCTGAGCGTGCCGCTGACCTCGCGCGGCGCGGGCCTGTCGCTCATGCGCTCGAAAGCGAGAAACATCTCCACGCCCGGCAGATCGCGCCTCATGCGCGCTGCGTCGAGCAGCTCGGCGCCGGTGATCTCCCACGCAAATGTCGGGCAATGCACGAAGGGGTTGCCCTTCAGCGGGTCGCCAACCTTGACGTAGCCGTCGATGGTGCCTTCGACGCGAATCCTGGCGGTGGCCAGGTGCGACACGTCCAGCTCTATCGCATCGACGTCGCCATAGGTGTCGCTCCTGAAGCCGACCGTGGTGGCGGACTCGCGCCAGCAGGTCTCTTCTAGGTGCTCGAAGCCGCGCCCGGCGAAGTCGTTGATGACGGCGTTGGTGATGGTGACCTTGCCCTTCCACGCTGCCCAGCGGTAACGGTCCTTGACCCGCGCGCCGCCCCAGCGAAAGCGGATCTTGCGCTCCGAGTAGCCCAGTTCCTGCTGCAGGTCGCGACGCCAGATTTCGCCCGTGTGGTCGAAGGCCACGATCTCGTCCCAGCCAGCGTCGCCGAGGAACCGGTAGTCGATGGTGGCCGGTCCCTTGTGCTCGAATTCGTCGCCCATGATGTGCTTGCCGACGCGGATCAGGCCATAGCTGCGTTCTCCGGTCGAAGCGAAGGTGTGGCGCGCCCGCAGCGCCTTGGCGATGGCTTTGCGCGACAACTCCGGCGCGATCACGCCGGACATGCCGCCCTTGGTGCCGAACACCGCCGTACCCGGCACGCCGCCGCCGCAGCGGCCCCGGTGTTCGTCGCCGGCCATCGAGGCGCCGATCTTGTAGCCGCGCACCATGGCTTCCTGATAGAGCCAGCCGAAGTGTCCCCAGCTCGAACCGATCTCGATCAGCCGCTCGAGTTTGGGATAGTGCCAATCGAGAATGCAGCGCCGGCCACCCACATGCGGAATCAGCAAATGCCCGTCCGGATCATGGGCGTAGGCGGCCCACAGTTCTTCCAGCGGCCAGGCGCCGGGCTCCACGCCGCCGCCCTTCATTTCTTCGTTCCACTCCACCGAGCGCACGTGCTCGCCGGTCTTGAGATAAGGAAACTCGGGCTCGTCGTCATGCAAGAAAACCACGTTGTGGTCGCCGCCGGCGCAGCTCGACCCGCACCACTCCGTGCCGGGATAGGCAACGAAGCTGCCGTCCTCGGTGATTTCGCGTATCAGCTCGACGGTCCTCTTCCACTTCTCGGTAGTGATGTTGAAGTCGTTGTGGGCGAAGGCAAGGATGTCCAGGCCGCTTACGTCGCGGCCGTAGGTCAGGTTGTAGGTGGTCGAGTTGGTGCCGATGGTGTCCTCCGAATGAACATGGAGGTCGCAGTAGTAAATGCGCGGCACGGCGAGCGTCGGGTCGACGGTGACATAGAAGCTCTGCGACTTGACCCAGGGATGCTCCGGCAGGCTGGCGGTGACGATCAGTTCGCCTGCATCCTTGCTCGGCAGGTCTTCCAGCAGCAGCACCGCCCAGCCTTCTTCCGCCAGATGCGTCTCCTTCTCATACACCGGCTTGCCATCCAGCGTGGCCTTGATGCCGACCTTGTCGCCCCGGTTCCAGCAGGTGTTGCCCCATTGGTCTTCGCTGCGCAGGCGCAGGGGGAACTTCTCCCCGGCGCGGACGATGCGGGAGCCGGCCCACATCAATTGCGCCGGCGCACCGGCCTTGATGTCGATCACCAGGTCTTCGCCGATGGACGCGAAGCGCGAGGTGCCGAGCGGATCGACATAGCAGCGGATGCGGAAGAACTCTTCGACGAAAGTCTGCACGCGAGTGCCGGCGCCGCCGAAGCGGCGGTCGCCGAGGCGGATGATGATGTGGTCGCCGGCCTTCAGATAGCCGTCGTAGGTATCGACGATCACCGCCTTCTGGAAGGGCCGTTCATGGCCTTTCTGATCGAAGCGCACGCTGAGCTTTTGCACCGTCGCGGGGCTTTGCCCGGGGATGGTCGGCGCGGCATGATATTCGGCCGAGATGTAGTTCGCCCCGGCCGGATCGGCGTTCTGGAACAGCGCCCAGTCGGAATAGAAACGGAAGGTCGCCTTGAACCAGGAACCATCGGCCATGCCCGAGGCGCCCAGCTCGTAATCGATGACGATCTCCTGCCACGAGCCTGCCTCCATGCTCTCGATATTGCAACTGACCTTGCCCAGGAAGGGCATGTCCTTGGTGACCTGGTAGAGCCCGGGTGGTGCCGTGTAGTCGCCGAGCTTGGTTTTCAACTCGGCATTGGTCATCTTTTTCATTCTGTATTTCCTATTTCCAGTTTTCAGTCAAAAAGGCACTTCCTGCCGACCAGTGGACTGGTCGGAGTGCGTTGCGTCAGGCCTGCCCGTGGCTATTTGAAAGGCCACGGTGCTGCCGGATCCCATACCGGAATGCCCATGAAGGCATACCACGGGGCCATGACGCAGACGCCATAGGCGATGGCGATCAGTACCGAGACCCAGCCCACCTTGGCATAGTCGGCCATGGTGAAGGTGCCGCTGCTGTAGGCGATGACCGCCGCGGTGATCTGCGTCGGCAGGATGTAGGCGAAGGTGTCGGTGTCGGAGATCAGCATGGTGAAGGCCACCGGATGCAGGCCGAGCTTGGGTGCCAGCGCAAGGAGTATCGGTGCCAGCATGGTGATGGCCGCCACGTTGGAGAGCATGCCGAGCCGGATGACGTGGGTGCCCGCCATCAGGATCACCAGGATCATCCACCAAGCATGACCATGTGCCAGCGGATGGATGATGTCGGACAGCCACTGCGCCAGCCCGGTGCTGCCCATCGCCGCCGACATGGATAGTGCCCCTGCAAGCAGCAGGAAGGTGCCCCAGATGGTGCGATCCTGCAGCTCCTTCCACTTGAGGCCGAACAGGCCGGGCGCGAAGAGAATCGCCAGGCCGATCAGTGCCGCATTGTGCGACTTCACGCCGTGCCACGACTCCGTCACCCAGAGCACCGCGATCAAGCCGAACACCGCGAGAATCAGCCATTCCGCCTGACTGCTTTTCGGCAGTTCCGCATGCTGTTTCTGGATGGCCGCAAAGCCGCCATGAATTCCCACGTTGCGCGTCCTGAAATAGCGCTGCACCCACCACTGGGTGATGACGAACATGCCGAGATAAGGCCATTGCAGCTTGAACCAGTCGATATAGGACAGATTTATGGCCAGTTCGGTCTCGAACAGGCCCACCAGCACCAGGTTCGGCAGGTGGGCGGTCATGATGCACATGCCGCTGATCATCGAACCATAGACCAGGGTCTGGATGACAATGGCCTTCTTGCCGGCGCGCTCCTCCGGCGTGTCGCCGAACATTTCGGTGATGCCGTTGACCACCGGCAACAGCGTCGCCGCGCGCGCATTGGCGGCCGGGATGATCAAGGACAGCAGCATGTTGGCGGCGAACATCGCCCAGATCACCCCATTCACGGTTTTCACCTTGAGCTTGTTCAGCAGGGTCAGGGCGATGCGCCGATCGAGCCCTGCTGCCTGCATCACGGCCGCGAAGATGAAAGCCGCCAGGCAGAGGAACACCACCGGCGTGGCAAAGCCGTTGGCCGCCTTGGGAAACTTGTCGATCGCGCCGCTCATCACCAGCAGCATCGGAATCAGCATGCCGGAGATGCCCACCGGAATCGCCTCGGTGATCCACATGATGCAGGCCCACACCACTACTGCCAATGCCGCCTTGCCGGGAACCGTGAGGCCGGCGGGAATCGGCATCAGCCACAGGATGGCGAAGAACGCGACCCACGCCACGACAAAGCCGCAGGCGCACTTGCCTGGTGCGCGTCCGGAGGCGCGGACATTGAGCGCCCAGTTCGCAAGGATTCCGCTGCTGACGCTTGACATCGCCTGATTCATGATTGACCCCCTACTGGAGATTGGCAGCGGTAAGGGATACCAGCAGGACGCCGATAACCGTGGTTCCGTTCTTCACCGGCGCGGCAATCTGGACGGTGTCGATGTTGGTGCTGGGATCGGGCTTCGATTCCCCCTGCTGCCAGACCTTGCCGCCGAACGCCTCGTCGAAGTTCGGCTTGCCCTTGCCGATGTAGATCGCCGGCATCGAGGTGAAGGCCACGCGATGGCTCTTGTCGCCGGAAAGCACGATCTTGTTGATGCCCTTCGCATCGGCATTCATCCACTTGGTCATTACTTGACCTGCCGGATTGTCGACCAGGCCCTTGACGATCGGATCGCTCTCCTTCAGATCGCGCCATTTGGCATTGCCCATCACGGGAATCGGGCCGGCGGCATTGGAATCCTTCACCGCCTTCACGATCGATGGATCGGCCGCCCAGGCCACCGCCTGCTTCTTGTAGGCGTCGATCCTGGGCTGCATCTTCGCCGTCACGTCGGCCGCCAGGGTCGCGCCAGAGCCCGCCAGCGCCAAACCGCAGATCATTGCCCGTATTGCAGACTGCCGACTCCACTGAACCAATGTGCCGTGCATCATGGCCTCCTCCTTATGTGCGATTCCATTGTCCGGCAGGGAGAATTGCTCCGACCCCGCCACCTTGTCATCGGGGGTTCTAGTTGCGCCCCTTGAACCACGTGACTAGTATTCGTCCTTGGCGATTCCATGTCTGTCGGCCAGCCGACATTCTGGAAGTTAGCGGATCGAGTTTGCCGGATACTTGAAGGAGACGGTGTGGAAGCGAGCGACGGGCACTTTACCCGCCAGACGGGACCGACGGATTTCCTGGCCCGCCTGAGCAGCGCCGACGCTCGGGATCTGATCCAGGCCAGCCAACGCAAGCTGTTCGCCAGAAATGAGTTCATCTTCAAGGCGGGCGATCCCGGCCGGCATGTCTATTTCCTGCAGCAGGGCCGGGTCAAGATTTGCCAGCCGGCGCCGGAAGGCAAGGATGTCATTCTCTGGTTCTGCTTTACCGGAGACATGTTCGGCATGGCGGAAGTCGCCCGCGGCGGTGGACGCGTCGTCCATGCCCAGGCTTGCGAAGCATCCGAAGTTCTGGTGCTATCCCAGAACGAGTTGACCGATTACCTGAAGACGCACTCGGCAGCCGCGCTGCCGATCATGCAGGTCCTGGCCGATCGCTTGCGCGCGCTCGGCGATGTCGTCGTCAATCTGATCAACGACGATGCGCAGACACGCATCATCAAGCTCATCCTGAGGCTGGCCACCCGACATGGCATCAGAGTCGGCCAGGACATCCATCTGAATATTCACCTGACCCACCAGGAAATAGCCGACATGGTCGGTACCACGCGCCAGACAGCGAGCAGCGTTCTCGGCCACTTGAAGCGCCAGGGTCTGATGCGTCTCGAAAACCGGCGGATTCGAATTGACAGCATGGAGTTGCTGGACGAGATGACCAACTCGACCTGATTTCATCCTGGCGCGGCGCTGCTTTCCTTGGGGCGCACAGCGTTAAGCTGCAATGAACCGGGTAAGCCATGGATATTGGCTTGCCGCTGCGCCTCGCGTGCTACAATGCCGCGCCCGCCATGTCCGATCCCATGCACCAAATTGAGCGCATCTTCGCCCCCGAGGGGCCGCTCGCCGTTGCCGTTCCCGGCTTTCGTCCGCGGCCGCAGCAGCTTGAGATGGCGCAGCGCATAGCCAAGGCGATCGCCGGCAATCTGGCGCTGGTGGCCGAGGCCGGCACGGGCACCGGCAAGACCTTCGCCTACCTGGTGCCGGCGCTGCTCTCGGGCGGCAAGGTGATCGTCTCGACCGGCACCAAGACGCTGCAGGACCAGTTGTTCAACCGCGACCTGCCGACGGTGCGCGATGCGCTGAAGGTCGGCGCGTCGATCGCGCTGCTCACGGGCCGCGCCAATTACGTCTGCCCCTATCACCTGGAACGCGCGATGAGCGCCGGGCGGCTGGCGTCGCGCGAGGAGGCGGCGCACCTGCGCAAGATCGCGCGCTTCGCCGAGCGCACCCGCACCGGCGACAAGGCCGAGTGCATCGACGTGCCGGAGGATTCCGGCGCCTGGGCGCTGGCGACTTCGACGCGCGAGAACTGCCTGGGCCAGGAGTGCCCCAACGTCAAGCGCTGCTTCGTGCTCGCGGCGCGCCAGGACGCGCTGACGGCCGACGTGGTGGTGGTCAATCACCACTTGTTCTTCGCCGACGTGATGCTCAAGGACGAGGGCATGGGCGAGCTGCTGCCGGCCTGCAACACGATCATTTTCGACGAGGCGCACCAGCTGCCCGAGGTGGCGGGGCTGTTCTTCGGCGAGAGCGTGTCGACCAGCCAGATCATCGAACTTGCGCGCGATACGAAGAATGAAGCCATCGTCACGGCCAAGGATTACCCGCCGCTGCAGGATGCCGCGCAGGCGCTGGACAAGGCCGCGCGCGACCTGCGCCTGGCGGTCAAGGGCGAGAACCTGCGCCTGCCGGCGGCGCGCGTGGAGAGCGAAACCGAGTTCCGCGCCGCGCTGCAGGGCCTGGCCGACGCGATCGCGGAACTCGGCCGCCATCTCGACACCCAGGCCGAACGCGGCGAGGGCCTCGCCAACTGCCTGCGGCGCACGCAGGAGCTGGCGGCGGCGCTGAAGCGCTGGCGCGGCGGCAGCGCCGATCCCGAGGTGGCCGGCGGTGCGAGTTTGGCAAATGAGGTGGTCAAGTGGGTCGAGGTGTACTCGCAGGCGATGTCGCTGAACCTGACGCCGCTCGACATCGCGCCGATTTTCCAGCGCCAGATGGAAGGCCATCCGCGCGCCTGGATTTTCGCCTCGGCGACGCTCGCGGTGGGCACGAACTTTTCGCACTACTGCGGCGAGCTGGGGCTGGCGGCTGCCGATACCGCGGTCTGGGGCAGCCCCTTCGACTACGAAAAGAATGCCTTGCTCTACGCGCCGCGCAACATGCCCGATCCGAACAGCGCGATGTACCAGGAAGCCGTGGCGGAAGCCGCCTGGCCGGCGATCCGCGCTTCGGGCGGGCGCGCCTTCGTGCTGTGCACTTCCTTGCGCGCGATGCGCCGCATCCGCGAACTGCTGCAGGAAAAGCTCGCCGCCGAAGGGCTGGACCTGCCGCTCCTGATGCAGGGCGAGGGCTCGCGCACGGAACTGCTGGAGCGCTTCCGCTTTCTCGGCAACGCGATCCTGGTCGCCAGCCAGAGCTTCTGGGAAGGCGTCGACGTGCGCGGCGAAGCCCTGTCGCTGGTGGTGATCGACAAGCTGCCTTTCGCGCCGCCCGACGATCCGGTGCTCTCGGCGCGCATCGACCGCCTGCGCGCGGCGGGGCGCAATCCCTTCATGGAATACCAGCTGCCGCGCGCCGTGATCAACATGAAGCAGGGCTCGGGGCGGCTGATCCGCGACGAGGATGACCGCGGCGTGCTGATGATCTGCGACCCGCGCCTGACCGGCAAGCCTTACGGCAAGGCGATCTGGCGCTCGCTGCCGCCGATGCGGCGCACGCGCGAGGCGGCGGATGTCGAGGCCTTCTTTGCCGTCGCCGAGCCGGTAGAATCGGGCAATGAGTAGCCACTACAGCATCGAACTGGCGAACCGGCTGAATGCCGGCTGCCAGTGCGTTTCGCTCGACCGCGCCGGACTCGGGGCGGAACTGGAGCGCGTCAGTCCGGGTTTTCACGACGAGGTGATGGCGGGGCGGCCGCATCTGTTCTCCGATTCGATGGTGTTCGTCAGCGCCGAACACGTGCAGCGCATGGCGCGCCTGGTCGCCGCGGTGGAGCGCGTCGTCGCCATGCCCGCCTGGCGCGAACATGTGCTGGCCTGGGCGCCGCAGAGCGCGCGCCACCACAGCGCGGCGCCCGGCGTGTTCCTCGGCTATGACTTCCATCTTGGCCAATCCGGCCCGCAACTCATCGAGATCAACACCAATGCCGGCGGCGGCCTGCTCAATGCCCTGCTGGCGCGTGCGCAGAAGGCCTGCTGCGACGACGTCGAAGCGCTGCTGCCGGGCGACTTGTCGGGCGACACGGCGGAGCATCTGTTCCTCGAAATGTTCCGCGCCGAGTGGCGCGCCTTCGCCGCGCAGACCGGCAGGACAGGCGCCCTGGGGCATATCGCCATTGTCGATGAAGCGCCGCAGACGCAATACCTGTATCCCGAGTTCGTGCTGTTCCGGCGGCTGTTCGAGCATGCCGGGATTTCCGCGGTGATCTGCGATCCGCAGGAGCTGGCGTTGCGCGACGGCGCGCTGTGGCATGGCAGTTCGCGCATCGACCTGGTGTACAACCGGCTGACTGATTTCGCGCTCGACGCGCCCGCCAATGCCGCGCTGCGCGCCGCCTGGCTGAGCGATGCGGCGCTGATCACGCCGCATCCGCAAGCCCATGCCCTGTACGCCGACAAGCGCAACCTGGTGGCGCTGTGCGACGACGCGCTGCTGGCCGGCTGGGGTGTCGATGCCGCGACCCGTACCACCCTGGCCAACAAGATTCCGCGCACCGAGCTGGTGTTGCCCGTCAACGCCGACGACCTCTGGGCCCGACGCAAGCAACTGTTCTTCAAGCCGGCGGCGGGCTACGGCTCGAAGGCGGCCTATCGCGGCGACAAGATCACCAAACGCGTCTTCGACGAGGTGCTGGCCGGCAACTACATCGCCCAGGCGCTGGTGCCGCCGTCCTCGCGCACCCTCAAGGTGGGCGAGGCGCCGGTTGAACTCAAGCTCGATTTGCGCAACTACGTCTATGCCGGCCATGTCCAACTGGTCACGGCGCGCCTGTGGCAGGGGCAGACCACCAATTTCCGCACCCCCGGCGGCGGCTTCGCGCCGGTGCTGACGGTGCCCTCGCTGAAAGTTAACGCATGAAGGTATTCGGCCTCGCCGGCTATTCCGGTGCCGGCAAAACCACGTTGCTGGAGGCGCTGATCCCGCGCCTGAATGCGGCCGGGCTGCGCGTTTCGCTGATCAAGCACGCCCACCATCGTTTCGACATCGACCAGCCGGGCAAGGATTCCTACCGCCTGCGCGAAGCCGGCTGCTCCGAGGTGCTGCTGGTTTCCGATCACCGCTGGGTGTTGATGCACGAACTTCGCGGCGAGCCGGAACCCTCGCTGGAGGAACAACTGGGGCGCTTTTCGGAGTGCGACCTGGTGCTGGTCGAGGGTTTCAAGCACACGCCGATACCCAAGCTCGAAGTGCATCGGCCCTCCGTGGGCAAGCCCTTGATCGCCGGCAGCGGCGTCGAGACCATCGTCGCCGTGGCCACCGACGAGCCCGACGTGGTGGCGGGGCTGTGCGGCCTGCCTGTCCTCGACCTCAACGACCGCGACGCGATCGCCGGTTTCATTCTGCGTCACCTGGAGTTCCGCTGATGCGCGCCATGCTCGATTTCGAGGAAGCCCTGGCCCGTCTGCTGGCCGGCGCGCAGCCGCTGCACGAGACCGAGGCCGTGCCGACCCAGGCCGCGGCAGGGCGCGTGCTGGCGCAGGCGCTGCACTCGACGCTCGACGTGCCGCCGCTGGACAACACCTCGATGGACGGCTACGCCCTGCGCTGCGCCGACGTCCCGGCCGTGGGCGCGCAATTGCAAGTGGCCCAGCGCATTCCCGCCGGCAGCGTCGGCCAGATGCTCGCGCCGGGCACGGCGGCGCGCATTTTCACCGGGGCGCCGCTGCCGGCCGGCGCCGATGCCGTGGTGATGCAGGAACTGTGCGGCGTCGAGGGCGACCTGCTGACCGTGAATCACCTGCCGCAGCCCGGCGAATGGATCCGCCGCCGCGGCGAGGACATCGCCGCCGGCGCCGAGGTGCTGGCGGCCGGGACGCGCCTGTCGGCCGCGCATGTCGGCGTCGCCGCCTCGGTCGGCGCGGCGCAGCTGACGGTGTTCCGCCGCCTGCGCGTGGCGCTGTTTTCCACCGGCGATGAACTGACCATGCCCGGCGAGCCGCTCAAGCCGGGCGGCATCTACAACTCCAACCGCTACACCCTGCGTGCCCTGCTCGAAGGCCTGGGCTGCACGGTCGATGACTTCGGCATCGTGCCCGATTCGCGCGAGGCGACGCGCGCTGCGCTGCGCGCGGCCGCGGCCGGCAACGACCTGATCCTGACCAGCGGCGGCGTGTCGGTCGGCGAGGAGGATCACGTCAAGCCCGCGGTCGAGGCCGAAGGCGCACTCGATTTGTGGAAGATCGCGATCAAGCCGGGCAAGCCGCTGGCCTTCGGCGCGGTGCGGCGGGAAGTTGGTGCTGGCGGTACGGCAACCGCGGCGGCAAACGCGGCGGCAAACCGGGCGGCAAGCGCGGCGGCGGCCTTCATCGGGCTGCCGGGCAATCCGGTGTCGAGCTTCGTTACCTTCCTTATGCTGGTGCGGCCCTTCATCCTCAAGGCCCAGGGCGCTTCCGCCGTGACGCCGCAGGCGCAGCGCCTGCGCGCCGATTTCGATTGCAAGGGCGATCCGCGCCGCGAATTCCTGCGCGCCCGCATCGGCGCGAGCGGCGGACTGGAACTGTTCGTCAACCAGAGTTCGGGCGTGCTGACCTCCTGCACCTGGGCCGACGGCCTGATCGACAATCCGCCGGGGCAGGCGATTGTCCGCGGCGACACGGTGCGTTTCCTGCCGTTTTGCGAACTGCTATAGTGGATTCATGAACATCAAGATACTTTTCTTTGCCGGCCTGCGCGAGGCGCTGGGCACGGGTTCCGAGGCGCTGGCGCTGCCCACCGGGATCGCCACGGTGGGCGCCCTGCGCGATCATCTCGCGGCGCGCGGCGAGGCGTGGACCGCGCTGGCGACGACGAAGAATCTGCGCGCCGCGGTGAACCAGCACATGGTGGGCGCCGAGGCCGCCGTCAAGCCGGGCGACGAAGTGGCCTTTTTCCCGCCGGTGACCGGAGGCTGAAATGTCGGTCAGCGTGCAGGAAGCCGATTTCGACGCCGGCGCTGAGATCGCCGCGCTGAGCGCCGGACGCGACGACGTCGGCGCGGTCGCCAGCTTTACCGGCCTGGTGCGCGCCGACAAGCAGGCGGATGCGGCAGTGGCTGCAAGAGTTGGCGCTGATGAGACCCCTGCGCTACAAGGCGGTCGAGCAAAAGACGCTCTCCTCGCCGTAGCGGATGACGCCCCGCCGGCGGTGCAGGTGATGACGCTGGAACACTATCCGGGCATGACCGAAAAGGCACTCGAAGCCATCGTCGACGAGGCGCGTGGGCGCTGGGATCTCTACGGCGTGCGCGTGATTCATCGCGTCGGCCGCCTGGTTCCCGGCGATCGCATCGTCTTCGTCGCGGTCGCCTCCGCGCATCGCGGCGAAGCCTTCGCCGCCTGCGAGTTCATCATGGATTACCTGAAGACGCGGGCACCCTTCTGGAAGAAGGAAGAAACCCCGGACGGCGGACGCTGGGTCGATGCCCGCGAAAGCGACGACCACGCCGCCGGGCGCTGGGACGCCGGCAAGTAAGCCGGCAAGTAAGCCGGGAAACTGCAGGTTGACGCGGGACTCGTAACGGAAAATCAGCGCTCTCTGGAACGACGGGTCCGGTCACATACCTATGCGCTACGGGAATGGCGCGCTACGTACTGGCGCAGCACACCATCCATGCGCGATTGCCAGCCTTCTCCCGTGGACTTGAAGTAGGCAACGACCTCAGGGCTGTAGCGCACCGATACCAGCAGTTTCTTGTTTTCGGACTTTGGCCGCCCACGCAGGGAACGCATGGGAACCATTGCCTTCAGCTGAGTTGGTGTGAGTGGTTGGGCATCGGGATCGCTTTTGGCCGCCGCAGTAATGGCCTTGTCCTCGGCCGCGGTGGGCATGCGAACTGCGGGTCGTTTAGAGACTTTCGACATAGTGTTTTACCTCACGACGATTGGCGCGGCGAAGGCTGATGATCCTTCGTACCTTGCCACGATCCACAAACGCCACGTAGTACAGGATTTCGGTGTTCGGCGCGAGCGCGATCATTCGCATCTCGTTGTACTCAAACCGTTCATCAACCCACACCAGCGCGGCTTCCCAATCGAGTTCGGCCGCCATGAGCAAGGACACGCCGTGTTTCGCCTGGTTAGCCGCATCCTTGGCTGGATCGAATTCGATACGCACGCTTTACTGTAGCTACAATAATTATGATTGTCAAACGATCGGTGGCGCGCGCTTCTACGGTGCCGAATGTGCAGCTAACCGGCGCCGCGCGGCTTCATAGCGCAGCGTCAGTGCTGATGGATGGGGTGGGCACTGAATCAGGAAAGCGTATGTCCCCGGCCTCGGCAAGGAGCAATGTGGCTGGTGCGAAGCTGGGCATTGCACTCGGGTGTTGCGGCGCTAATTCGACCCAGGCATGTAGCAATGAGGTTCCAACCTCCATACGTTCAAAAAGCGTCCGAAAGAATCTACTGAATCCATCCCCATTTCGATTCAGTGTCAGTACGAGGTTTGCAGACTTTTGGCCCGGCAGCGCTGCGGATTTCTGTGCAGCGTCAGAAGGATTGGGCGAAGCGAGCACAACCAGTGTTGTGCTCGTAAGTTGTGCGACCTGTCGAAGCCCTGCCGGGACGTCGATACCGGCAAGCGTTCCGTCTTGGCGCAGGTGCGCATAGAGAAACAATATCTCGCAGCTCGGAAAACGTGTGACGGGAGCGATATTCGTGTTCTTGAACATGGGACTTATGGCCGCCGCATCCTCAGTCAAAAACGGAACGAGGTCATCGCCACTGAGATTGGCAAACCCAACCGTCAGCGGAATGACCGTCGATCTGTTCTCGGTTCGCGGCCCGAAAGAGGGAATCTGTTCGAGGTAAAGCACGCTTCGGGGATGGAAGATCAGGTAAGACCATATGGGTGCATTGGCGCCATAGAACATCTTTTTGATACCGCACTGAAGATGGCATGACTGACCTCTGGTTACATCCGCCACGACGCTCAAACTGCGTAGCCAGTCAAGGCGCATTTCTACAGCGTGCTCTCCAGGAGCGACATCGAAATATTTCACCTCTTCAGGTGACACTTCGCCGACCTTCTTTCCGTCAATATAGATATTGAGGGGGCGCAACCAAAGTCGCCCACCATCGCGCTCGATGGAAATCGATGTTTGCGGCCGCGCAGGCAAATTCGTTTGCCGGGACGTCGCAATGCGCACGAGTTGATTACGGTAGGAGATTCGCCCCCAGATTCCGGCAATAGCGACAACCAGGACGAAGCTTCCAACAAATAGATAGATCAGCGGATCCATTTGGACCAATGCCTAACAGCTGTGCAACGGACCCACCGATCCGCATTTCAATAATCGCAAAACTTGTCGATTCGTCATAACTGCTGATTCATCGTGAGTGTGCCGAAGCAGGCTATCCGCATATGTAATCATAATACGGACAGATGATGTGGCGCTTTGCCGTGGAGTCATGGCGCGATCATTCACTTCACCACCGATTGAATCCAGGGCCGGTAGCGGGCGGCTGCGACCCCTCGGCCTGATTTTGAAAGCTCCAAATAAAAACGGCTGAGCGCGTGAGCGCTCAGCCGTTGGACTTGGCGGGTGGGGGGTTTACTTGCGCTTGGCGCCGGCGGCGGCTTTCTTGACCGTTTCACCGACGCTGCCCATGGCCGCCGTGGAGGCCTTGGCGATCTGCTCGAAGGCCTGGTTGGCGGTGGCGATGGCCTGCTGGAAGGATTCCATCATGTTCGGCGTCTGGCCGGGCAGGGACTTCATGAAGGTCTGCAGGGATTCGGTCATGTCCTGGCTGCCGGAAGCCAGTTGCTCGGTGACCAGGCGCGAAAACTCGGCGCGTGCGGCGTTGCTGATTTCGGCGATCTGCTGCGCGGCGGCAACCATGCGCTGGGTGGTTTCCTGGGCGTACTGGGTGCGCAGCTGCATCATGGTCTGCGGGTCGCTGGCGCCGGATTGCGCCTTGGCGGCTTCCACGCCGCTTTGAAACATTTCGCGCGCCAGTTCGGATTGCAGGGCCATGATGCGCTGCGAATTCTCGATCGAAAGCTGCGCCAGGCGCATGGCGGCTTCCATGTTCTTGCGGTGCAGTTCGCTGAATTGTTCGGTCTTGCCTGCCATGATGCTTCTCCTGTGATTACTTTGAAAGATTCAATTTAACACCAATGGCTTACGCGACGCTGACCTGGGTCAACGCGGGCCTATTCGGCCTCGGGTGTTGTTTCCGGGCGCCGAGTGATTCATACTGCATGGAATAAGTTGAGATGGCAAAGGATTAATCATGAAGCTTGTCGCCATGCTCATGGTGCTGCTCGTCGCCCTGGAGCATTTGTACTTCCTCTATCTCGAAATGTTCCTGTGGACCACGCCGAAGGGCCTCAAGATCTTCGGCAACACGGCCGAGAAGGCCGCGAGCTCCCGGGTGCTGGCGGCCAACCAGGGGCTTTACAACGGATTTCTCGCTGCCGGCCTGCTCTGGGGCCTGGTCTATCCGGGCGCCGCCGCGATCCACATCCAGATGTTCTTCCTGGTCTGCGTGATCGTCGCCGGAATTTACGGCGGGTTTACGGTGAAGATGCGCATCATGTATCTGCAGGCCGGACCGGCATTGCTGGGTTTGCTGGCCTTGTTTGCGGCTCCGGCGCTTTGAAGGAGAACCAGATGGCAAGCCCCAGCACCCAATGGCAGGAACGCGTCGCGGCCGACGAAGCCGAGCGCCATGCCGCTTATGCGCACGATTTCGCCCAGATCCAGGCGCGGAAGTCGGCGAAGTTCGGCACCGGGCGCACCCTGCACCGCAAGCAGTTGCTGGGACTGCAGGGCAGCTTTGCGGTGCTCGCCGATCTGCCGGGCCATGCGCGCCACGGCCTGTTTGCCGCGCCGCGCAGCTACCCGGCCTGGGTTCGGCTGTCCAACGGCGGCACCGATGTCCAGGCTGACCGTAAACCCGACATCCGCGGCTTTGCCATCAAGATCCGCGGCCTTGGCGACCTCGGCGGTCCCGGCGCGCTGGGTTCGGGTCCGACCGATTGCCAGGATTTCCTGCTGATCAACCATCCCGCCTTCGCCTTTGCCGGTGCCGACGAATTCGTCGGCCTGGTCAAGAACCTGAGCAAGGGCCCCGGCGCCCTGCTCGGCTACCTGGTCTCGCGCTACGGTTTCCTCGGTGCGCTGGGCATGATGAAGCGCTTCGCGCAAACCTTCAACAAGCCCTTTTCGGGCTTTGCCACCGCGCCCTTCTACTCGGCGGCGCCGATCGCCTGCGGTCCCTATGCGGCGCGGGTGCGCCTGTTGCCGCCGGGCGGCGAGCCCAAGCCGGGCGCCGAAGCCGACTGGGCGGGGGACTTTCTGGCCCGCCTGGCGCGCGGGCCGCTGCAATTCAGGCTGCAGCTGCAATTCTTCGTCGATGAGGCGCTTACGCCGATCGAGGATGCTTCGGTGGACTGGCCCGAGGATGTCGCGCCCTATGTCACGGTCGGCGTGCTGACCCTGCCGCCGCAGGACGCGCAGGCGGCCGACGGCCAGGCGCTGGCGGCGGCCATCGAGGCGGCCGCCTTCGATCCGTGGGCGGCGCTGATGGCGCATCGCCCGCTGGGCGAAGTCATGCGCGCCCGGAAAGCGGTGTATTTCCAGAGCCAGGGCGGACGGCGTTAGTGCAATAGGTGGTCGTCAGCTGGCATGGCGGATTGCCGCGCTCGCCCACGGCAAGGCAGGAATCTCAGTGGTGTTTGCGCATCTCCTGATGGATGCACAGGATGTTGCCTTCTGGATCGGTAAACCATGCGCACTTCTCGTCCTCGGTGGCGAAGACATGGTTCAGGGTCTTCAGGCCGGGCATGTCGTAGTCCTGGAACTTCACGCCACGCACTTCCAGGTCCCTGATCTCGGCGTCGATGTTTTCGACTTCGAAGCTCAGGGCAGTGTGTTCGGCCTTGGTGCCTTCGGGTTTCGGCATCAGGGCCACGGTGCCGCCGTCGGCGCAGCGCATGACGCAGGAACCGTCGTCGTGCATGCCCTCGGGGATGAGCCCGAGCTTGTCTTGGTAGAAGGTGCGCGCGCGGTCCATCTGCCGGACGGGAAGAATGGTCGTGATGTGCGATTTGGTCAGCATGGCTTGATCCTCCTGGTTGGGAACGGGTGCCCGGAGGCCTCCGGGCGGGGAATTGACTTCTGTATAGCCAATGGCTCGCCGGAATCAACCATTTCCATGGCAGGGGATAGCGGTTCAGGCCGGGTCCGGCGGATGCTGTTTGCCGTCCGGCTGTTGCCGAGGATTGAAATCCGCGGCGCAATCCCCATGTTGTGCGCAATGACATCTTTCTGAGGCCTCCGCCATGCGCATCGACAAATTCACCACCCGCTTCCAGCAGGCCATTTCCGACGCCCAGAGCCTGGCGGTCGGCAACGACCAGCAGTTCATCGAGCCGCAGCATTTGCTGCTGGCCCTGCTCAACCAGGACGACGGCAGCACCACGTCCTTGCTGGCGCGCGCCGGCGTCAATGTTGGCGGCTTGAAGGCGGCCTTGGCCAAGGCCATGGAGCGCCTGCCCAAGGTCGAAGGCCACGGCGGCGAGGTCAGCATCGGCCGCGACCTGTCCAACCTGCTCAACGTCACCGACAAGGAGGCGCAGAAGGCCGGCGACCAGTTCATCGCCTCGGAAATGTTCCTGCTGGCGCTGACCCAGGACAAGGGCGAGTGCGGCCGTTTGCTGAAGGAAGCCGGGCTGAACCGCAAGGCGCTGGAAGACGCGGTGAAGGCCGTGCGCGGCGGCGAAAACGTCGGTTCGCAGGACGCCGAAGGCCAGCGCGAGGCGCTCACCAAATACTGCCTCGACCTGACCGAGCGCGCCCGCCAGGGCAAGCTCGACCCGGTGATCGGCCGCGATGACGAGATCCGCCGCACCATCCAGATCCTGCAGCGCCGCACCAAGAACAACCCGGTGCTGATCGGCGAACCCGGCGTCGGCAAGACCGCGATCGTCGAAGGCCTGGCGCAGCGCATCGTCAATGATGAAGTGCCGGAGACGCTGAAGGGCAAGCGCGTGCTGGTACTGGACATGGCC
>JAUYSD010000144.1 GCA_030696505.1 Sulfuritalea sp. | reverse complement strand
CGCGGCTTCACGCCGGAAGCTTTCCGCCGCTTTGCCGAAATGATAGGCGTGACCAAGTCGGATTCCTGGATCGACATCAGCGTGCTGGAGGAATGCCAGCGCGAGCACCTCAACGAAACCGCGCCGCGCCGCATCGCCGTGCTCGACCCGGTCAAGCTCGTCATCGACAACTACCCGGAAGGCCAGGAAGAGGAATGCCTTGCCCCCAACCACCCGCAAAAGCCCGAGTGGGGCAAGCGCCCGGTACCCTTCTCGAAGGAACTGTGGATCGAACGCGAGGATTTCATGGAAGTGCCGAGCAAGGGCTACTTCCGCCTCTTCCCCGGCAACACCGTGCGCCTGCGCTACGGCTTCGTCGTCAAGTGCGCCGGTGCTGACCGCGATGCCGCCGGCAACATCGTCGCCGTGCATTGCGAGTACATGCCCGATTCCAAATCCGGCACGCCCGGGTCCGACAACTACAAGGTCAAGGGCAACATCCACTGGGTCTCGGCGCCGCATGCCTATGCCGCCGAGGTACGCCTCTACGACCGCCTGTTCGCCGCTGAGGCGCCGGGTGAAGGCGGGCGCGATTTCATCGCCGACCTCAACCCGGATTCGAAGCGGGTGATCAGCGCGCAACTCGAAGCCGCACTGAAGCATGCCGCCGCCGAAGAACGCTTCCAGTTCGAGCGCCACGGCTATTTCGTCGCCGACCGCGTCGATTCGAAACCCGGCGCGCCGGTGTTCAACCGCGCTGTGACGCTGAAAGATTCCTGGAGCAAGAAATGAAGTTCACGGAACGGCTCGCCGCGGCCTGGCGGACGAACAATTCCCTGCTCTGCGTCGGCCTCGATCCCGACCCGGCGAAATTTCCGGCTCACCTAAAGGATCAACCCGACGCGATATTCCGCTTCTGCGCCGAAATCGCCGACGCCACGGCCGACCTCGCCTGCGCCTTCAAGCCGCAGATCGCCTACTTCGCCGCGCGCCGCGCCGAAGACCAGCTCGAAGCGCTGATCGCCCACATTCATGAGAAACACCCGAGCGTGCCGGTGATCCTCGACGCCAAGCGCGGCGACATCGGCAGCACCGCCGAGCAGTATGCGATCGAAGCCTTCGAACGCTACCGGGCCGACGCCGTGACCGTGAACCCCTACATGGGCCGCGACTCGGTCGAGCCCTGGCTGGCCTGGAAGGACAAGGGCGTGATCCTGCTTTGCCGCACCTCGAATCCCGGCGGCAGCGATTTGCAATTCCTGAAAGTTGGCGCTGGTGGCACGGCGAAAGCGGCGGTCGGACCAGGCGGAAGGACGAAAGCGCTGGTGGGTGGGGGTGGAATCGCCCTGTATGAACGAGTCGCCGAATTGGTCGCAAACGAATGGAACCCGGATGGCAAATACGCGGGCCAATTGGGGCTCGTGGTCGGCGCCACCTTCCCCGGCGAGATCGCTCGCGTGCGCCAGATCGTCGGCGACATGCCGCTCTTGGTGCCCGGCATCGGCGCCCAGGGCGGCGACATCGAAGCCACGGTAAATGCCGGCAAAACGACTGCCGGTAGCGGCCTGATGATCAACTCCTCGCGCGCCATCCTCTATGCCGGCAAGGGCGAAGACTACGCCGCCGCCGCACGCAAAGTAGCGCTGGAAACGCGCGACGCGATCAACCGCTGGCGGTAAGTCCGGCGCAAGACATTACCCTCTTTATTACCCTCAATTGAGGGTAATTACCTCTTGTCCCATTTCCGCTGCCTATAGCTATAACGCTTGACGTCATATAACGCATAGCGTTATAGTTGACCATGATTCTGGATTTCAAGTGCGAAGAGACCGAAGGCATCTGGCACGGCCGGTTGTCCCGCCGTCTTCCCGGCGAAATCCAGAACATCGCCCGCCGCAAGCTGCGCATGCTGAACAACGCCGCCGCGCTCGCCGACCTGCGCATTCCGCCGGCCAACCGACTGGAGGCGCTCAAAGGCAATCGCAAGGGGCAGCACAGCATCCGCATCAATGACCAGTGGCGTATCTGTTTCGTCTGGAACGCCAACGGCGCGACGGAGGTCGAAATTGTCGATTACCACTGACGGAGAATCGTCATGAAGAAACTGCCCAATATCCATCCCGGCGAAGTGCTGCTCGAAGAATTCCTGCTACCGATGAACATCAGCCAGAACGCGCTGGCCCGCGCCATCGGCGTACCACCCCGCCGCATCAATGAAATCGTGCTCGGCAAGCGGGCAATTACTGCCGATACCGCCCTGCGTCTGGCCAAAACCTTCGGTACCTCGGAGTCTTTCTGGATGGGCTTGCAGGCGGATTACGATCTGGAAGAAGCAAGGTTGGGGATGGCAGCTACGCTTGATCTGGTGCAAAGACTGGCGGCTTGAGGTATTCGCCGGCGCGCAAGCGTCCGGCCAAATCGCGCATCACGAAGAACCTACCACATGCTGTTGCAGAAACTGACCAACGTCCGTGGCAAGGAGTTCTTCCAAAGTCATTTCCGCCGCGGCCTTCCAGTTGTCTCCCTTCTTCCAGTTGGGTCCAACATCCTTTCCGGACTCATCGCCTACCGATCCGCATCCACGCCGATCAGGCGGCGGAATTCCGCCGCGGGCATCGGGCGGCCGAAGAAGTAGCCCTGCACCAGATCGCACTCCATGGCGCGCAGTTCGGCGGCCACGGCTTCGGTCTCGACGCCTTCGGCGACGACGCGCAGGCCGAGGCTGCGGGCCATCTGGATCACCGCGCGCACGATTGCCGCATCCTCCGGATCGGCGACGATGTCGCGGACGAAGGACTGGTCGATCTTCAGTTTGTCCACCGCGAAACGCTTGAGGTAGGCCAGGCTCGAATAGCCGGTGCCGAAATCGTCGATCGCCAGGCGCACGCCCAGCGCCTGCAGGCGCCCCATGGTCGCCAGCACCGATTCGGTGCCGTCGATCAGGATCGACTCGGTGAGCTCCAGTTCCAGTGCCGAGGGTTTCGCGCCGGCGGCGGCTAGCGCGCGCAGCACCGTCTCTTCGACATCGCCGCGGCGAAACTGGATGGACGAGATATTCACCGCCATCGACAGCTGCGCATGCCCCACGGCGTGCCAGTGCGCCAGTTCGCGGCAGGCTTCCTGCAGCACCCATTCGCCAAGCGGCACGATCAGGCCGCTGTGTTCCGCCGCGGCAATGAAATGCCCCGGCGCGACCAGGCCCCGCTGCGGGCTCTGCCAGCGCAACAAGGCTTCGCCGCCGACGATGCGGCCGCTCGTCAGGTCGACCAGCGGCTGGTAGTAGAGCACGAACTCGTCGCGCTCCAGGGCGCGGCGCAGGTTGTTGTGCAGGTCCAGCCTTTCCTGCGCGTCGGCATTCATGCGTTCGGTATAGAAGCGGAAGGCATTGCGGCCGGCCGCCTTGGCGTGGTACATGGCCGTATCGGCCTTCCTCAGCAGCATGTCGAAACCGGCGCCGTCCTCCGGATAGATGGCGATGCCGACCGATGCCGAAATCTTCGCTTCGTGCGCCTCGATGTGGAAGGGTTCGCCCAGCACCGTCATCATTTTCGCCGCGATCTGGGCCGGCACTTCGGAACTGTGCAGGTCGGTCAGGACCACGAGGAATTCGTCGCCGCCATGGCGGCTGATCGTGTCCGACTCGCGCACGCAGGCCAGCAGGCGCTGCGCCGCATCGCGCAGCAGCACGTCGCCCACCGGGTGTCCGTAGGAATCGTTGACGGTCTTGAAGCGATCGAGGTCCACAAACAGCAACGCCACCTTGCGGCCGGCGCGTTCGCCATGGGCGATCGCCTGCTCCATGCGGTCCTTGAGCAGCAGGCGGTTGGGCAGGCCGGTCAGCGGATCGTGGTGGGCGAGAAACTCGATCTTCGCCTCGGTCGCCTTGCGCTCGCTGATATCGGAAAATATGCCGACGAAATGGGTGATGCAGCCCTCGCCGTCGCGTACCGACGAAATGCCCAGCCACTCCGGGAACACCTCGCCGTTGCGGCGCCGGTTCCAGATCTCGCCCTGCCAGTAACCGGTGGCGATCAGGGCGCGCCACATGTCGCCGAAAAAATCGCGGTTGTGCTTGCCGGAGGCGAGCAGGCTGGCGTTGCGGCCGATGGCCTCGGCCGCGGCATAACCGGTGACCCGGGTAAATGCCTGGTTGACCGAAATCATGCGGCCGCCGGCATCGGTGATCATGATCGCCTCGCCGCTGCTCTCGAACACCTTGGCCGCCAGGCGC
>JAUYSD010000102.1 GCA_030696505.1 Sulfuritalea sp. | reverse complement strand
GCTCACGGTGCAAAGCTACTTCTACAGCGACAGCACCAAGATCGAGCGCGTGGTGTTCGATGACGGCACGGTGTGGGACAGCACGGTACTGGACGCGGCGCCAATCCTGCCGCCCTCGACCGACACGTTCAACGGCACCTCAGGCAACGACGTGATCGACCTGAGGAATGCGGCGAACACCTATGTCAGCGGACCGGCTGGAAGCGGCACCAACCTCGGCAACGACACCTACTTGTGGGGAGCTGGTTCGGGTCAGGACTCGATTTACGAAAACGACACGACGGTTGGAAGCATCGACACGGTAAAGGTGATCGGCGTCGCCCCTTCGGAGGTGACGGTAACTCGGTCCACGAGTGGGGTTACGCCGACTAATGATTTGGTGATCTCCATCAACGGTACTACCGACACGTTGACGATCCAGAGCTACTTCTTCAGCGACTCCTACAAGATAGAGGGGGTTCAGTTCGATAATGGAACTGTGTGGACGTCGACTGAACTCAACGCTGCGGTGATCAATGCGCAACCGACCGGAAATCTGATCATCAGTGGAACCGCAGCCCAGAATCAGACTGTGTCGGTGACAAATGCTCTTGGGGACACTGACGGACTTGGCTCCATGAACTACCAATGGCAGAGCTCGCTAAATGGAAATGCCTGGAGTGATGTCATTGGTGCTGTTGGTTCATCCTTTACCTTGACTGAGGCACAGGTTGGAACCCAACTTCGCGTACGTGCGACCTATATTGACGGTCATGGTGTAAGCGAGACAAGGATAAGCGCCGCCACCACCGTGGTTGCCAACATAAACTTCGCCCCAACGGGAACGGTCGGCGTTGACGGCACAGCGACGCAAGGCCAAGCCCTCGTTGCCAGCAACACGCTAGCGGACGTGGATGGTCTGGGCACGATCAGCTACCAGTGGCAGAGCTCGACCGATGGCACGACCTGGGCCGCGATTCCCGGCGCTACGGGGAGCAGCTTCACACTGACCGCAGCGCAAGTCGGCCAGCAAGTGCGTGTCAGCGCCAGCTACACCGACGGCCATGGCACGGCCGAGTCCGTCGCGAGTATCGCGACAGCGGCCATCGCCAACACCAATGCCAATAGCGCCCCGACGGGTACAGTCGGCGTTGGCGGCACGGCGACGCAAAGCGAAGTCCTCACCGCCAGCAACACGCTGGCTGACATCGACGGCCTAGGCACGATCGGTTACCAGTGGCAGAACTCGACCGATGGCACGACCTGGACCGCCATCAGCGGCGCCACCGCCAGCAACTTCGCGCTGACCGAAGCACAAGTCGGCCAGCAAGTGCGGGTCACCGCCAGCTACACCGACAGCCACGGCACCAACGAGTCTGTCGCCAGCACTGCCACGGTGGCGGTTGCCAATGTCAACGACGCCCCGACGGGTGCAGTCGGCGTTAGCGGCACAGCGACGCAGGGGCAAACCCTCACTGGCAGTAACACCTTGGCGGACCTCGACGGCCTCGGCACGATCAGCTACCAGTGGAAAGCCGATGGCATCGCCATCGGCGGTGCGACAGCCAGTACTCTGGTCCTGGCCGAAGCGCAAGTCGGCAAAGCCATTAGCGTCAGCGCCAGCTACATCGACGGACATGGAACGACGGAGTCGATCAGCAGCAGCGCCAGCACTGTGGTAGCCAACATCAACGACGCTCCAACGGGAACGGTCGGCGTTGGCGGCACGGCGACCCAAGGCCAAACCCTGACGGCGACCAATACTCTCGACGACCTCGATGGTCTGGGCACGATCAGCTACCAGTGGAAGGCCGATGGCATCGCGATCGGCGGAGCAACAGCTAGTACCCTAGTCGTGGCCGAAGCGCAAGTCGGCAAAGCCATTAGCGTCAGCGCCAGCTACACCGATGGACATGGCACCGTGGAGTCGGTTACCAGCGGCGCCACTGCTGTAGTTGCTGCGATCGCCAACGGCAACACTACGCCGAGCGACCCCACGTTCTACGGCACTACGGGCAACGACACCATCGACCTGAGAAATGCGGTGAACACAACCGTCTCCGGGCCGGGCGGTTCTGCCACCAACGCCGGCAACGACACCTACCTGTTTGGCGCCGGTGCGGGCCAGGACGTGATCAGCGACAGCGACAGCACGGCTGGCAACGTCGACACCATCAAGGTGATCGGTAAGTTGCCGACGGAAGTGACGCTGAACCGGAGCCTCAGCGGCAATACCTATGGGAATGACCTGCTGATCTCGCTCAACGGCACGACGGACAAGCTGACGGTGGCGAACTACTTTGCCGCCAGTGCCTACAAGGTCGAGAGGGTCGAGTTTGACAACGGCACCATTTGGGGCGTGACCGAACTGGACGCGGCCCCGATTCTGCCCCCGAGCGGCGCCACTTTTTACGGCATGGCGGGCAACGACATCATCGACCTGCGCAACGCGGCGAACACCACAGCCTACGGCAACACTGCGAACACCGACAGCGGCAACGATACCTACGTCTTTGGCGCCGGAGCGGGTCAGGACATCATCAACGAGTACGGCACCACTGCAGGCAACGTCGACACGATCAAGATTGTTGGACAGACGCCGGCCGATGTCACGCTTCAGCGGTCTGTCTTGGCGACGGGCTATCTTTCCAGTGACCTGGTGATCTCGATCAACGGCAGCACCGACCAATTGGCGATCCAGAACTACTATGCCAGCGATGCTTACAAGATTGAGAGAGTCGAGTTCGACGATGGCACGATATGGACGGCGGCGAACTTTGCCGGACTGCCATTGCTTCCCACGGGAGCGCTGGTCTATGGCACGGTGGGCGCCGATGTGATCGACTTGAGGAACAGTGTTGCCACCACGGCCTACGGCTACAGCGCGAACACCGACAGCGGCAATGACACCTATGTCTTTGGTGCCGGAGCGGGTCAGGACAAGATCAGCGAGTACGGCACCACTGCGGGCAACGTCGATACGATCAAGATTGTTGGACAGACACCGGCCGATGTCACGCTCGCACGGGCTGTCTTGTCCACCGGCTACCTGTCCAGCGACTTGGTGATATCGATCAACGGCACTACGGACACGCTGACGGTGCAGAACTACTTTGCCAGCAACCCCTACAAGATCGAGAAAGTCCAGTTTGACGATGGCACGATATGGACGGCGGCGGAGTTCGATACCTTGCCGTTGGTACCCACGGGGACGCTGCTATATGCGACCAATGGGGCGGAAACAATCGATCTGCGCAATTCGGCGAATACGCTTGCCTATGGTTACACCAGCACGGCTTCCGATAGTGGCAACGACACCTACATCTTCGGCGCCGGGGCGGGCCAGGACGTGGTCAGTGACTACGGTACTGCTGCGGGAAATATCGATTTGGCGAAGTTCGCCCCCGGCATTGCCGCAGATCAACTATGGTTCCGTCATGTCGGGAACAATCTGGAGGTTAGCGTTATCGGCAATTCTGACAAGCTGACGATTCAGAACTGGTATGCGAGTGCGAACTATCACATTGAACAGTTCAAGACCGCTGACGACAAGTTGCTGATCGATACCCGCGTTGAGACTCTCGTTCAAGCAATGGCAACATTCGCTCCGCCGGCGGCTGGAGAGACCGCATTGCCGCCGGCCTACCAGGAGGCACTGTCGCCAGTTATTGCTGCCAACTGGCAGTAGGCTTTTCGTCGCAGTGCCCCGACTGTCAAGCCGGGGCACACGACGTTTATCGCTATTCATTCCTTATTGCATATGAACTGCTTCTAGGTTGCGTCTTCTCGGAATAGTGTGGGTAAATTCGCAAGGCGATCACATGGCGGGGAGCATGGAGATGGGCACCTTGAGGCGATGATACTAAGCCATATGTCCGTGGCTGGAACACGCGAATCTTGCTTTTGAGTCCCTCAACGAAGCCGAGTGAGACCTAGTTCTGCGGGTTGCAGTACGCGGCGATTACAAGCAATCGGTCAGGGGTTCATTGCGGATGCCAAGCTGATTACATAAATCGCCAGCATCAATCGCATAAAAACAATTGATATTGCAATATCGCATTGCAGCAGCGTTTTGTCTTCGCGCTGACGCAACAGTCTGCTGATTCATGTTGCAATGCAGTACGCATAGTGCTTTGGCAATAACGGACAATCTTCATCACGCAAAACACATGTTGCTCGGAGATTCCTCTTGGGCATAGATTACGTCTCTAACATCGCCAAGCGACATTGTGTGCGATTGCTCCGCCCAACAGTTCACGATCCAACGGTGCCGAAATCGTTGGGGCCAGATCAAACGGCGAGATTAAGGCAGTAATGTCAAGCTCTAAAGTATTCCGGCTGTTTGCGCTGCATTGACAGCATTTCAACTATTTCCGCTACACAAAACGATACATTTCGAATCGAATTGTGATTTTGGGATATAGGAACACCTGGGCCATCACATTTGGGGCAATCATGTCATTCGATCGATCACGGGCACGAGTTGTTACATTGTTCTTTGTAGCAAACTTTCTACAGGCATGCTCGAACTTCGTGATTCACGACGAGGCGCGTTCCAAGCTTGCCGCTGACACTAAGCAGAGCTATCTCGGTGCCGAGGTGACGGCTGTGGTGGAGGTGGACCGCAAGAACCTCGACTCCATGCTGGCGGCTGAACTGGAGGTGGTGCGCGACAACGCACGCTACCAAGCGGATTGGGCTGGTCTGGGGCTTGCGAATGATACCGTGCCAATGGGGAATACGGTCCTGCTGGCGATGAAGGAGATTAAACACTTGGGCGTCTCAACCACAGCTGGACTGCGAACAATTCGGCAACAGCGCATTGACCGGGATACCGCGAAGAGCAAGCTCGCCAACAGCGAGAAATTGCTGGCGGCCTGGAATATCTTGATTCCTGACTGCGACATTAGCATTAGCGCTTCACCGTTGTTTCCCAAGAATCTCGACGACGCCAGCAAGAAGGATCTTCAGTCCGACTACGACGGTTTTGTGAAGGAATGTAAGGCGACTTTGTATCCGGCGGAAAAGATGCATGGAGAGGGAAAACTGGTGGAAGCGAACAACCAGTGGTTCGATGCACAGATTGACCTAGAGAAGGCGATTACGAAGCAGGCAGCGGCCAAGGCCGAAGTCGCCACAGCAAAGCTGAGCTACGACAACGAAGTCAGGAAGGCGGGCGACCCCACGAACAAGGACAAGGACCTTTCAACGGAGATTGCGAATAAGGCGATGAAGCTAGCCATCATGGTCGAGGATGCGAAGAAGCTCGGCAAAGGACTTGAGCACGAGCCCTATATCGATGCGCTCGTCGACCTTCTCACTGCAACCGCGGGTGGAAACGTCGACCCGAAGGATCCGACGCTCAAAGGGGCCATCGCGGTGGCGAAGCAGATCCCATCCCTAGTAGACGACATTGACGCGCTGGAGACGCGACGGGCAGCTCCGCCAGTCGCCGGACTGCTGATCGCGCTCCGTCACCAAGCTTTGCTCGCAGAGATGGCAAAGCAACGCATGGCACTGGCGAAGGAGCGCGTGGCGATTCTGAAGGAGAAGCGTGACCTCTATCTGCAGGCCGTCGACCGCTGGCTGAACTTCTTTGATGCGACGTGCAACTACGCGGTTCTCGGCGTGGGGCGGATACCACCCGGCGAAAATTGCGATCAATTCTCCGTGGAGCTTGTAAAGACGGACCCAGTTGGCACGGTTAACTGCCGTTACATGGGGGTGAAGCTCGAAAAATGCGTACTTGAGCAGACATGGAAGGATCGCTTTCGCGCGAACGAAAAGCCTGAGATCAGGCGTCAGCTGTACGCTACTGTGGCAGCCTACCTGCAGGCAATCACACTGCAATTGCGGCCGTTGGAGCAGTCGTACAAGGAGATTGACGTGCGGCACCGCGAGACGCTGCTGAGCAAGAAGACAGCAATTGATCAGTGGGATAACCTCGTCAGCGTGCCGCTCGACCAGCTCGATGCCTACTACAAGGTGGGCGTTAAACCGGCCGAACTCGCCGATTTGATCGTCAAAGCCCTTGGCTTTTCCGCTGTCGCGATTGGAGTATCCAAATGAACATTTGTCTAAGAGCCTGCGCTAGTGCAGGCGCCGTGATCCTGCTTTTCGGCTGCGCGACGCCGGACTCGGTGCACCAACTCGCCGAAGTAACGTCAGCTAACGTCGGTGTGCTGGGGACGCGGCTCAATCAGCTTGCGGAAGAGAGTGACCGGCTCTACGCAATGCGCGCCGAGAACGTCGCGCACATGCACGCGGTTAACGAACAGTCGCGCGCTAGGTACCTATACGACGTAGCGTTGACGGAGAAATCGGGCGATAAGAAGGATCTCGAACTTAAGAAGGAGCTGGAAGCGTGGAAGGCCGAAGTTGACAACATATTTGCCGCTGCGGTCGGCGCGGAGCAACGCCGGCGTGACTCTCTATTGGCGGGTGAGGTAAGGATCGATACCAAAGCGAAAGATCTGCAGAAGATCGCGGAAACCCTTGCGGTGCTCGCAAAGGAGGAGAGCAGGGAAGAGCGAATTCGCGCTCTGCGCAAATTCGCATCCGAGGTCAGGGATGACGTGAAAAAGGAACTCGACAGTGGCACAGCTAGCGCGAACGCAGCCAAGAATTTGCTCGATAAAGTTCGCGGGAAATAGATATCTGCCAAACCATAGAGCGAAAGGTACACCATCATGCCCCCATCACAAAAAGCCCGTGGCCTTAAGAAAGTACTGGATCTCCTGGACGATGCAATCGCACTAGTGCGTAAGGCGTTAGTCAACAACCCCGGCGACGCGGAGCGACGTGCGCTCGAGCGGATTTTGCTCAGGCTTGAGGCCGAAAGAGGCGTATATCAGGCCGAGTTTAATGCTGAACTGGCTAAAGAAACCAATGTTCAAGGGCCGACGCCAGCGCAGGTCAAGGAAGTCAGCACCCTGTCCAACAAGGTTGCCCAAGCTGCGCAAGGGGCGATTGTCGCCGGCAATGCCATCGTGCTGGCTGGTAAGGTTTTCGACTTGGCGACCTCAATTGTTGCGCCAGCCTAAGCGGAGACGCGCCTAGGGTTGGGTGAACTAGATCCCTACGGGGATGACCTCGATGCTTCGTAGATAATCAGCCAACGAGATAGTGCTCCTTCATAATGTATTGGCACCGTCAACGGCGATTGCTATTCAGCCGAAGGCAATATCAACGGCGCCAGTAAGCAAAATCGAGTTCACGGAGGTCTTAAGTGGAAGATTGCATTGAGCTTGATTTCTTGGGAGTCGAAACGGACCGTAGTGGCGACGCCATCGCTATCCGCTACTCGATTAACGGCAAGACCAGTGTGCACGTCGTTGACGGGGGATATATCGACACCGGTACCAAAATCGTTGAACACATCAAGAAGCACTACAACACGACGCACATCGACCACGTTGTACTTACGCACTCTGACCAAGACCATGCGAACGGGCTCCGAACAGTCCTTGAGCAATGCACGGTTGGCACGCTTTGGATGAACCGACCGTGGTTATACGCAGATGAGCTGATCGACCGGTTTGAGTCATACAACTCGGTGGACGCTCTGCGCAAGAAGCTTCGGAACATATATTCGGCGCCTGCAGCACTCGAAGACCTGGCGAACGAAAGAGGCATTCCCGTCGCCACCGCCTTCCAAGGGACAGGCATCGGCGCCTTCAGGGTTCTCGCGCCCACGAAATCACGATATCTTGATCTCATCCTCGAATCAAACAAGACGCCGGAGGCCGCCGAAGAAAGCTACATGGGCCAAGCAATGGAGGGAATTGCTAAGGTTGCCAAAACTGTGGTCGCCCTAGCTAAGGCAGTCTGGGGGCATGAGTACTTCCCGGCGGAAGGGACCAGTTCCGAAAACGAAATGAGCGTGGTTCAGTACGCACTCGTCAACAACCGTAGCGTCGTACTGACCGGTGACGTAGGTCGAGATGGACTAAACGAGGCCGCAGACTATGCGCCCGTCGCAGGCCTGACGCTACCCGGTGTCTGGGTCTTCCAAGTGCCGCACCACGGTGGGCGACACAACGTCAATACGGAGGTGTTGGACCGCTGGTTGGACAAAAGGATGTCCAATCAGCCTGAAAAGACAACGTGGAATGCCATCTGCAGCTCCGCGAAGAAGGACGTGCACCACCCAAAGAAGTCGGTTATCCGCGCGATGCTTCACCGTGGCGCGCATTTCTCTGCCACTGAAGGCCGCACATTCATCCACATTGGAAGTGGAATCAAGCGCGACGGGACAACTCCCATTCCTCAGACGCCTTATCCCGAAGAACAGGAGGAATAGCGGCTACGTCGCAGTAACCTTGGATCACGCCCTTGTCGGCGGCCATTTTTGCCGATAGGTTTTCGGTGCGGCGCCTGTGAGTACCACCTTGCTGCTGGCGTCTTTGCGGTCGTTGGGGTGGGCCACCAGCCACTGGTGCATCTGGGCCGCTTCCCGAGTCAGGCGTACCCAAGCGCAGGCTTCCTCGGCGGCCAGATCGGATCGGATGGCCTTCTTTGGGTTTTCGGTTTCGTCACCCCGACGTCGGCATGGTTGTTTCAGTTGCTGAAATGGCACGCCCCATTGGAGATGGCTACTCTCCCGAGGTGCTAGCGGATAGTTGAGATTCCATTTCCTGCCAACGCGCGATCAATTGCACTTGGGGACTCAATTTAGCCGTTCGCCGTCGAGAATTCCTATTTATAAGCGTACTCAAAGTACAGGTCGGTCTTGTTCAGCCGCTTCAAGAATGCGCCGCGCGATATCGCGGGCAGCTCTGATAACTGTTGGGCCGTCGGTGCCGCATGGTCTGAGCGCAGCATGCGACCGCCAGTCCTGTCCTCGAGTCGATTCAGGAGTGGCTTGAACGGCATATTCATCCATCGGTTCTTTTGCGCTTCGGCTTCGACCACTGGAATGAAGGCGATCAGTTCGTCGCTCGTCATTTGCTCCAGGCCAAGTTCGCGCAGGGTTGCATTGTGGCTACCGTGATGGCCGACTTTGTAGAACACCGTTCGTGAAAGCAAGTCGGAGACAACAATTTTGGCCATTCCACTTTCACCCTTGATATTCCAAGATAAGTCCTGCCACGACAGCCAGTTGCCCACTTGAGCGTCTGCCGGGAATAGGAACACCTCTCCCGTATCGCAAAATTCGAATGCAAGCACCACACACGTGTTGTTTGTGTGGCTATCGAGATTCAGCGCCAACGTTTCGGCTGCCTGAGTCCAGTCGTCTCGGATCAGGCGCCATTCCTCGCCAGGCTTGTCCCAAGTATCCTGCACCAGCTGAGCCAGCGCGGGAGACACCACCCCCCGATGTCGGCTACCCGTTGTGGTCTGCCGGAAACTGCTGTCGAAGGGGCAGTCATCGTCATTGACGGAATTGGCTTGCCGAAAGCGCGAGAACGCTGAAGCTAGGCCGGCCGTGAAGCTGAAATCGGCGCCGACCTCGTAAACCTCGCTGTGCATCTTGCTCGGAGTACTCTTTTTAATGTACGACTCGTCCTCGGGGGGGCCGAGGACGTACACCCGCACATTAGGAACTCCGCGTAACGACAAGGGCGCCTTGCTCGGGTACAGGAACCTGGTCTTCACACCGCGGCGTTGCATGAGGTACTCGAACGCCCCGCGCGTTCTGCCGATCCCGCTCGTGACACTCAGATCCGTCTCTGGCTCTAGGCCAAAGAAACCCAGGAAGGCTCCGAGCTGCTTGCCCCTAAGCTGAATCGCCGGTTCCGCCGCATTGGAGAACGCGGCAACCGCGAGAGCGAGCGCACGAACCTTTTCGGCGCGCTCCTTGCGCAGGGTCCGGCCAAGTTCGTTCTGCGGGTCCTCCGTCCACCCGTACCAGACCTCGCCGACGGTGATGCCGTCGAAGACTGCCCGAGCCTGATCCTTGGAGAAGCCGGACGCATGGTCCCAATGCTCGTGCGTCATCACGATAACGTCGATATGCCCGCCGCAGGCTTGGTCAATGTCCTGGGCTACCTTGACCATCTTCTTCTTCGCATCAGTGGCTGCCATCACCAAGCCGCAGTCGATCACCAAGTTGAAGGTACCGCCCTCGGCCTTTGCAAACCTCAGCAGCAGGCAATCGCCCAGACCGTGCCGATACATCCGGATTGACAAGCGAGGCGGAGTCGAATTTGTGGTACTTCCTTTACTCGTTGCAGCCGACGACTTGCTCTGCTTCACGTTCCTCACGTTGCGAGCAGTCTTCTTAGTGGTGGTGGCCATATTGAAATCCTTAGTGCTCACCGTGCAACAAGCAAAACGGCTCGTCAACGCCAAACGTGTCGTTCTGGAAGTACACCTCCCGAAGGGAGATGCCTTCGCGCAAACGGCTCTTCTTGTACCTCTGGATGGCGGTGCGCCGCTGCACGTCATCGATCGGCCGTGTAATGGCGTATCGCAAAGTCGGGGACTTACTGTCCATGTTAAAGATCAGAGTACAGCCGCCGCGAAGATCGAACACGCCATTGTTCAGGTCGTCTTCATCGATGGGAATGTCTCGCAGGCGTTGGGTGACGCTAATCAGCAACTGCTTCATGATCAGCCCGTCCGGCGTTACCCTCAGCGCCGGCAAGACGGAGTGAACCTCGAACGTGGGCACACCGGAGGACTTGATACGCAGTCCCTTCAGGCCAGCTTCCGGATCTAAGTTCAAGCCAGTCACTGCCTTGAACGCCTCGCGCTGCGAGATGGATTTACCGCGAAAAACATCGTGCAGATACTCATGGGCCTTGATCCTGGCTTCGCGCAGCTTTTCGAAGACTGCCTCGCGATCCTGCAGATACAGCGACTCGCTAACCAGGTCCCGCAATTCCGCCGCCAGCGAAGCGAGGGCATCCCACTGGTTGCCATCGCCGCCTTCGAATTCGAGCTTGGCGTACGGCCAACGCAATTGTTCTTCCGACAGCGTGCGCAGGCCCTCCGGGAGGATCCCCCAACGCCTGAACGACTCGATCAACGCGACACGGTAGCCGTGCTTGTCGTTCGGGACCATGTCGTAGTCCGCAGTGATGAGTGCGCGCAGGTAGTCGCCGTAAGTGATGTCGAAAGGTGGGCAGTAGTCCAAGGCCCGGATGCACATTCCCAAGTAGTGCTTTGCGGTCTTGGTCGCCTCCTGGGCGAGCGCGTTGATTAGGCTTGGATGCAGCGCCCCTTCGGGTAGGACTCCAGAGCCGGAACTGGCCAGGGCAACGATGCCCTTGGTGCGTGCCTTGTAAATCGCAAGGAAAGCGGAAAACATCGCCGCTACGAGGATGGAACCGCGCTCGTGAGGTTCGGTGGCCTTAGCAAGTCGCGCAGGATCGGGCTTGATCATGCTCCACTTGCCGCTGTCGTCCCATTCGCCGATGGCATTGCGAAGTGCTCCGTACCGGCCGGTGGCCTGGCCGAATTCCTGGGCAAGCTCGCCCAGCAGGGATTGAGTTTCCAGATCCCCGCGAGTTTGGGCGATCTGGTGGCGCAGCACCTCGGGAAAGGTGAAGTGCTGGAATAGTGCAACCAGATCAGCGAACGCTTCGTGGAACGCGAGGGTGTCCCGGTGGTTGTCCTCGACATAGCGCCGATGCATGCCATCGAGCAAGGCATGGGTCGTCTCGTGGGCGACGATGTCTTGCGACAGGCAACTGAAGATCGTGCCTGTTGGGCCTTGGAAGTAACCGAAGAGTAGCGCCTTCTTGACCGGGCTGTAGTAAGCGTTGGCAGCGCGTAGCGCATGCGGGTAGATGCGCAAGGTGCGCACGAACGTCTCGCGACGCCCGGTCTCGCCATGTTCGTCGACCCGCGGTGACCAGAGTACTTGGCGACCTAGCGCCTTTTCGAAGTTGGCGATCGTGTTCATCGCCACAGCGTAGACCATCTGTTGGTGGAACTGAGGGTTTCCCTCTGACGGTGGAAGGCCGTCCTGCGCCAGCAGGTTAACGCCATTGAGGTCGACAGGTTCGTACCAGCAGCCGCTTGCCGGGTCGTAGTCCACGACTTCAACGTATTCGCCGCGCGGGCCAGGACGCAGGCCAGACTCCCAAGGGACTTGGAAGACTGCATGATTGATCGCGGCTGTTTCTAGGCGTAGTGACAAGCTCGGGTCAAAGGCGTATCCGCGCAAACGCCGAAACGGCGGAATGTTGGCTAGGTCCTCGGCACTGCGGTTGCGGAAATCGTCGCCGGAAATTGCAAACATGCAACGCCCCCTCTCAGATTACGAGTTCGGGCGCGTAACGCCGGATTCGAGCTTCCACGAGCGCGGCTCCATGCCGAGCTAAGACCTTGCGCTCCGTTGCACTGAGCGCCTTGAGGTTGGTGCTGATCGAGCTGGCGAAGGCTGCGTCACCATCCTGAGCCTCGCCTTCGATGCTGTCGATCGAGAACCACAGGGGCTTCGGACCAACACCGGCCTTGTGCCGATGCTCGATTCGGTCGAATTCGAGGCCTCGTATTTGCTCCATCATGATGTCTAGGCCTGCTTTCAACACGATGACGCTGTCCTCAGTTGGATGCGCGTCGTTGGCGAACGGCTTCCCGCCGTCGCTGACAAGGAGATAGTCCACCTTGTTGCGCGTGCGAAGCGCCGGGTTGATGCCAAGGTTGTCGTAGAGACCACCGTCTGTGAGTGTCACATAGTCTACGTTGTGGGCCGGCGAGTACTCCTCGCGCGTGAGTTTCAACGGCGGGAACACCGGTGGGAAAGCCGATGATGCTGCAACGGCTCGGGCAATTGGGAATTGCTCAGCCCTTACCGTTCCCAGTTCATGTTCACCCATTTCGGCTGGCAGTCCTCCGCCCGCCACGAAGAAGAACAAGTTACCCGTGGTCAGGTTGGTGGCATTCAGGTAGATACGAGGTCCGGCCTGCAATTGCTGTAGCGTCGCGCCATCGAACAGATGCGCATCATAGGAGTCGGCGAGCTTGTCCAAGCGGGTGGCGAACGGGTCTAGCAAGCCGCCGATCACTGAGCCTACGGCGATCGACATCGTGGCGAGGTAGTTGTCCAGCCGTTCGAGTACATCTGGAGCCGCCCAATTGAGGGCCAGATGCGCGCCTGCGATGCTTCCACCACTGACGCAGGTGAGGAGATCAACCGCCTCAAGCAGACCCAACTCCTTGAGTTTATGCATCACCCCAAGGTGAAACGCAGCCGCTCTAAACCCGCCTCCTGATAAGGCCAAGCCAATTCGCTTGTTCTCACCGCTGATGTTCATTGCCATGTAATCCACCTCTTGCGCGGTCGCAGAATTGGTAACACGGAACACCACTCGCCTTCCGCATCCTGCATTCCCCAATCTGGGGAGAAGCAGGCGGAGAGCCTCATTAATACAATAGAATACTACAGCTTATGTGATTTGCAATCAGTTCCACACGACATGTTCCACGCGGCCCGAATTGCCCTGTCCCTTATCACTGTGTACGCCGCAATGTGCAGCTAGCGCAATGGAATTGCTCGCAATTAGCTGCATTGGTTTTGCTGCAATCCAATTAACTTAACCAATTAGTGGTACGAGCGCGTGGGGCGGCGCAGAACGTTTGCTCTTGCGTCTGTTCAACTTCCGCGTGGGACGTGTTCTTCCGATAAGGGAAACAGAGAGCCGCCGTTGATCTTGACTCCTTCTTCGAGTGTCCGTTATCGAGTCCGCAGCGAAAATAGTTGGATCATCCCCACTGGAAGGAACGGTTAAGGTTTGTTCGATGTCCGCGCCTGAGCGCAATGAAAATGACAGCCGGGGGATAATGTCAAGAATCCGGAGAAGAGGAATCGGCTCTCTCGAACTCATACTCCTCCGGCCCTGCGAGCGTAGGCTTCCGGGCAGCGAATGCGTGTCGTAAACCGGCCATGACCGTTCGGTCGCATTGTCTATTCCAATTGGAGAACGCCAGCGCTAGCCTCGCCTGGCTGGCGGAATCAGCCTGCAGCGATCAGGCACAAAGCAGCCAATCGGACGCCCCGCATGCACTTTGACGCGCTATATTTGGCAGCGTTGCTTCCGGCGATTTAGTGGACGCGAATTGGCGACCTAATGGAGAGAAACAGTGTGTACCAAGCTACTCTTCCTCGATATCGACGGGGTGATGCACAGCGTCGACCGTGTCCAGGCCGTCCATACAGGTACTGGAACTGAATACACCGGCGACCGGCTGTTTGAGCACCTGCCGTTGCTAGGCCGGATTCTCGATCAGTGCCCAGACGTTTCGGTGATCATTTCGTCGGCCTGGCGGGATGTCTACACGCTTTCGGAGCTTCAAAAGTTCTTTGGTGGCTGGGGACATCGGGTCATTGGGACCACCCTCAGTATTGATGCTCTGGATTCCATGCCGACGAACCGGTTTCGGGAATGCCAGATGGTGGCGGAACGGCTTGGTGTGTCCGACTGGCTGGTGGTGGATGATCAGCCCGGAATCGTCTGGGGATCCCAAATCCCGAAACCGCCGCTTGCGCGCAGGGTATTCTGGTGTGATCCGGTGCTGGGACTTGCAACACCGTTGGTTGCTACCGGCATCGTGAGGCGGTTTCTTGATGGCGAGTCGCGCTGATCGGTCAAAACGGCCGCCGATTCATCGGAGCGTGCAACCTTTCGGCCGTTGGGCCACGCTGCCGATGCTTCTGATTTCAGCCATTAACGATCCTTCGCGAATTCACCTGTCAGCGATAAATCGGCTGAACTTGGAATACCCCATACAACTTCCCGGACAACCCCTTGCGCATATTCGCAGTCGAATTCGTGAACCCAAAAATTGACTACCGCTATTGCTGCGTCTAGGATTAGGCGCGTGATAAAGCATGTTGCCGACGTTCCGCTCGAATTGATTCTGCGCGCTGTCCAATCAGCTACGCAGAAATCTGCTGTTGACGCCGTAAAGGCGGGCCGCGTCGTCACCGGGTGGAAGGATGGGAAGCTTGTCGAATATGGACCTGGTGCGCGTCCTCTCGTGCAGACAATTCGTGACGAAGATACTTCCGCTGATCATGTGCCATACAACTCTCGTCCTTAAGATGATTGTTTAGTTCCTCCAAACTGCTGACATCGGTGGCCAGCATGCACGCCCCTCCCAGACGTGAAAAACCCCCGGCAGCAGCGCTGCGCGGGGGCTAAGTTAGAGTGGCAGGAACAGGTTCTGCGGGTGGTCCGCAATCTGCTCGAAGCCGTAGCGTTTGTAGAAATCGACTGCGTTTGGTTTCGCATTGACCACGAGGCCGATACCGCCAACCTCTTGCGCGATGCGCGTCACCCGGTCGATGGCGTCGAAGAGCATGTGCTCCCCAATACCCTTCCCTTGATGCCGTTTGGCCGTTGCCAGTCTCCCCAGCCGGAACACGGGAACCTTGGTCGGTAAGCGCTTCCGATACTGTGCTGGGAGGTCAGCGTTCACCAACTCAGCCAAGCTGATAGCGTAGAAGCCAAGCACTTCCGCGCTTGTCTCATCAGCTACCGCCACAAAGGTCGAGGAAACCCCTTTCTCTTTGTGTTGCCTGGCTGTCTGACTCAGCCAATCATTAAGTTCGACATTGCCGCAGTCGAAGCCCTTCCTGTCATGCCCGTCGTTTAGCGGTAGAACCAGCACGGGTCGACCTCTGATAACGAGCCTGCGCCTGAAGGAACTTCTCATTGCGCGGAGGCGGATTCTCAATCACTTCCAGCAGTCTCAGCGACTCCCGACGCGTCAGGATAATCGTCGATTCACTTTCAATGACCCGTTCAGCCTTCTCCAGGGCCGCCTGCACGACAAACTGGTTCAGCGTCGCACCCACGATGTCCGCCGCCGCTTGCAGCTTTTCCTGCACATGGTCGGTGATACGTGTGGTGAGTCGTTTCCCGGTGTGAGCCAGCATGGCAGCCTCCTGATCAGGCAATGTTTCGATGGGCCTAGTATAGAAAGGCGGCGTCATTTTGTCACCACCTTTCTAAGCCGGAACTTCTGCGGTAGGGACGTTGCCCGAGGCCTCGAAGTGAGAACTCGAGGTCTCGCTACTGCCTTTCCCGCTAACGCGACCATTGGCGAGGCGATACCGGGCACGTTTCAACATTGCGACAGGAGGTGACCAATATGGATTGGTAATCCGCTGCTCGAGGTGATCACCTTTCACTTTTGGATGCAGACCGTCGGGCAATCATGCCAAACGAAAGCAGAGGAGGGGGTTCAGTCACTCCTTCGGCGCCGCCTCGATCACATCGACCGACGGTACGCGCATCAACGCTGTCGCGTCATCGATCGAGCCACGCAGCCAGGTATCGACGTTCTCTAACTCAATCGCAATCACGCTGCGCTTGTCCTGTTGATCAGCCAGCAGCTTCGGATCCGGGCGGTGCATGCGCGACATCAGGGGGTGATGATCGGCGTTGAGGGTAAGCATGGTGTAGCTCTCGATCACCTCGCCGGTTTCCCTGTCGGTCCAGTCGTTCCACAGCCCCGCCAATCCCCAGGGCGTCCCGTCCGCGCGACGAAATCGCCACCACACATTGCGCCCGGTCTCCCAGCAGGGTTCATCAAACGACCAGGCCGGGATGATGCAGCGCTTGCCGTGCAGCCACGACTGTTTGTACGAGGCTTTGGTCGCAATTTCCTCGAAGCGGGCATTGTTGGTCGCGTACGTCAGCTTGGCCGTCTTGGCAAACCAGGGAATCAAGCCCCATTGCCCGACGACCAGCTCACGCTCGGCAGCGTTTCCGGCACTGCGTAGGAATGGACCCTGGCTTCGCGGGAAAATCTCAGATGCCCACCAGCGCGGTGGGTTATCGCGGCCGATGTGCCAAAAGCGTTCGATTTCCGCTTCTTCCGGCGAGACGTAGCGATTGCACATAGGGGGAGTGTAGAACCAAGCGAATTCTCTCGCCAGCACCGGCCTGGCCTCGCTGCCGGCATCGGCCACGACGTTGTTGTGGCGGTTCGTCTCGATAGCTGACGTTGCTGTCGAGACCAGCCCGGATGGAGGGCCACGGGGACTGCGTAGCGGCGTTCAGGTCCACATGGCGCGCATCTGTGCCGCCAGGTCGACCGCCCGTCGGCTTGACGCCGAGTTTGCCGGGGCGTGGGCTTCCGGCAGCGGCCAGGTGACCTGGTCGAAATGCGCGAGCAGCGCATTCGGGATGAAGCGGGTGCGGCTGGCATAAACGTGGCGATCGCCCAATCCGGCCTGCTGGCCCACATAGAAGCGCTGCGGCAGCATGAGATCCAGGCTGTCCTTGGCGCGGGTCATCGCCACATACAGCAGGCGCCGTTCCTCTTCGATCTCCGTCGCCGATCCGGTGGCCATGTCCGAGGGCAGGCAGCCGTCGACGGCATTGAGCAAAGTCACAGCGGTCCATTCCTGGCCCTTCGCCGAATGAATCGTGGACAGGATCAGATAGTCTTCGTCCAGCAGCGGCACCCCCGCTTCAGCGCTGGTGGCATCGGGCGGATCGAGCGTGAATTCGGTCAGAAACCTTTCCGGGTTGGGATAGGTGGCCGCGATCCGGGCGAGCTGCTCGATGTCCTGCGCGCGCAGCACGGCATCCTCATACAGGCGCTCCATCTGGGCCTGGTACCAGGCGGACAGTTGCTCGAAGGCGCCCGGCCAGGGAGCGCCGACCTGAGCGAACGCCTCGACCACGCCAACGAACTCACTCCAGGCAAGGCGTGCCGCTTCCGGCATCGGCTGTTCGGCCAGCAGCGCGCAGCCGGGGCTGGCCGCCGCGACGTTAGCGAGAATCCGGCCCGCGGTCTTGGGGCCGACGCCCGGCAGGAGCTGGATGGCGCGGAAACCCGAGACCCGGTCGCGCGGGTTTTGCGCCCAGCGCATGATCGCCAGCAGGTCCTTGACGTGGGCCGCTTCGAGAAACTTGAGCCCGCCGAACTTGACGAAGGGAATGTTGCGGCGCGTGAGTTCGATCTCCAGCCGTGCGCTATGGTGACCGGCGCGAAACAGGATGGCCTGGGCCTTGAGTTTCACCCCTTCCTCGCGCCGCGCCAGTATCTGCTCGACGATGAAGCCGGCCTGCTCCGCATCGTCGCGGAGGGTCACCAGGCGCGGCCTGGACGAGGAAGCGCGCTCGCTCCACAGGTTCTTGGTGAAACGCTCGCTGGCCAGGGCGATCACGGCGTTGGCCGCCGCGAGTATCGGCTGTGTCGAACGATAGTTGCGATCCAGCGTGATCAGTGCGGCGCCGGGCGTGAACTGGCCCGGGAAGTCGAGGATGTTGCGCACGGTGGCGCCGCGAAAGGCATAGATCGACTGGGCGTCGTCGCCGACCACCGTCAGCCCGCGGCCTTCCGGCTTCATGGCGAGCACGAGCGCCGCCTGGAGGCGGTTGGTGTCCTGGTATTCGTCGACCAGAATGTGGCGGAAGCGCTCGCCCAGCTCGCCGGCGAGCTCGGGATCCGTCACCATGCGCGCCCAGTAGAGCAGCAGGTCGTCGTAGTCGAGCACCTGCTGGTGCTGCTTGGCCTCGACATAGCGCAGGAAGATCTGCTTGAGCTCGGACTCCCAGGCCGCGCACCAGGGGTAGCTGGTTTGCAGCACGTCCTTCAGACCTGCCTGGGTATTGATCACCGCGGAATAGATGCCGAGGCAGGTGGCTTTCAGCGGAAAGCGCTTCTCCTTCCCGGAATAGCCCAGCTCATGCCTGACGAGATTCAGGAGGTCGGCCGAATCCTCGCGGTCGTGGATGGTGAATCCCGGCGCGAGACCGATGCGGCCCGCGTACTCGCGTAAGAGGCGGGCGCCGACGCTGTGGAAGGTGCCGGACCAGACCAGGGCGCCCGTTGCGCCGCGGCGATGGCCGTTCAATTGCCGTGCGATGAGGCGATCGACGCGCCGCGTCATGTCCACTGCGGCCCGGCGGGAGAAGGTCAGCAGCAGGATCCGGGCCGGATCCGCCCCACTGGCGATCAGATGCGCCACGCGGTGCGCCAGGGTATGGGTCTTGCCCGATCCGGCGCCGGCGATGACCAGCAGCGGGCCGGGCGCGGCCGCGGCGGCATCCGGGGCGATTCCGAATTCGACGGCGGCACGCTGGGCCGGATTGAGTGCGGCCAGGTAGGCCGGCGCCGGCGGCTCCTTCAATTCGTCGGGTGCGGTCATGCCGGGGATTTACTGGAATTGTGCAGATCGGCGCCGCGGTGCGCGACCCCGACTCCTGACGGCATGCAAGTGCCCGCCGAGGCTGGGGGCTGACCATTGGACTCGCAGCGCAAGGCCAGCAGCACGGGGGTGTCGCAAGCGGGGCACACGCGGAACTCGGCGGACTCGCTTTGGGACACTTCCATGGCGGCCGGATCGACCGATACGCGGCAATGGGGGCAAATGAAACGGAGATTCATGTTCGATTCCTCGATAGCTGGAGTTTTATCCAGTATCGCGGAAATTGCAAGTGGCGACGGGCCGGCCGCTGTTCGGAGCACCGGCGGGCGGGCGCAAACGGCACGCCCCAATGGGCTAATCCAGGCTGAGCGCCTTGCCGTTGTGCCGCGGTCCCAGTTTCAGGATGGCCGGGACAGCACGCGCGGCCCATTCAGTCGCCGACTCGTAGTCGCCGGCCGAGTCTCCAAAAGCCCGGCGCAGCATCTCGGTATCAATGATTCCAGGATTCAGCGCGACGGCCGCCATGCCCTTGGGCAGTTCCTGGGCCAAGGCGCGGGTCAGGCCCTCGATGGCCCACTTGCTGGCGCAGTAGGGGGCCACGTTCGGCGCCGTGACGCGCCCCCAGCCGGAACTGAAATTGACAATGACGCCGCGGCCTTGCGCGATCATGGCCGGCACAAAATGGCGCAGGACATTGCCGGTGCCCTTGATATTGACGTCGATCACGGCGCTGAATTCTGCCGCCGGGACGTCCCATAGCGGTGCGGGCGTGTTCATCAGGCCCGCGTTGTTGATCAGAAGCTGGGGTGGTCCCAGAGTGGTCAGCACATGGCGCGCCCATTTGCCGACCTGCCGGTCGTCGGCGACATCCACGGTGGCAAATCGATGCGGTTCCGGGAAGGCGCGCCGCAGCTCTTCAATGCTGGCTTCCGTGCGTCCGCAGCCGGCCACGACATGGCCGCGCGCGACGAATTCCTGGAGCATCGCGCGACCGAGACCGCGCGTCACGCCGGTTACGACGATGAGTTTTGATTTGGTCATGCTGGTGGCGCCCAGTTATCGGCGATCGGACGCGGGCCCCGCGCCGACAGTGGGTGGCGGCGGGCTGTTGGTGAGGCCAATCGAGAACAAACATCCCGAAAGCAAGGTCGCGCAGAGCACCGCCACCACGGCGGCGTAGAGGCGGCGCGCAAGCGATGTGGGCTTCGACAACGTGGCCAGCATCGGATTCGGCCTCAGCGCGGCGTGAACTTGGCGACCAACTGCTGCAGCTTGGCCTGCTGCTCCTGGACCTTCAATAGTTCGCGGCGTTGCTCAGCCTGTTTGAAAAAGCGGTCCTTGAGGGCTTGTTGGGCCTGGGCTTGCTGTTCCGCGCTGATCTCGCCGGCGGGGAATCCGTTCAGACCGACGCGGGCACCGCCCGCGGCCACGGCCTTGAGGTATTTGGTGGACGCGGTGTGGCGTTGGAGCGTCTTGCGCAGGGCGCCCTTGTCAATCTCGGGATGCGCCGCCATGAGCGCTTTATGGATCCCGACCACGAGCGGCCGGGCGTCGCGAAACACGGGGTAGGTGGCGAGCAACCGGGCGAGGACCGGGTCGCGGGGCGGGGCAAGGCTGGGCATGCGGTGAATTATGCGCGAAGGAAGCCCAGCTGGCGCCATAGAGATCGGCAGTGATTAGGCCGATCGTATGGGCGGGGTCGATTGACCCGCCTGGGCGCCCGTCAGTGATCGGGACAGAAGCTGCGCGACCACCCGCGCCGACCAGAAGTAGGCTGATATGGGATGATCAGTGTCCATCGCGCAACCTGCTCGTTCCGGAGCCCGCCGCACGTCACGAGCAGAACCACTAATCCACGATCCGCCCAATGCCAATACCGCATTAAGATCACCTCGCGCCTTGGCCGACTACTGGATATTATAGCAGTAGTTATGAAAGCCACCGTTCAACTCCTCCGCCGGTATGGCAGAAAACTGCGCAAGCGCAACTTGGGCGAAGTCACTTGGCTGAGTGGACAGCTGCAGATGTTCAGCGTGCAGCATCGTGCTTACGGCAGCGTACAAGTCCTGCAGCTCTCCGCGATCGACAACCAAACCAGTGACGGCCATCTGGCCACCTTGTATGAGCCGGTGATCACCGGGCTTGGGAATGGGCGAATGACTTTCAGGGGCATTGAACGTATGGAGAGCGAGGAAGGGCCGGTCGGGTATGCCCAGGAGTGGCGGGTGGAGCTGATGACGTAGGCGAGTAACAGTCGGCCAATGATCATTGCAGGGTGTGTACGGTGCATTGACAGAAACGCCTTGTGTTTGCGGGCTTTGCGGGGAGACTGGGCAAATTTGGGGCAAATAGACTGATCGCAGATTGCGCCCGGGATTGCAAAGAATCTTGCGACAGTGTCGGCAAAATCGGCTACCGCCTATGGCAAGGGGCGCTGTCGCAAGCTTTCGCTGAGAAAGCCAGTTAATCGCTGATGCACTCACCGAGTGCAAATGGCATAGAACCCTTGAATGCACAATTGCCCTGGAAGTTGCTCTCTTGCAATAATGACGCAAGTCCTCTTTCGTAATGAACGCCATGAGCGTGCCGTGAAGATCGCTCTCTATTCTGACCTCCACCTGGAGCACATGCCTGTGCCATGGGCACCGCCCGCCACCGAGGCGGATGTGGTCATATTGGCTGGAGACATCGCGAGTGGCACCAGCGGCCTGTATTGGGCGGCCGACGCATTTCCAGGAAAGCAAGTGCTCTACGTGGCCGGCAATCACGAGTATTACCATGCCGGACTGGAGTTGCTGAACGAGATGCGCGGTACCGCAAGGCGGCTCGGCATCCGATTTCTTGAACGGGACGTGGCTGAAATTGCAGATGCCACCTACACGGATACCGACCAGATCATCAATGGCCATGTCCGGTTTCTAGGGTGCACGCTGTGGAGCGGCTTCAGCCTTTACGGCAAGGAGCATGTCTTGCCCTACATGGCTATCGCCCAGCGCGGTATCAATGATTACTTTTTGATAGCAGCGCGCCAAGGCAAGACGTTGTCTCCTGGAGACACCTTGGCATTGCATCGCAGTGCGGTCGATTGGCTTGATGCAGAGCTTGCCAAGCCCTTCGATGGCAAGACCGTGGTGGTGACCCATTTCGCGCCTCACCGGCAATGCATCGCGCCATTGCATCAGGGAAACGACTTATCTCCCTACTTTGTCACCGACCTCGAATGGCTTATGAAGAAGCACCCCATCGCGACGTGGTGCTATGGCCACACGCACACCAACATCAACTTCACGGCGGAGAGCGGGTGCCAGGTGGTCAGCAATCAGCGCGGTTACCCAGTGGAGGCCGCCGCGGACATCGGGTTTCGCCCTGAATGGGTGATCGAGCTATGAGTGCTGGCCTACGGCACTATTTGCGTCCGTCGCGGATGAGCGCCTTGATATCTCCGCAGCCGCTTCAGCGTCCTCAATTCGCCGGTCGGATTCAGCTACTAACTTGAGCATGTCGGCGACGGCCTTCGCGGTTCGCGCGGACGACTTCGCCAGCTTTCTCAAGAGCAACTTTTTCCGCAGACTGTGTATTCGCTTAGCTAGTCGCATGCCGTTGTCGCTTCAGAGACTGCTCCCGCGCTAACTGCTACTTCTTGTCGTTGTCACGCCGCCATGGCGTTCTTGGCCTTCATATTCATCGTCCTGTCTTGAACAGAAGGGCTCTCATCTGGCGAAAATCCTCTCGCATGGTTTCGATGATCTGGCGAAGCAAGTCAGCTCGGTCACATGGCTTCGCAATTGCGATCAGGATGGCTATCGCAGATATAACGAGCGCAAGAGAAGCTGGCTGCAAATCTGCTTCAAGGCCAGAATCATCTGCAGCACCAACCGCTAACGCTTGAAGGTAGCCGCGATTGAGCGCCGCGGCGAGATTGGTCGGCCGGTCCAGGTCAGTGGCATACGTTGCCGACCCTGACAATCGTGGGAATTGACAGCTGCGGATCACTTCCTTGCCGCGCCTCGCGATCAAATTAGTCAGGCACAAACTCCCTATCAGCATAACCATGCTAATCTAATGGTTATGGCACGTAGATGCCTGAAGTCTTACACGTTCTCCTGCCCCAGCGTTTCCAACAAGGTTTGCCCCGTGCAAACGCGGCGATCGACATGAAGAGGGGCTTATGGAGTGGCGCGCTGAATATTCAGTGGGTATCGAGGAGATCGATAAGCAACATCAGGAACTGCTGCGCCTGTTTTCTTGTGTCGAAGAGGCCGTGGTGACGAACCAGGGCTGGTCGGCGATTCACTACAGCCTGGTGGAAGTCAGGCAATTCACCGAGTTCCATTTCAAGTTCGAAGAAGCGCTGATGCGGCTCTATGGCTATTCCGGAAGCGCGGCGCACGCCGAAGCGCATCGGCAGATTCTCGGCGATGTGGTGGAAATTGAGCAGGCATCGGTGCGCACGGACGCCAAAGAAGGCTTACTGGCGTTCTATAGACACTGGCTGATCACCCATATCCAGGGCGCCGATCGTGCCTATGCCGAGCACATTCTGAACGGAGGGAAGGTCGTGGTGCCCATCGAGTTCCATCCGAACTCGGACACGGGGACCAAGTGCAATCAGGTGAGCGTTTTCTTGGCGACGGCTATGCCGTCATGATCGCCACAGTAATTCGGTGTGCCTACCATGCAGTCTCAGGCCCCAGGAACGCTGACGGTTCGAAGCAATGACCATTGTCGTCCTCAAGTCCGTCGGAATGCTGGTTCTGCTGATCGGATTTGTGGGCATGCTCGGGGCCGACCGGTCACGCAGTAGTCGCGCCAGCGTCGCATTCAAGCTCGCCGAATATTGGGGATTTGGGTATGTCGCGCTCTACGTCACCAACTGGTGGCCAAGCGCCGCTCGCCTGGGGCTGCTCGAACTTCTGACGATGTTCATCCTGCTACCGCTTGCCTATAGCGTGGCCTTCTGGATCGTAGGTATGATTGTCAAGGAAGCGGCACAGCGGAGTTTTTAGAAAGTACGCTTCTTGAGTATGGCCCGCACGATAGACGGCGGCGATAGCGCCGCGTAGTGACCCTTGACTGCCGACATTCAAAATATCGAAACCGTTGAGTGCTTTTCGGCCTGAACGATTCAGCCAATCTGTTGCATCCACCGGTTGAATCCAAGTGCGTATTGCTGCCGTTCATCAATACACCATCAAGAAATCTGGGGTGACAAGAATCCAAGTGGCCGCTTATCGAAAATCGCTACTCACCCTAAGTACCTATTGCGGCCCGCCAGCTTTCTCCAAAGCGGCCGCCCCGCCAAACCCAGTTTTAAACCCAGTTTTTGCGCAATGGAATTCTACGAAGCAGTCGTTGCCGACCTCACCCGGTCGGCCAGCAAAAAACATTCGGCGAAAAGAAATGCTGAGGTTTTGAGTGAATGGCAGCAGCGCATGAGCAGACATAACCGAAATACTCGCCGGCACCATTCACGCCATATTGAAGAAGCAAGCAGCAGCGATGTATCCTTGCTATTCCCGTCGCAGAGGGGATTGTGGGCGGACGCCGAGAACGATGGATCTGGTTTCAGAACGGCAAAAAGTCTGCAACAAATTTGTGGAAAGCCGCCTCGTCCATCGGCCGGGCGACGAAGTAGCCTTGCACCGTATCGCAGCCGACGAGCTTCAGGCCATCCCAGTCCCTCTGCGTTTCCACGCCCTCCGCCACGCTCCTGACCAGCAGCTTGCGCGCCATATCGATGCTCGACTCCACCACGATGCGTAATGCCTTGTTGTCGGCAAAGTCCTTGACAAAGGACTGGTCTATCTTCAGCTCGCTGAATGCGATGCGCGTGAGCTGCTGAATGTTGGACGAGCCGGTGCCGTAATCGTCGATCGAAAGCGCGAAGCCGTTCATGCACAGCCGCGCCAGGTTCTCCAGCGCCGGCGCGACATTGGTCATGGCGGCGGACTCAGTGATCTCCAGCACGATGAATTTGGGGTCCACGCCTAGCTCGCATACCGCCTGGGTGATCCTGTCCGCCAGCGACGTGTCGTCGAGGGAAACCAGCGACAGATTGACCGAGACGGTGAGCCTGTGGCCTTTTTCATGGAAGCTGCGCAGCGCCGCGGCGGACTTTCGGAGCATGCGGAAGGTCAGGTCGTCGATGTTTCCGGTCTGCTCCAGCGCGGGGATGAATGCATGGGGGCCGATCACGCCATGATCCGGATGTATCCAGCGCGCCAGCGCCTCCGCACCCGTCAGCCGTCCGCTTTTCATATCCACCTTGGGCTGGAAGAAGGGCACGAACTGGTCGGCGCGTATTCCCGCCAGGATCTCGTCCAGCGCAAAGCTGGGTGCGGCGGCTCGCGGTACTTTGCGAGTGGTCAGACGGTACTTCAGCAAATGTTCCCTGAGGCTTTCCGGCAGCACGGGCTTCTCGATCACGCCCAGCAGCTGGACACCGTACAACTCGGTCATGCGGCCGACCGAAGTGAGCAGCTTGCTGTCCAGCGCACTGATCAGAATGACGGCAATGTTCCGATGTCCTGCGCCGAGATGGCGGAGGAATTCCATGCCATCCATTTCAGGCATGTTCAAGTCGCAAAGCACCACGTCGATCGCTTCAGATTTCGGTCCGTGAATGATTTCCAACGCCTGTTTGCCATTGCTTGCGTCGAGAATCGAGGCGACGCCCAGCGTGCCCAGCATGCCGACCAGCATATTGCGCTGGAACTCGTCGTCCTCCAGAATCATCACGTTCAGGTCGGTAATCTTCATCGGTTGTCTCCCGGCTTGTTTGCGGCGGAAAGATAGGTCGCCAGTTCGTCGAGCGCTTGATCCAATGCCGCCTTGGCGGACCTGGCGCTGGCTAAATCGTCATTCCGCGCCGCATGCTCGATGGCTTCGCAGCTTGCCGCCAGAGACTTTGCGCCGACCATGCGGCTGGACCCCTTCATGCGATGCGCGGTGCTCTCCAGACCGGCCCGATCACCCTGCGCGAGCAGCGCCGAGAGCTTCGAGTGGTCGGCGCGTATGTGCGACAGAAAATCCTGTAGCACCTGGGCATGCGCGGCGCTGTCGGCAACGACGGTGCTTAGCACCGCATGATCGATGGGCGCGCTGTCCTCTGCAGATGGAATCGCGGGCACTTCCTCGTCTGCCGCACTGATGGACAGCCATTTCGCCAATGTCGATCTCAGTTGCACCAAAGTGGCCGGCTTGACCAGCAGATCGTCCATGCCGGCCGCCTCGCAGCGCCCCGCTTCCTCGGCCAGCGCATTCGCCGTCCAGGCAACGATGGGCGTACGCGATCGAGACTCCTCGGTTTCGAGCCGGCGTACTTTCCGCGAAAACTCGTAACCGTCCATTTCCGGCATGTGGCAATCGGTGATGATCAGCGCAAAGCGCCCCACATGCCACATCGACAAGGCGGCCTGGCCGTTCTCCGCGGTTTCGGCACGCAGGCCGAGCAGCCTGATTTGCCGCGCCAGCAGGTCGCGATTGATCGGATGGTCGTCCACCGCCAGTACCAGCGGCACCTCGCCGTCACCGGTGATCAGGGGCTTGACCTCGCGCGGCTTCACTTCCGGGTGCGCGCCTGCGACGAGTTCGCCCGGCGTACCGGAAATCGGCAGGATCAGCGTGATGCTGAATACCGAGCCTTGCCCCTGCTCGCTTTGCAATTCGATCTGTCCGTCCAGCAGTTCCGCCAAACGTCGGCAGATTGCCAGACCCAGGCCGGTGCCGCCATACATGCGGGCAGTGTCGGCGCTTTCCTGCCGGTAACGCTGGAACAGGCGTTGCTGCATATCCGCGGCAATGCCCATGCCCGTGTCCTTGACGGAGAAGCGGATACGGTCGCCGCTGTCGAGGTGGCCCAGCAACTCCGCGCGCAGTTCTATCTCTCCCTGTTGCGTAAACTTGATCGCATTGCTAACGAAATTGTTCAGCACCTGCGACAGGCGCAGGGGATCGACGATGTAGGCTGGAGTGAGCCGCGCATCGACGTGCTGCCAGAGCATCAGGGACTTTGCGCTGGCCACGCGCGAATAGGTGTTGACCACATCCTGCAGCAAGTACGGGATCGAGGTGGGGCGGGGCGAGATTTCCAGCTTGCCTTCTTCGATCTTCGACCAGTCGAGGATGTCGCTGACGATACGCAACAGCCCCCGGCCGGAATCCCAGGCGGCGTCCAGGGTTTCATGCTGCTCCTGGTCGAGTTGCGTCAGTGAGAGCAGTTCCAGCATGCCGAGCATGCCGGTAAGCGGGGTGCGTATCTCGTGGCTCATGGTGGCGAGGAAGGAGTCCTTGGCGCGATTGGCCAGTTCGGCGGTTTCCTTGGCTTCGACCAGTTTCTGCTCGGCCAGCTTGCGCGCGGTGATGTCCTGGAACAGGATGCCCACGATGCGGCTGCCGGCGCCGCCGATGCGCGCAGCAAAGACATCGAAATGCCGCTGCACGGCAGGCGACGGGTTGTCGAAGCGGATCGGTTCGCCCGTTGCAACCACCTTGCCGAAGATTTCATACCAGCTGCCATCCTGGTCGGGGACCAGTTCGCGGATCGTCTTGCCTTGCGCATCCTGCAAGCCGGATTGCTTGACGAAGGCCTGATTGATTTCCACAAAGCGGTAGTCGTTGGGCTTGCCGTCCGGGTCGTATAGCATCTCGATCACGCAGAAGCCTTCGTCCATCGACTCGAACAGCATGCGATAGCGTTCCTTGCTGGAAAGCAAGGCGGCGTTGGCATCCTCGGTCTGTTTGATCGCCTTTAGCCGTCGGTCATGCGAAATGCTGAACAAAATTCCCATGAGCAGAAACACGCCGATCGAAACCAGGGACATCGGCGTTTCGGCGCCGAACGAGAACTGCGGCGCAATGAAAAACCAGCGGGCCAATGCGGCGGAGACGAAGGTGGACAGCAGTCCGGGGATGAGCCCGCCGATCCAGGCGCTAACGAAGACCGCCGGGTAGAACAGGAGCCAGGCATAGGGTTGAATGGCTGCCCATAATGTCCATTGCAGCGCGAGCGCAATGAGCGGCGGCAACATCGCCAGAAGCAGTCGCCGCGACAATTGGTCCAGAACCCTCATGCTAGGCCCCTATGTGCTTTGGATCGCTCGAAAAAACCAAGAAACGACAACAGAACCCGCGCCGCCGGCATTGGTATAGAGAACCTGATTGGCAGACTGTCAGGGCATTCGCGCAATTCATCAAGGAAATATTCCCTTGATGTTGAATTGCCTTGTCCAACGGGTTAGCACGCGACCGCCGACTACTCCCGCCAAAAGGCTCGGATTCATGCATTTGCAATAATAGTACAGCCATGACTTCGCGTGTAAAAGTGCGCGGAGTTGTCGAAAACCCTGCTCTTGATGACGGTATTGCGTCGAACGGGATCATTGCCGCAATTCTGAAAGTTGGCGCTGGCGGTACGGCGAGGACGGCGCAAGGGGAATTCCGCTACCATGGGGCCAGAGCTTTCTCGTCGATTGCGCCCACGAACAGTCTTCTCGGTTCCGCGATGTCAGGGGTGCCCTGACGTGGATCAAGTCAATACCCTGCTGCTGCTCGCCGGTATCTTGCTGTTTCTCGGCGTGCTGGCCACTACGCTGTCGGCGCGCCTGGGCCTTCCTTTCCTTTTGATCTTCCTGGTCATCGGCATGCTGGCCGGCGAAGACGACCCCGGCGGCATCCACCTCGACGATTTCGGCGCCTCGTTCTTCGTCGGCTATCTCGCGCTGGCGATCATCCTGCTCGATGGCGGTCTGCGCACGCGCATCTCCACCTTTCGCGTCGCGCTGTGGCCGGCCACTGCGCTCGCCACCTGGGGCGTGATCGCCACCGCTGCGCTGCTGGGCTCCTTCAAGTTCGAGGCCGAATTGCCGCCATTGAATTTGGGTGCCAGGTAGCAGCCGGTGGTCACCTGGTGCAGCCGCCCAAGACGATCCGTCCAGAGTGCGACGAAGTGGGGCCGACGGTTGTCCGGTCGTAGCGAAAGAGCGACCACTGGTACTGCCTTCCAACTGTTCGAATTCGACGCCAGTATGGTTCCGGGGCGGGCGCCGACTCAAAACAGTACGCAGGTAGGGGGAATGCCAATTGCGTGCGTTAGCGAACAGAACATCGGCGCGGCAATTCGTACTGTGAATCAGTCAGGGGTTGCGACCGCTTTTGAAAAATCGCGTCGTGACTTTGTGCGTGGCCTCTGCGCTGCTACCGAGTAGCGCGAACGAGTTGGAGCTTACGATGACTGCAACAGATCCAGCGTTCGGCAATCGTCGTCGGCTCGTCGAGTGGCTGTTCCTTCTTGGGGCTTTGCTGGGATTGGGTAGTTACCTCGGCTATTCGAAGTACCAGGAGCACGGCGAAATTGAAGCCGAGGAACAAACGCGCCTGGCGAGCCAGGCCGAAGTAATTGAGAAGAACGTGGTGCCCCAACTGCTTCTGTCCAATCGCGTCATTGAAGGCATCCTCAAGAATATTCCGTCCTGGCGGGCAGAGAACGACAGATTCCAACGTGCAAATCGTGAGTTGAAGGTCATCAACGATGCCATGCTTGGAATCCGGCCCATTCTGGTCATTCAAGCGGATGGCACGGTGATCGCATCGAGCAACGAAACACTCGTAGGGATGAACTTCTTCAAGCGGGAATACTTTCAGACAGCCATCAACAATCCCGACCCAGCAATTCTTCACGTCAGTGCCCCGTTCAAGACGGTACTCGACACTTTCGTGGTCAGCCTGTTTCGCACCATCGCAGGGCCGGACGGCGTGTTTGCAGGTATTGTGATTGTCAGCGTAGAGCCGGAGTATTTCTCCACCCTTCTCGATTCCGTTCGCTACACGCCCGACATGCGGACGTCGATTGCCCATGGCGACGGCAAACTCCTTCAGACATCGCCGCTGAACAGGAAGAGCGAAGGCACGGACCTGGCAACGCCGGGCAGCTTCTTCACGCGGCATCGAGACAGCGGTCAGGTCGCCAGTCTGGCCACCGGAAAGGTCTATGTCACCGGGGACGAACGCATGATGGCCCTGCGCACCATCCGGCTCACGACTCCGCTGATGGACAAATCCCTGGTAGTGGCCGTCAGTCGCGATCTGGAGCCGCTTTTTGCGGCGTGGAGAACTGACCTCCGGATTCAGAGCACTTTGTTTGGCGTGATTGCGGTGTTCGGCACGCTGGGCCTGGCGTTCATCCAAAGGCGGCGACGCGCTCTATTCACCGAACGGGATCTGGCGGCGGCAGACCAGCGGATTGCTGCCATGGCCTTTGAATCGCAGCAGGGCATGATGGTCACCGATCCCGAGGGCCGGATACTGAGGGTCAATCGGGCTTTTACGGAAATTACCGGCTATACGGCGGCGGAGGTCGTGGGGCAGACACCGCACCTGCTTCAATCCGGCCGCCACAACGCAGACTTCTATCGCTCCATGTGGAAAATCATCAAAAGCACGGGTCAATGGCAGGGGGAAGTCTGGGATCGGCGCAAGAATGGCGAGGTATATCCAAAATGGCTGACGATCTCGACGGTGAAGGCCGACGATGGCACCGTGACCCATTACATTGGTGCGCACTTCGATATCTCGGAACGCAAGAAGGCAGAAGAAACGATCAATACGCTGGCCTTTTTTGACCAGCTGACGGCTCTGCCTAACCGGATACTCCTGCTGGACCGCTTGAACCAGGCGATGACGGCCAGCAGCCGCAGTGGAAGTTATGGCGCGCTGCTGTTCATCAATCTCGACAAGTTCAAGGTGCTGAACGACACGCTGGGCCGCGACAAGGGCGATCTGCTGCTGCAGGACGTTGCGCAACGTCTGACCGCCAGCGTGCGCGAGGGTGACACCGTGGCGCGGGTCGGCGGCGACGAGTTTGTGGTGGTTCTAGGAAATCTCAGCAGGAACATCGAAGAAGCCGCGACCCAGACCGAAACCGTAGGGATGAAAATCCTCGCCGCACTCGAAAAAAAATACCTGCTCGGCGATATCGACTACGGCATCACCGCGAGTATTGGCGCCACCATGTTCCGGGGCCACAATGTGTCCGTCGACAAAGTCCTGACGGAGGCCGATCTCGCCATGCATGAAGCGAGGGAAACCGGGCGTAATACCCTGCGCTTCTTTGATCCCGTCATGCAGACAGTTGTTGTGGAGCGAGCGGCTCTGGAGGCAGATCTGCGCGAGGCAATCGAGAACAATCAGTTCCTGCTTCACTACCAGGCTCAGGTGGTAGGCGATGGCCGCCTGACGGGTGCGGAGGTTCTGGTGCGCTGGCAGCATCCCGAGCGCGGCATGGTGTCGCCGGCCGATTTTATTCCCCTCGCCGAAGAAACCGGCTTGATTCTGCCTTTGGGCCATTGGGTGCTGGAAACCGCATGCAGGCAATTGGCGCTCTGGGCAATCAGGCCCGAAATGGCTTGCCTTACGCTTGCCGTAAATGTCAGCGCCCACCAGTTTCGCCTGCCTTACTTCGTCGATGAGGTACTGGCAGTGCTCAAGGACACCGGCGCCAATCCACAGCGACTGAAACTCGAACTGACCGAAAGCTTGCTGGTAACCAATGTGGGGGACATCATCGAAAAGATGTTCGCGCTAAAGGCCAGGGGCGTCGGCTTCTCTCTGGATGATTTCGGCACCGGTTATTCCTCGCTCTCTTACCTGAAGCGCCTGCCACTCGATCAGTTGAAGATCGACCAGTCCTTTGTGCGCGATGTACTCAGCGACCCGAACGATGCGGCGATTGCCAGAACTGTCGTGGCGCTTGCCCGGAGTTTGGGGCTGGGCGTCATTGCAGAGGGCGTGGAAACAGCGTTGCAGCGTGACTTCCTCGCCAGCGTAGGCTGCCATGCCTATCAGGGCTATTTCTTCAGCAGGCCCCTGTCGATAGAGAGCTTTGAGGAATTTGCGCAGCGAGCAAAATTTCCGCGCGCCAGCAATGGAATGACCGCAAAAGATGCAAGACCGGTCCTCCAATTATCGTGAGCGCCAACGGCTGCTTACCCATTC
>JAUYSD010000348.1 GCA_030696505.1 Sulfuritalea sp. | reverse complement strand
AACGGTGAAGCCAAGGCTCGTCGCGCCAAGCGCGACATGATCGAGGCCAACCTGCGTCTGGTGATTTCCATCGCGAAGAAATACACCAACCGCGGTTTGCAATTCCTCGACCTGATCCAGGAAGGCAACATCGGCCTGATGAAGGCGGTAGACAAGTTCGAATACCGCCGCGGCTACAAGTTCTCGACCTACGCCACATGGTGGATCCGCCAGGCGATTACACGCTCCATCGCGGATCAAGCTCGCACCATCCGCATTCCGGTGCACATGATCGAGACCATCAACAAGATGAACCGCATCAGCCGCCAGATCCTGCAGGAAACCGGTCTCGAACCGGATCCGGCGACGCTGGCGGTGAAAATGGAAATGCCCGAGGAGAAGATCCGCAAGATCCTCAAGATCTCCAAGGAACCGATTTCCATGGAAACGCCTATCGGCGACGACGACGATTCCCATCTCGGCGACTTCATCGAAGACCAGGCGACACTGTCGCCGGGCGATGCGGCGCTGTTTGCGTCCTTGCGCGAAGTGACCAAGGAGGTACTGGACAGCCTCACGCCACGCGAAGCCAAGGTGCTGCGCATGCGTTTCGGCATCGAAATGAACACCGATCACACGCTGGAAGAAGTCGGCAAACAGTTCGACGTCACGCGCGAACGCATACGCCAGATCGAAGCCAAGGCATTGCGCAAACTGCGTCACCCGACCCGTTCCGAAAAGCTGCGCAGCTTCCTCGATTCCGAAACCTGATTGCGCAATACCGGCGGCTCATGCAACGCGAGCCGTTGCAGTTTCACGACGGGCCTGTAGCTCAATGGTTAGAGCAGAGGACTCATAATCCTTTGGTTGCGAGTTCGAGTCTCGCTGGGCCCACCAGCTTCACCTTTACGCGGAGCACTTGATATGCAAGAAATCATGCAATACCTGAAAGCTAACGGCCAGCGCTTCGATTCCGAAATCGCTGCCGCGACGGGGCTCTCCCTGGCCAAGGTGCGCCGCTCGATTTCGGACCTGTCGGCGCGCGGCGAGATCTCGAAATGCAGCGTGACTCGCTTCAACAATGGCGAGAAAGTCGAGGCGGTGCTATGCCGCGTGGCGGGCTACATTCCGCCCAAGAGCCCCGGCAGAAAGCCCGGCGCGTCGAGCTAAAGCCCTCGGCCGGGCATCGCGGACGCCAGGATGGCGCCTCGTGCCCGGTGCGTTTGCCGAATTCCACTGCCCTTGCGGCCGACGCTTGCCACGTCGCGGCCCTGCTGAAGTCATGCGTGCCTCGCACCGCCTCCTGTTCGCCCTGCTTGCCGTCACCCTGCTTTCCGGCTGTACCCTGTTGGGAGAAAAACCAGCGCCGCCACCTGCACCGGCGCCGACACCCGTCAAGATAGGCCTGGCGCTGGGCGGCGGCGCGGCGCGCGGTTTTGCCCACATTGGCGTCATCAAGGCGCTCGAAGCGCAGGGCATCGTGCCCGACTTCGTGGTCGGCACCAGCGCCGGCGCGGTGGTCGGCGCGCTGTATGCCTCCGGACTGTCCGGATTCGAATTGCAGAAGATCGCTCTGGACATCGACGCGGCCCAGATCGGCGACTGGTCGCTGCCCGATCGCGGCGTGTTCAAGGGCGAAGCCTTGCAGAATTTCGTCAATCGTGCGGTCGCGAACCGGCCGCTGGAGAAGCTGCCGCGCAGCTTTGCCGTGGTTGCCACGGACCTCAAGAGCGGCGAATCCGTGCTTTTTCGCAGCGGCAACACCGGCATGGCGGTACGCGCCTCGTCCGCCGTGCCCGGCGTATTCCAGCCGGTCAGCATCAACGGCCGCGACTATGTCGATGGCGGCCTGGTCAGCCCGATCCCGGTGCGCGCCGCGCGCAGTCTCGGCGCCGACTTCGTGATCGCCGTGGATATCTCGGTCAGGCCGCGCGACGCGCGTACTTCGAGCACGGTCGAGGTACTGTTGCAAACCTTTGCCATCATGGGCCAGTCGATCAGCCGCTACGAAACGACGGAAGCCGATATCGTGATCCGTCCGATCACCGCCGAACTGCCGGCCACCGATTTCGCCGGCCGTCATCGTGCAGTGCTCGAAGGGGAAAAAGCCGCCGCTGCGGTCATGCCCGAACTCAAGGAACGACTGGCGCGGCGGCGCGGCAACCCACCTGCGGCAACGCACTGAGGACCGGCTTCAGCTGGTCTCTGCAGCCTCGTTGGCGAGGATTGCCGCCAGCGGCGTCATGCGATCGAGCGCCTTCAGCAGAATGCGGTAGCTGTCCCGATCGAAGGCCGGCGGCGAGGTCTCCAGCAGCGCATAGAGATCGGCTTCGCTGTGCGCCGTGCCGAGGTGGCGCCAGTGGTCGATCAAGTGCAGTTCGTCGCCTTCGCGCAGCCATGCCGGACCGGCGAAGGGCCAGGGCTCCAGGCGCTGGCGGCCGAGCGCCGCCATCAGGCGCGCGCTGTGGAAGGATGCCGGCTCCTTACCGACGCAGGCACCCTTGCATTGCTGCAGTTGGTGGGCAAAACACGGCTTGCCGGGTTTGACCTTCTCCAGCCCAAGCAGCGCGTGGCAAAGTCGATGTTCCCTCGCCAGTTCGGTCAGCGTGCGCTTCGCCTCCCTGGCGCTCTTGAACGGCCCGAACAGCTGTTCCTGCTGCCGGCAGCCGAGCTCGCTTGCCAGCAACAATTGCGGCCGCCACTCGCCCGCGCGCTCTTCCACGAGCTGCCAGAAACACAGTTCATCGTTGCGCCGCAGGGTCCGGTTGTGAATCGGCTGCAATTGCTTGATCAGTGCCGCCTCCTTGAGCAGCGCACCGATTTCGCCGCCGGTTTCGATGCATTCGATGCGCCGCACTTGCTGCGCCAGATTCATTTCCCTGGCCGCCGCATGATCGGCGGCAAAGTGGGACAGCACACGCTTCTTCAATTCCTTGCTCTTGCCCACATACAAGGGCAGATCGTTCTCGCCGTAGAACAGATAGACGCCGGCAGCTTCCGGCAGATCGTCGATCGCGGCCGGATCGAGGTGCACCGGCAGGCTCGGACGCGCGGTCAGCTTCCTGACGATTTCGTCGAGCAGTTCCGGCGCGATCTCGGCCTGCACCCGGTTCCAGAACTGGTGGATCAAGCGCGCGTCGCCCAGGGCCCGGTGCCGGCTGCTGACGGTCAAGTCGTGGCGTTCGATCAGGCTGTCCAGGTTGTGCCTGGCATGCTGCGGAAACAGCTTGCGCGAAAGCTTGACGGTGCACAACACCGTGGCGCGGAAATCGTGGCCGGCGCGCTTGAACTCATTTTTCAGGAAACCGTAGTCGAAGCGCGCGTTGTGGGCGATGAAAAGCCGTCCGTCGAGGCGCGCCCTGACTTCGGCGGCGACCTCCTCGAACGGCGGTGCGTTGGCCACCATGGCGTTGGAAATGCCGGTCAGGCTCTCGATGAAGCCTGAAATCGGGGTGCCCGGATTGACCAGGCAGGACCACTCGCGCACCCCATCCGCGTCGACCTCGACGATGCCGATTTCGGTAATGCGGTCGGCCGTCGCCGTGGCGCCGGTAGTTTCGAGGTCGACAAAGGCCAGGGCGGGAAAGGACATGGGGCAGGAATCAGGTTTTCGGGGAGCGGAGAATCATAGCCTGCGCCAGCCTCGAAATCCCACAAGGGGATACCTTCGCGGACCAAACGCCCGTAACATCACCGGCAACATGAATCCCGGCTTCCCGATCCGCTATGTCGATCCCGTGTTCCGCCCGCCCAGCGAGGCCGAATCGCTGATCCTGCCGGTCACCGACGGCTGCTCGTGGAACCAGTGCACGTTCTGCGAAATGTACACGGCGCCGCAGAAGAAATTCCGCGCCCGCGATGCCACGGAAACCCTGGAGACCCTGCGCCGCTGCGGCGAGCGTTTCGGCGGCGAGATTCGCCGCGTGTTCCTCGCCGACGGCGATGCGCTGGTGCTGCCGACCCGACGCCTGCTCGAAATCCTCGATGCGATCCGCGAGCATTTGCCGGCGGTGCACCGCGTGTCCAGTTACTGCCTGCCGCGCAACTTGCGCAAGAAATCGGTCGACGAACTCAAGGAACTGGCCGCCGCCGGCCTCAGCATCGCCTACGTCGGCGCCGAATCGGGCGATGACGAGGTGCTGGCGAAAGTGCACAAGGGCGAAAGCTTCGCCAGCACCTGCGAAGCGCTCGACAAGCTGCAGCAGGCCGGCATCCGGCGTTCGGTAATGATTCTCAACGGCCTCGGCGGCAAAACGCTGTCGCGGCAACACGCGGAAAATTCGGCGCGCCTGGCCAATGCGACGCAACCTGAATTCCTGGCAACGCTGGTGGTGAATTTTCCGCAGGGTGAAGACCGCTTCCGTGCCAGATTTGCGGACTGGCAGGCTTGCGATCAACGCGAGTTGTTCGTTGAAATGGAAACCTTCATATCGGCGCTGGAACTCAGGCGCACGGTCTTCCGCAGCGACCACGTCTCCAACCGGCTAGTGCTCAAAGGCACCCTCGGCGCCGAAAAGTCGCGCCTCCTGGACGAAATACGAACGGCCATCGCGGCCCCGGCGACCGCCAGACTACGCGTTATCCGCACGCAGGGGCTTTAGCCGCAATAGGCGCAATGGCCGCCGCCCCAGCGGCCTCGACTACCACTCGGGAACGAACTCTATGCGGCGATTCAGCGCGCTTTCCGGATCCGCCGGGTCCTTCAGTTGCTCACTGGAACGGCCGACGGTTTCTATGTTTTTCAGCCCGAAATTCTTGACCAGATAACTCTTGACGACGTCCGCGCGTTCCTTCGACAAGCGCTGATTGACCGCCGGACTGCCCGTGACGTCGGTATGACCCTCGATTCGTATCGAAGTCCACATCGACTCCCGGCTCTTCAGAGCCTGCCCAACCGCCGAAAGGAATTCCTGCGCCTCACCGCTCAGGCTCGCCGAGCCGCGCGGGAATGTGACCAGCACGGAATCCAGGGACGATTTCGGAATCCTGGCCTGGCAACGCATGCCGGCCTTCTCGGCCTGCGCGCATTCTTTTTTCAAGGCCTCGATTTCCTTGGGGAAAAGTGCATCCGCAACCTGCTGCGGCGTTGGCACGCGATCATTGATCGACACAGTCTTGCGCTCCGACTCCGCAGCCATGCTTTGCGCACTCGCCAGCAACCCGGCCAGCAGGGCCGTCAATACCAAATTTTTCCTGGTTTTCACGATAAGCTCCCATCTGAAATTAGCGAATCTTCGATATGAAGTATAGCTTGCACATGGAATTCCACCAGAAGCCGCGGGCTTGTTAGCCGCCAAGACAGGCGGCATGCGCGAGCGGCCTTCCCTGAGCAACAGACCAAAGCGGCCCCCCGGAATCCGGCTCGGGATGATGGCGGACGATAGTTGGCGCTGGCGGGACGGCGCAGCGGCGATAATGTGCGGGCAATGGCCTGTAATCGCAGCAACAAGACCGAGGAGTCCGACATGAGTCGCAGCATCCTGGACGAAGACCATATTCATCCCGCCATCCGCCGGTCCATCGCGGACAAGCATGCCGACATCGTGGGCGAAGTGCAGGCAGCCGTCGCCGGAAACAAGGTCGTGGTCGTCGGCATGGCGCAAAATCCCTTCCCGCGAAAGGCGTGCAAGGCGCTGGACGCGCTGGGAACGCCGTACAAATACCTTGAGTATGGAAGCTATCTCGGCCAGTGGAGGCGGCGCAACGCCCTCAAGATGTGGACCGGCTGGCCCACCTTCCCCATGGTGTTCGTCAGGGGCGTTCTGGTCGGTGGCGCCAGCGAATTGCAGCGGCTGATCGACAGCGGGGAATTCTCGCGAATGATGGCCGACTGACCGGCCTGCCTGTCCGGCCCAACGATTTGCAGCGATTTGCGGCAGGAACTACCGCGGTTGCCGAAAGCAGCGAAGGGGCTGCACTTTCCACTCAGCACGCCCTTTCGTTATCTGCCGCCGCCTTCCGGATCGCGATTTCGGGGGTGTTTCGATCCCGCGGTGTTCTACGGCGCCGTAAGATATCAAGACCGCCTGCGCCGAGTTGCATAAGCCAAACGCTGGCGAAGATATAAGCCGGATCGTGAAATTTGTCCCGAGAAAATCCCATGTACAAAACCGAGTCGATCGCGTCCTGAGCCCATATGCCCATCGATAATCAGATCGACATCCCGCAATCGTTCATGCTCATGCATGTCACCCCCGGACACACCAGGCCGAACGCATCTCATGGAGTCATACTGGACCGCTATGAACGGTGCGAGGACATGGCCTGCATGCTGACCGAGCATGCCCGGACCATCGCATTCAAGGAGAACTTCTCGGAACAGGAAGTCCTGATGCGCTGCCACCGGGGATTGATGGCCGATGCGTCGAACTTCAACGAAAAGGAGTCCGCCTGGATCGTTCGCAGGCTGGCTGAACTGTTGGAGTGGGCACCGCCGGAAATCGGGGATGCCGCGGGGATGCCGGCGCCAGCATGTGAACCGGGTTCCGCAACGATTTCTCGTTCTCCATGACAGGCATTGAAACAAATTCGACCCAAGCCGAATATCGGCCAAACCAGGAACCAGACAATGACACAGGCAAGCGATACCCACTCGAAGACCGTCGGTTACATCCTCTGGCTGTTCGGGTTCACCGGCGCCCATCGTTTCTATTACGGAAAGCCGGTGACTGGAACAATCTGGTTCTTCACCCTGGGCCTGTTGGGCATCGGGTGGCTGATAGACCTATTCCTGATCCCGGCCATGGACCGTCAGGCCGATCTCAGATTTCAGTCGGGCAGGGTGAACTACTCCGTCGCCTGGATTCTGCTGACCTTCCTGGGTTTTTTCGGGGTTCATCGGATGTACATGGGCAAGTGGGTCACCGGCCTTCTGTACCTTTGTACGCTCGGCCTTGCGGGCATCGGCTACCTTTACGATTACTGGACGCTCAATGACCAGATCACCGTCGTAAACGCGTCAAAATGACGTCGGTCAGCTGAATTACACGACCGGCCAAGGGACAGGATTTGAACCTGCGATCTTCGGGTTATGAGCCCGAAGGCCCTTCACTCACCGCTTGCATTTGGCCAAGCCCATCGCTTTACTCATTTCCACAACATATAAAGAAAAGTACTGTATTCTTTACACGTTATTGGGTCACACCCAAAAAACGAGAATTTCTTAACATATGCCCTTTTCCCTTGAACCCTTGCCCGTTCCGGGCACGCTTGAACTGGAGACTCCAGCCGTGCTGCGCTTGGCGGCACGTGCGCACCGCGCCTTGGCGGAATTGAAAGGGGCGGCGGCGACGATTCCCAACGAGTCGATCCTGATTGACACCCTGGCATTGCAGGAGGCGAAGGATTCGTCGGCGATCGAGAATATCGTCACCACGGAAGATCAGCTATTTCAAGGCGATGTGCTTTCGGGGCATTTTCCGAGCGCCGCAGCGAAGGAGGTTCACCATTACGCCGCTGCCCTGAAGATAGGGCTCGCCCGTGTGCGGGAACAACGATTTCTGCGGCTCGCCGACGTACTCGAGATTCAGGCGGCGCTGGAGCAGAACCGGGCCGGGTTGCGCAAACTGCCGGGAACCGTGCTCAAAAATCAGCAGACCGGGGATGTGGTTTATCAACCGCCGCAAGACCCGGCGGAGATTCAACGGCTGATGGCAAACTTTCTCGATCACTTCCATCGTGACGAACCGGACGACCCGGACCCGCTGGTGCGAATGGCGGTGCTGCACTATCAGTTCGAGAGCATCCACCCGTTTTACGACGGTAATGGGCGGACCGGGCGAATCCTCAACCTGCTCCACTTGGTGTTGCACGGCTTGCTCGACTTGCCGGTGCTCTACCTCAGTCGCTACATCGTGCGCCACAAGCCGGACTACTACCGTGGGTTGCAGGCGGTACGGGAGGAAGATGCCTGGGAGGCATGGGTGATCTATATGCTCACCGCAGTGGAGGAAACCTCGCGCGCGACGCTTACCAAGGTGCGCGGCATCCGTGATCTCATGCAGACGACCAAACAGCGATTACGGCGCGATTTGCCCAAGATCTACAGCCAGGAATTGCTGAACAATCTGTTCCGCCATCCCTATACGAAGATTGAGTTCATCGAGCGTGACCTGGGCGTGTCGCGGCCAACGGCAACCAAATATCTGGGGGCTCTGGAAGCTGCCGGGCTGGTGCGCAAGACGAAGCTCGGGCGCACGAATTTTTATGTCAACGAGTCGCTCTTCGAGCTTCTGCAGCAATGAACATCGACCAATCCATCATCGAAAACGCCGGATGGAAATGAAAAAGCCAATCACCGTCAAGTGATTGGCTTCATTCAATTTGTTGGTTGCGGGGGTAGGATTTGAACCTACGACCTTCGGGTTATGAGCCCGACGAGCTGCCAGACTGCTCCACCCCGCGTCAGAGAAAAGCGATTATAGATGGATTTGCGGCAGTGCGCAACGCATTTACCGAAAGAAGATATAATGCGCGGCTTCCGAGGAGCGCTGCAAGGGTAGTTCCCACACTTACCCCCCAGGCTCGGACCATTTTCAAACTGCGCTCACCTAACCCGTACCGGGCAGGGTGAGTTCGCCTCCCTCCCGGTCACTGTTCAAGGAACCCTCATGAACGCCGTGACTGACAAAAAAGATTATGTAATTGCCGACCTCGGCCTCGCTGCCTGGGGCCGCAAGGAAATCCGCATCGCCGAGACCGAGATGCCCGGCCTCATGGCCATCCGCGAGGAATTCGCCAAGGCCCAGCCGCTCAAGGGCGCGCGCATCACCGGCAGCCTGCACATGACGATCCAGACCGCGGTGCTGATCGAGACGCTGACCGCGCTGGGCGCCGAAGTGCGCTGGGCTTCGTGCAACATCTTCTCGACCCAGGACCATGCCGCCGCCGCGATCGCCGCCGACGGCGTGGCCGTGTTCGCCGTCAAGGGCGAAACTCTCGTCGACTACTGGGATTACACCCACCGCATTTTCGAATGGCCCGACAACGGCTACTCGAACATGATCCTCGACGACGGCGGCGACGCGACGCTGCTGCTGCATCTGGGCAGCCGCGCCGAGCAGGACATCTCGGTGCTGGACAAGCCGGACAGCGAGGAAGCGACTGTGCTGTTCGCCAGTATCCGCGCCAAGCTCGCCACGGACAAGACCTGGTACTCGACCCGTCTGGCCAAGATCAAGGGCGTCACGGAAGAGACCACCACCGGCGTGCATCGCCTGTACCAGATGCACGAGCGCGGCGAGCTGAAGATTCCCGCAATCAACGTCAACGACTCGGTCACCAAGTCGAAGTTCGACAACCTCTACGGCTGCCGCGAATCCCTGGTGGATGGCATCAAGCGCGCCACCGACGTCATGATTGCTGGCAAGGTGGCCCTGATAGCCGGTTACGGCGACGTCGGCAAGGGCTCGGCGCAGGCCATGCGTGCGCTGTCGGCGCAGGTCTGGGTCACCGAGATCGACCCGATCTGCGCGCTGCAGGCGGCGATGGAAGGCTACCGCGTCGTCACCATGGACTACGCCTGCGACAAGGCCGACATTTTCGTCACCTGCACCGGCAACGTGCACGTCATCGATCACGACCACATGGCGAAGATGAAGGATCAGGCCATCGTCTGCAACATCGGCCATTTCGATTCCGAGATCAACGTCGCCTCACTCGAAAAGTATCAGTGGGAGGAGATCAAGCCGCAGGTCGATCATGTGATCTTCCCGGATGGCAAACGCATCATCCTGCTGGCCAAGGGCCGCCTGGTGAATCTGGGCTGCGGTACGGGACATCCGAGCTATGTGATGTCGTCGTCCTTCGCCAACCAGACCATTGCCCAGATCGAACTGTTCACGCGCAATGCTGACTACCCGGTGGGCGTCTACACCCTGCCCAAGCACCTCGACGAAAAAGTGGCGCGCCTGCAATTGAAGAAGCTGAATGCGCAACTGTCGGAACTGAGCGACGAGCAGGCCGCCTACATCGGCGTGCCGAAG